>NZ_RAWG01000285.1 GCF_003611735.1 Corallococcus sicarius | reverse complement strand
GGGGGACGCGGGGACGAAGGACGCGGGACCGGAGGACGCGGGGCCAACGGACGCGGGGCCAACGGACGCGGGCCCCATCGACCCCGAGTGCCTGGAGCCGGGGTGGACGACGCGCCTGCTGGACGAGGGCGCGGACAACGCGGAGATGGTGTTCCTCTTCGATGCGAAGGGCGTGGGCCACTTCGCGTACGTGAAGGCCTCGCGGCTCTACGTGGGCAGCACGAATCCAGGCGACGCGCCCCGGCGCATCGGCGACGCGTTGAGCTACCAGCCCCTGCGCATGGTGAGGGACTCCCTGGGGGCCTCCCACGTCCTCTTCACGCAGAATGACTGGGTCTATTACACGCATGACCGGTCAGGCACGTGGGAGCTGTACCCGCTGCTGCAAGGCATCCCCGCCGGGCTCGCCTTCGATGCGTGGGGAGGGCTGCACGTGCTGATGCAGCAGACCCTGCCCCAACAGGGGACGATCTACGTCTACGGGCTTCGTCCTGGCACCGCGGGTTGGCGCACCTTCCCGCTGCCGGAGCTGGGGCGGGCGGGGGAGCTGGAGCACCTGGCGGTGGATGCCTCCGACCACCTCCACATCCTCTTCCTCCGCAGGGGTTCCTTCTGGAGCACCCCCGTGTACGCGACGAACGCGACGGGCGCCTGGACGGTGGAGCCCCTGGACTGGCAGGTGCCCTCCGAGGCGGGGCGCCCGCGCTTCCATTTCCAGTTGGACGCGCGGGGGCGCCCGCACGTGCTGGGCTCCGACGCCGCGGGCACCTGGTGGTGGGTGAAGGACGGCGGTGAGTGGCAGCGGCAGTTCATGGGCGCGTTCCAGAGCTACTCGCCCGCGCTGCACATGGGGGATGACGGCCCGTCACATGCGCTCTTGCAGGACCAGGAGTTCAGGCGGTTCAGCCGCATGTCCGTGCGGGCGCTGACGCCCGGGATGGATGGCGGGAGCGCCACGCCCTGGGTGCCGTTGGAGTCGTCGGATGGCGGGGTGGCCATCCCCGTGGGCGCCGCGCTGCATGTGGCTGACCACGGCGTGGTGCGGGTGGGCTCCCCGTACATCACCTATACCCCCACGGATGGCGGTCCCGACAAGGTCACGCGCGGCCTGCGCTACTCGCGCTACTGCCCGTAGGGACCGGGTCCGGTTGCGGGGCCCGGAAGCCGGCGCCTACAGTCGCCGCCCCTGCCGCGAGGCTCCATCCCGTCCATGTCGCTGAACCCGAACCCTCCGGTCCCCACGCCCCTGCCCCACGCCTCCACGCCCCGCGCCCTCATCGTGGCGCGCGCCTTGGCGGTGCTGGGAGGACTGGGCTGGTTCCTGTGGCTGGGCGGCGGGGCGGTGCTGCCGCCCACGCGCATCGACTGGATGATGCGCGAGGACTGGGCCGCGCACATCTTCGGCTGGCTCTTCTTCCGCAACGCGGACTGGCAGCTGCCGCTGGGCGCGGCGCCCAACCACTTCTTCCCCTACGGCACGTCGGTGGCGCTCACCGACGGCAACCCGTGGGCCGCCGTCCTGCTCAAGCCCTTCTCCGCGCTGCTGCCCGCGGACTTCCAGTACACCGGGCCGTGGCTGGGCCTGTGCTACGCGCTGATGGGGTACTTCGGCGCGCGGCTGGTGGAGACGGTGTCCCCGCGCGCGGTGCCGGTGGCGCTGGGCGGCACGCTGCTGGCGCTGTCGCCGGTGATGGCGGCGCGCTTCAGCCACCCCACGCTGTGCGCGCACTGGCTGCTGGTGGCCCTGCTGTGGCTCCACCTGCGCGACACGCCGGACGCGCGCACGGCGACGCGGAGCCTGGGGCTCGCGGCCCTCTTCAACGCCATCGCCGCGGGCACGCACCCGTACTGGGTGGCCATGCTGGTGCCGCTGACGCTGGCGCTCGGGGTGCGGCTCGTCTGGAGCCGGAAACTCGGCCTTGGGCGCGTCGCGGGCGCGTGCGTGGGCATCATCGGGCTGGACGTGCTGCTGTTCGCGGCCTTCGGCTACTTCGGCGGACAGGGGCTGGGCGCGGAGGGCTTCGGGGAGTTCTCCTCGGACCTGGCCACGCTGGTGAACCCGCTGGGCTGGTCGCGCCTCTTGCCGGACCTGCCCGCGGGGCCCCGTCAGGGCGAGGGCTTCGGCTACCTGGGCGCGGGCGCGCTGCTGCTCTGCGTGCTCGCGGTGATGAGCGTCCTTCTGCGCCCGCGTGAAGCGCGCACGGTGGACTGGCGCCGCGTCCTGCCCGCGGCATTCGTGGTGCTGCTGATGGGCGTCTACGCGCTGTCCTCGCGCGTGACGTGGCTGGGGCAGCCGGTGGCGGACCTGGGCGCGCTGTACGCGCCGCTCGCGAAGGCGACGAACGCGTTCCGCGCCTCCGGCCGCTTCGTGTGGCCGCTGCACTACCTGCTCGTCGTGGGCGCGGTGCTGACGGTGGTGCGCCTGTGGCGCGCCGTCCCCGCCGTGGCCATGGCCGCGCTGACGGTGGCGCTGGCGGTGCAGGCGTACGACGGCCGCGAGGACAAGAGCGCCCTCTTCAAGCCCGTGCACTTCCAGCGCCTCCAGTCCCCGGAATGGGCCGCGCTCCAGGGGCCCTATCAGCACCTGGCGCTCTTCCCGCCCCATGCGCAGTGGGTGTGCCGCTACGACGAGCCACTGGTGAACGCGCTGGCGTATCAGGCGTACCGGCTGAAGCTCACCTTCAACAGCGGCTACGCCTCCCGCACGCCGCAGGCGCTGGAGGCGGACTGCCACGCGCGCCTGCCCCGCGACGGGCTGGACGCTGCCACAGCCTATGTGGTGCTGCCCGAACACCTGCGCCCCTTCCTGGACGCGGGCGCGCGCTGCGGCGTGGTGGAGGGGTTGCCCGTGTGTGTGGTGGCGGGCAACACGGATGCCTTCGCGCAGGGGCTCCTGCGTCAGCCGCTGCGCTGACGCGACACGGCACTGAAAATCCGTTCAGCTGCCTTCCAGGGCTCTGTTACGGTCCGCGCCGCCCGAGCACCTTCGGGTTCTCTCTCCAGAGGAGCGGACGCATGCCCACGATGACGCAGCATGAAGCCGGCACGGTGTGCTGGGTGGACCTGATGGCCTGGGACCGGGAGAAGGCGCAGGCCTTCTACGGGGAGCTGTTCGGCTGGACGTTCGAGGTGGGGACGGAGGAAACGGGCTACTACACGATGGCCCGGCAGAAGGGCCACGACGTGGCGGCGCTGATGCAGCGCTCCAAGGACGCGCCCTTCCCGCCGATGTGGAACCTCTACTTCAGCGTGGAGGACGTGGACCGCGCCCTGGCCCGCGTGAAGGAGCTGGGCGGCCGGGAGCTGATGGCCCCCATGGACGTGATGGACGCGGGGCGCATGGCCTTCTGTCAGGACCCCACCGGGGTGTCCTTCGGGCTGTGGCAGCCGAAGCAGTTCCCGGGCGCCGGCCTGGTGAGCGAGCCCGGCAGCACCGCGTGGCACGAGGTGATGACGCCCGAGGACGTGAAGTCCCGCGACTTCTTCTGCGCCCTCTTCGGGCTCACCGCCGAGAAGATCCCCGACGAGTCCATGCAGTACTGGATCCTGAAGCGGCACGGGAAGGAGGTCGGCGGCGTGATGAAGGCGCCCGCCGACATGCCCCCGCACTGCATGAGCACCTTCTCCGTGAAGAACACCGACGAGGCCGCGGCCACCGTCGCCCGGCTGGGCGGCAAGGTGCTGATGGCGCCGATGGACTCGCCCTACGGCCGCGTCGCCGTCGTCGCCGACCCCGGCGGCGCGAGCTTCGGCATCATGACCCTCGCCCAGCCCATGTAGCCCCCGAAGCCGCTCCGGAGCCGCTCCGAAGCTCAGGCCGTGAGGGCCGCCAGCGCGGCGGCCATCACCTGCTTCACCGGCACCCCTGCGGCCTGGGCCACGCGGACGCAGTCGTCGAACTCCGGGTGCGCGTTGAGCACCCGGCCGTCGCGCAGGCCCCGCTTCACGCGGACCTTCCCCCACGGCGTCTCCACGTCCACCCAGTCGCGCTCCAGCGCGTGGCGCTCCACCCGGTGGTAGCGCACGCCCAGCGACGTGGACTCGCGCAACACCGTGTCCACCACCACCTCGCGCAGCCCGCCCTCCACCAGCGCGCCCAAGAGGTGCGCCGGCCGCCCCTTCTTCATCACCACCGGGGCCACCCACGCGTCCTTCGCGCCCACCTCCAAGAGCCGCTCCACCAGATGGCCCAGGAGCTGCGGCGTGGCGTCATCCAGGTTCGCCTCCACCACCCACAGCCCTTCGGTGGCGTGCGCCTCCACGCGGCCCAGCGACGCGCGCAGCACGTTGGGCCGGTCGCGGAAGTCCTTCGTCCCCACGCCGTAGCCCACCTTCTCCACGATGAAGTCCGGCGGGTGGCCAATCTTCGTCAGCACCTTGAGGAGCGCCGCGCCCGTGGGCGTCGTCAACTCGCCCACGCCTTCGAAGCGCACCGGCACGTCGCGCAGCAGCTCCAGCGTCGCGGGCACGGGGATGGGCATCTGCCCGTGGGCCACGCGGATGGTGCCGCTGCCCAGGGGCGGCGGCGCGGCGTGCACCTCCGGGTCCCCCAACAGCTCCAGCACCACCGCCGCGCCGCAGATGTCCACGATGGAGTCCACCGCGCCCACCTCGTGGAAGTGGATGGCGTCAATGGAGACGCCGTGCACCTTCGCCTCGGCCTCACCGATGGCGCGGAACACCGCCAGGGCCCGCGCCTTCGCGCGCTCCGGCAATGTCGTGGCCGCTTCGATGAGCTGGCGGATGTCCGCGTAGGCGCGGTGCGGGTGCGCCTCCTTCGCGTCCAGCACCACGTCCAGGTGCGTGCCGCTGATGGCGTGGCGCACCGCGCGCGACACCGCCAGCTTCCAGCCCGGGACGTTGAGGCCGGAGAGCGCCTGGGTGAGCGCGTCCGGTGACACGCCCAGGTCGATGCCGGCCGCCAGGAACATGTCCCCGGCGATGCCGCCCACGGGCTCCAGGTAGAGGATGCGTCGCATGGCTCAGCGCCGTCCCTTCGTGCGCGAAATCAGCGCCGCGTAGAAGCCGCCGCCAAAGCCGTTGTCGATGTTCACCGTCGCCACGTTCGCGGCGCACGAGTTCACCATCGCGAGCAGCGCGGAGATGCCCTTCAGGTTCGCGCCGTAGCCCACCGACGTGGGCACCGCCACCACGGGGATTCCCACCAGGCCGCCCAGCGCGCTCGCGAGCGCCCCCTCCATGCCCGCCACCACCACCGCCACGTGGCACTCTTGAATCTCCTCGCGCCGGCGCAGGAGCCGGTGGATGCCCGCCACGCCCACGTCGTAGACGCGCCGGACCTCCGCGCCCATGGCCTCCGCGGTGAGCGCCGCCTCCTCCGCCACGGGGATGTCGCTCGTGCCCGCCGTCACCACCGCGACGAGCCCCGCCTTCACCTTGCGCTGGGGCAGGTGGAAGATGCGCGCCACCGGGTGGTAGACGCCCTTGGGGAAGCGCGCCACCAGCGCCTCCGCCTTGTCCGGCTGCAGCCGCGTCACCAGCACCGTCTGCTTGCGCTCCACCAGCGCGCCCACGATGCCCAGCAGCTGCTCCACCGTCTTGGGCTCGCCCAGCACGACCTCCGGGAAGCCGAAGCGCAGGTTGCGGTGCGTGTCGAGCGTCGCGTAGCCCAGCTCCGCGAACGGCAGGTCCTTCAGCTTGCCCACCGCGTCGTCCAGGGTGACCTTGCCCGTCTTCACCTGACCCAGCAGCTGTCGCAGCGCCTTCTCGTCCATGGGCGACCGTCTACCCCAGCCGCCTCCCGGACTACAGGCCCAGCCGCGCCAGCAGCGCCTGGGTGCTTCCGCGCTCCAGCACCAGGAGCATCTGCCCGCCGACGGACGTGCCAGACATGGACATGGGGGCCGCGGCGGTGAAGCGCGCCGCCAGCACCACCACCGGGCCCGGGCTGGCCTGCACGTCCCCCAGCACACCCGCCAGCACCGGCCGCACCGGGCCGCGCTCCAGCTGGGGCACCGTGGGCAGCAGCCGCCAGCCGGTCAGCCGTCCAATGGCGGACAGACACGCGCTGGCGATGATGTTGGCGGCCTCCGCCAGCGCGCTCTCCCGCTCCTCGGGGGACGCGGGCTGGCCTCGCACCAGCACCGACTCCAGCGCCTCCCCGTCCCGGGGCGACAGCACCAGCACCAGCGCGCCGCGCAATTCGCCCGTCATGCCCAGGCGCACGGCGACGGCGGGGCCGTCCTCGCCCAGCAGGGCCGGTCCCTCCGAGACGCTCGTCAGCCGCACCTCCGGGAGGGACAGGTCCACGCGGCCCCCCACCAACCGGGCCAGGGCGTTGGCGCCATGACCACAACCGATGTTGGCCACTTCGCGCAGGGCGTCGAGCTGGGCGTCGCTGGGCAGGGGCGGGCTCACGCGGTCAGTAACCTCGGGACGTCCAGGATGAACACCGGCCGGCCACTGCCCAGGATGGTCACCCCGGACAGCCCTGGCAGCAAGTCCAGGGGTCGGGACAAGGGTTTGAGCACGACTTCCTCCTGCCCCAGGAGGCGATCCACCGCCAGCGCCACCTTGCCGGTGCCGGCGTCGCCCTCCATCACCACGAAAGGCCGGAAACCCGGGCGGGGCGAGGCGGGCACGCCCAGGAGCACCTCCAGCAGGTGCACCGGCAGCAGGCCGTTGCCGTGGGGCAGGAGCGCCGTCTCACGGCTGCGGCTGAGGGCGTCCGGATCCGCCTCCGTCGCGCCCACCACCTTGGCGATGGGCAGGCCGAAGACCTCCTCGCCCACCTGCACGAGGAGCAGGTGCACGACGGCCACGGTGAGGGGCAGCCGCAGGGTGAAGCACGTGCCCCGGCCGCGCTCGCTCTCGATTTCGAGCGTGCCGCCCACGCTCTCCACCACGCGCTTGACGGCGTCCATGCCCACGCCGCGCCCGGAGATGTCCGTGATGTCCTTGGCGGTGGACACGCCCGGCAGGCACGACAGCAGGAAGGCGTCACGGTCCGCCATGCGCGCGGCGGCCTCCTCCGTGATGAGCCCGCGCTTCAACGCCGAGGCCTTGAGCTTCGCGGGGTCCATGCCCCGGCCGTCGTCCTCGATATCGATGATGACCCGGTCGCGCGCGCGGCGCACCGTCACCAGCACGCGGCCGCGCACGGACTTCTTCGCGGCCAGCCGCTCCTCGGGCGCCTCCAGCCCGTGGTCGATGCAGTTGCGCAACAGGTGCAGCAGCGGATCCGCCAGCTCGTCGAGGATGGCGCGGTCCAGCTCAATCTCCGCGCCGGTGATGACCAGCTCCACCTCGCGCTCCTTGCGGCGGGCGAGGTCGCGCGCGGCGCGGGGCAGCCGGTCGGTGATGAGCGACAGCGGCGTCATGCGCGCGCTCATCACCTTGTCGTGCAGGTCCTTCACCAGCGTGTGCAGCCGGTAGACGCCCTCCTCCAGCGCGGGGCGCGACACCTCCGGCAACACCTTGCCCACCTCGCGCAGGCGGGCGGTGGCGAGCATCAGCTCGCCCACCGTGTCGAGGAAGTAGTCGAGCAGCTCCGTGCGCACGCGCACCGTGCGGGAGCTGGCGTCGGCGCTGGCGCGCGCGCTGTCCGCCGTCTGCGAGGTGATGGCGAGGATGGGCGGTTCAGGGACGGCCTGGGAGACGGAGACGACCTCCACCTCCGCCACGTTGCGCAGGGCCGTCTGGATGCCGGCCTCGCCCACGGCCGTGTCCAGCTCCACCTGGATGAAGCCGTCCGGGATGCGCCCGGCCTTCAGCTCCTCCAGGGGAGGCCGCAGGTCCACGAGCGTGCCCAGGGTGGACAGCCGCTTGTGCACGAGGAACGCGCGCACGCCCGGCACCTGGCAGGTGGGCGAGATGCGCAGGCGCACGGACCAGCGGGGCGCGCTGGGAGGCCCGTCCGCATCGACGTTGGCGAGGACCTTGAGGTTCGCGCCCAGGGTCGCCACGGAGGAGAGCAGCTCGGCCTCCGCCGGCACGTCCGTCCGGGGGCGCGCGCCCGGCGCCCCGTAGAGCGTTTCAGGGGCGCTCAGGTCGCGCGGAGGCATCAGGCTGGCGGGCGGCATCACCGCCAGCGCCGTGGACCCCACCGCCACGTCGGGAGTCCCTGGCGTCACGGCCGCTGGCGCCGCGGGGTCCGGGTCCTCTTCCGCCGGGGGGTCGCCCGGCTTGCGCAGCGTGACCTGGGCCACGCGCGTCACCGCGGGGGCATGGCCGGTGAGCGCCCGCACCCGCACGCTCAGCTGCTCCAGCAACGGGGCCGCCGCCTCCGGCTCACGGCTGGCCGCGACGGCGCGCACCTGGGCCATCAGCGTGTCCGCGGCGCTCAGCAGCAGGTCCACGAGGTCCCGGTCGAGCAGCTTCCGGTCCTGCCGCACGGCATCCACCAGGTCTTCCACCCGGTGCGCCAGCATGGCGATGGCCTCGAAGCCCATGGAGGACGCCATGCCCTTGACCGAGTGGGCGTGGCGGAACATGGAGTCCACGGTGTCGGCGGTGGCCTCGCGCTCCAGGGCCACCAGGTCGCGCCCCAGCGCTTCCAGATGCTCCGTGGCCTCCGAGATGAAGAGGCCCAGGTACCGGGACATGTCCATCGTCATGACCCGGTACCTCCCATCCGGCGGACGGGACCGCGACCCGGGCGGGCGCGGTCCTGCGTCTGTCAGGCCTCGCCCAGCACCTTCTTGACGACCGCCAGCACGTCCTCGGCCCGGAAGGGCTTGACGATGAAGTCCGAGGCGCCCGCCTCGATGGCCTCCATCACCAGACTCTCCTGACCGAGCGCGGAGCACATGATGACCACCGCGCTGCTGTCGGCCTTGATGATTTCCCGCGTCGCTTCAATTCCGCTCTTGAACGGCATCACGATGTCCATCGTCGTGAGGTCCGGTTTCAACTCCTTGAACTTCTCCACGGCCTCCAGGCCGTTGGCCGCCTCACCGACGACCTCGAACCCTCCAGACGCAAAGATGTCCTTGATCATGTTGCGCATGAAGATGGCGTCGTCGACGACCAGCACCCGCTTAGCCATGTGAAGAACTCCGCCTCCGTTTCAGGCCTAGAGGGAGCGCACCCTATCACCGGCCGTTTCCAGGGGGCTACTCACTTGGAGGGAGTGAACAAGGCAACGACCGCCGCATCAAGTCCTTCGGGATCCAGCACGGTCACTCCCAGACCGCCCAGGCGGGCAACACCGCGTACCGCCGGCATGACCTTCCCCGGTGCCGCGCTCACGCGCTCCACCGCCTCGATGCCATCCACGTCCGTCACCAGGAGCCCCAAATCCCGGCGCCCCCGGTCCAGGAGTACCACGCGGCACAGCGGCGTGGGGCCTTCTGGAAGATGCAAAAGCTGCCGCAATTCCACCACCGTCACCACGCGACCGCGCAGGTTCATCACCCCGGTGATGGCGGCGGGGGCGCGCGGTACACGGGTGTAGCGCTCCGGAGGCACGACGACCTCCCGGACCGCCGAAAGGGGCAGCCCGTAGCGCTCCTTCTCCACCCGGAAGATGACGTGCCGCACGGTGTCAGGGCCCCAGGCGGAAGCTGCGCACCACGCTCTGCAATTCCACGGAGAGGTTGGTCAGCTCGCTCGCCAGCGACGTCATCCGCGACACGGCGGCCGTCTGCTCCTGGATGACGGCCTGGATGGCCTCCGTGGAGCTGGCGTTGTTGCGCGCCACGAGCTTGATCTCCTCGATGGCCTTCACCATCTGCTCGCTGCCCTTGAGCTGCTCGCGGGTGCTGTCGGAGATGAGGTTCACCTTCTCCGCGCCCTTGCGCGCGGTGTCGGTGATGGCGCCCATGGAGCGCATGATGTCCGTGAGGTCCTCGCGGCCCTCCGCCAGCTCCGCGATGCCTTCCTTCATGGCGCTCACGACGGAGGTGGACTGGCCGGAGATGTCGCGCGCCAGGCGCGAAATCTGCTCCGCGGAGCGGCCCGCGCTCTCCGCCAGCTTGCGCACCTCGTCCGCGACCACCGCGAAGCCGCGGCCGTACTCGCCCGCGCGCGCCGCTTCGATGGTGGCGTTGAGGGCCAGCAGGTTCGTCTGCTGGGCCACCTGGGTGATGGCGTCGACGATCTTGGAGATCTCCTGCGTCTTCTCGCCGAAGGCGAACACCTGCTGGCTGGCGGACTCGATGCGGTTGAAGACCTTCTTCACCTTGTCGCCCGCGAGCCGCGCCGCCTTGGAGCCGTCCTCCGCGCCGCTGCTGGTCTCCGCGGACGTGCGGGCCGCGTCGAGCGCGCTCACCGCCGTGCGCTGGATGCTGCCGGCCATCTCCGTGATGACCTTGGAGGCCTGGGACACGAGCTGCGACTGGGTCTCCGCGCCGCTGGCGATCTTCTCCATCGACGAGCCCACCTCCTCGGTGGACCCGTTGACGTTCTCCGCGGAGCGCTGCAGGTCGATGGCGGTGTCCGCCACGCTCTTGGCGGTGTCCTGGATCTTGCCCACCAGCTCGCGCAGGTTCTCCTGCATGCGGGAGATGGCGCCCGTCAGCTCGTCGATTTCGTCGCGCGTGCTGTGGACTTCCGCCGCCACGGGCTTGGACAGGTCGCCCTGGGAGATTTCAAACGCGGAGCGGCTGAGCACCTTCACGCGCGTGACGCGGGCCAGCAGGGACGGCAGGAACGCCGCGCCGCCGAAGGTGATGAGCACGCCCACGCTCACCCGGATGACGAAGCTCCAGTAGCCCCAGGACGCATCGAACATGCGCTCCGTGCAGAGCAGCCACGTGCCCAGCAGGAGGCCCAGGACGATGTAGCCGGTGGTGATCTTCCGGTGCAGGGACTGCTCGCGGACGACCTTGGGTCCGTCCACGGCGCGCAGCAGGCGCTGCACGGGCTCGCGTCGGGGGGTGAGACCAGAGGAGGGGTCGTCGCGAAGGGGGCGGCGCACGGGGTGCTTTCAGCGGGCAGGGGCAGGAAGCAAGTCCAGCGGTTTAGCCTTGCTCTCCGGTACGGGTCAATCATCCGCCCGGATGTGCCTGCCTGACCGGGCAAAGTGATCAAATCCTTCAGGCGGGGTCAGGGGCCTGCCCGCGCCGTCGCGAATTTTCCACTGACGCTCTCGCGTGAGCTCACCCACCCGGGTCACCCGCTCCCCGGAGCGGCCACACGCCCGCTCGAACGCTCGGGCACGCGCGGGGGGAATGGCCAGGAGCAGCTCGTAGTCCTCGCCCCCCTGGAGCGCTTGCAGGAGCGCCTCCCGGGGCCCCAGCGCCGCGCGCAGCGCGGGCGACACGGGCAACTGGTCCAACTCCAGGGCCACCCCCACCCGGGACGCGGCGCAAAGATGACCCAGGTCCTGGGCGAGCCCGTCGGACACGTCCAGGCCGGCGGAGGCGAAGCGCGCGGCCAGGAGGCCCAGGGCGACGCGGGGCTCGGGGCGGCGCTGGCGGCGCACGGCGCTTCCCCGCCGGACGCCGGCCTGGAGCTGCTTCAGGCCCAGGCGCGCGTCGCCCAGCGTGCCGGAGACGTAGAGCAGGTCCCCGGGCCGCGCGCCCGCGCGGGTGATGGGCGCGTGCGACAGCTCGCCGGTGGCGGTGAGGGTGACGGACAGCTCGCGCGCGGAGGTGAAGTTGCCGCCCACGAGCGCGATGCGGTGCGCCTTCGCGAGCGCGGCCATGCCCCGGCCGAGCGCGGACAGCTCCCGCGCGGGGAAGTCCCCGGGCAGCGCGAGCGCGCAGACGAACCAGCGGGGCGCGGCGCCCATCGCGGCCAGGTCCGACAGGTTCACCGCGAGCGCCTTGTGACCGATGTCCGCGGGCGAGAACGTCGCGCGGGTGAAGTGCACGTCCTCCACCACGGCGTCGGTGGTGACGCACAACGCGCCCTTTGACGGCGCGAGCACCGCGCAATCGTCCCCGGGGCCCACCGGCACGCGGGCTTTCGGGAAGCAGGCGAGGAAGCGTTGGATGAAGTCGAACTCACCGGGCATGCCGCAGCACAGACCACGCCCGCGCCCGGCGGCGCAACGTCCGCGCGCTCAACGGACGCGCGGCCCGTGGCGTTGACGGTGTCAGTCCCGCGAGGCATAGCAATGGGAGTGCCTCCCACGCCCCCGCCCCTGGACCTGCGACGCCGTCTGGTGACGGAAGCGCTGGGCTGCGGGCTGGTGGTGGTGGCGCTGGAGGGCTCGCACCACGTCGCGGAGCACCTGGGCGCGAGCGCCACCGAGGGCCGCCTCTTCATGTCCCTGTCGTGCGGCGCGGTGCTGGCGTGCCTGTTGTGGGTGCTGCGGCCGATGGGCGCGCACCTCAACCCGGTCCTCACCTTCGCCGACGCGCTGGGGGACCGCACGCCCTGGCGCGAGGTGCCGCTGTACGCGCTGGCGCAGCTGGGCGGCAGCCTGCTGGGGCGCCTCATCGCGCACGTCATGAGCCATGAGCCGCTGCTGCTCACCGCGCGTGCGCCCGCGGCCGACGGAGCCCGGTTCCTCACGGAGATGGTGGTGACGTTCGGCCTGCTGGTGGTGGTGCGCGGCTGCGTGCGCACGCGTCCCTCCGCCACGCCCCTGGCCATCGCGGGCTATGTCGCCGCCACGGTGTGGTTCACCGACTCGCGCTCGCTGGCCAACCCGGCGGTGGTGCTGGCCCGCGCCGCCAGCGCCCAGGTGGGTGTCATCAACCCGCTGGAGGTGGAGTCCTTCATCGCCGCGCAGCTCCTGGGCGCGGCGCTGGCGGTGTTCCTCTTCCGCTGGCTGCTCGGCGGCACGCCCGCCCCCGCCCCTGCC
>NZ_RAWG01000284.1 GCF_003611735.1 Corallococcus sicarius | reverse complement strand
CGGTGGCGGTGGGGTGCCTGCTGGCCATGGTGATGCTGCTGTACATGCGGGGCGTCAACCGGGAGCTGCCCCTCTTCCTCGTGGGGCTGACGTTCGCGGCGGCCGAGGGCGGGGCGCGGCTGCACCTGTCGCCGCTCCTGGTGTCGCTGGCGGCCGGAGCGCTGATCGCGAACCTGGATGAGCGCGAGGGCCGGCGCATCCACCTGGCCATCCAGCAGGCGGGCCTGCCCGTGTTCGCGCTCTTCTTCGCCGCGGCGGGAGCGGGCTTGAAGCTGGATGCGCTGGTGACGGTGGGGCCGGCCGCGCTGCTGCTCGTGGCCCTGCGCGCCCTGGCCATCTGGTGGGCCTGCCGGCGGTTCGCGCCCTCGGAGGATCCCCGCCTCAAGCAGTACCTGTGGATGGGGCTCATCTCCCAGGCAGGGGTGACGTTCGGGCTGGCGGCGCTCGTGTCGCGCAGCTTCCCGTCGTTCGGGCCGCAGGTGGAGGTGCTCATCATCGCGATGATCACCGCGCACGAGCTGGTGGGGCCGGTGCTCACGCGACGCGCGCTGGTGGCCAGCCGCGAAATCCGTGCGGAAGAGGCGGGCGGCGGCGCATAGTGGAGGCACGCTTTTCCTGCCAGGAGCCACCTTCCGTCATGCCCCCCACCATCGCCCCCATCCTCGAGGTGGACGTGGACCACCCCTCGCCGCGCCACATCGCGCGGGCGGTGGAGGTGTTGGAGAAGGGCGGCCTCATCGCCTACCCGACGGACACGTACTACGGGCTCGGCTGTGACTTGAATTCCAAGAAAGCAATTGAGCGGCTTTATCAGCTCAAGGGCCGCGACAAGAAGAAGCCGCTGTCTCTTTTGTGCCCGGACCTGTCGGACGTGGCGCGCTACGCGCACGTGAGCAACTTCGCCTACCGCGCGATGAAGGGTCTCACTCCCGGTGCTTTCACCTTCATCCTGGAAGCCACGCGCCTCGTTCCGGAAGTGATGATGACGAAGCAGAAACAGGTAGGACTGCGTGTCCCTGACGCAGCCCTCCCACGCGAGCTGGCAAAAGCGCTGGGCCGCCCGCTCGTCACCACGTCAGCGACACATACCGATGGTACGGTTTTGTCTGACGCGCGCGACATCAAGACGGTGTTGGGCCACGGGTTGGAGCTCATCCTTGACGGTGGCGTCACGTTGAACGAGCCGTCCACGGTGGTTTCACTCGTGGGCGATGCGCTTGAAATCCTCAGGCAAGGGAAGGGTAGTCTGGAGGCCTGAACCCGAACCAGAGGGGGGAGCCTTGGCCGAGGGGGACCGTCTAGCAGCGCCAGTGATTGTCGACATTCCGGAGCGCGTGCCGAGCACGCTCGCGCTGCTCGGGCTGTTGATGATGAGGCCCATTGATCTGCACTACCGCCTGCGCGAAGCCGGCATCCGCTCGCCCGCGGGACGCATCGGACAGCTCTGGCGTGAGCAGGCGGAAGGGGGCCGCGCCGCCGGGGCCTTCGTCGGTCGGATGCTGTTGCTGCTCGTCGTCCTCTCTCCCGGGCTCACGGCGCTGATGGGGCTGGGGCTCTATGTGATGGGTGTGCCGATGCGGGGCGTGTGGATCCTCTCCGCGGCGCTGTGCTCCGCGGTGGGGCTGGTGGTGGCGCTGGTGTCGGGGCTCGCGTCGGGGGTGCTGCTGGGCTCGCTCGCGAGCGTGTCGATGCTCGCGGGGCTGCACGCCACGGCGGGGGGCGCGTTCGGGCCGGAGTCCGGCGGCATGGCGGCGATGGCGGTGGGCGTGTGCCTGGGCATCGTGTCCGGCCTGTCGGCGGGGAGCATTGGAGGGCTGGCGAGCGGACGCGGGCCGACCGTGCGCAACGTGCAGGTGGCGGCAATCGCCACGAGCCTCGTGCCCATGCTGGTGTGGAGCGGCGCCTCGTCGGTGTCCTTCGCGGGCGCGGTGGCCGCGAGCGCGCTGGTGGCCTTCCTGGCGTGCGCGTTCCGGCTGCCGTTCTACGCGCTGGAGGTGCTGGCGCAGGCGGTGGCGTACGCGGTGGAGCGCTTCACCGGGCGGCCCACGCTGCGGTGGGTGCCGGTGCGGCATCACAACCTGAGCTACCTGCCGCACCCGTTCCTGGGACGGCACCTGGCGCTGGCGGTGCGCTCGCGGCCCGCGGAGGTGCTGGCGGTGGCGGACGCGTGCCTGCGCTCGCCGGGCAACATCCTGGTGGGCTGGCCGTGGGTGGTGGAGGCGCTGGAGCGCGCGCACGCGCAGGAGGCCGCCGCCGAACCCCACGCGTGAGGCGTGGGGCCCCGGCTCCACGGCGTGGCCGCTACGGCGTCGCGGCCGCGACCTTCTCCACCTGGGTGACGACCTTCGCGCCCACGGCGTTCGGGGCGTAGGTGAGGCGGACGGTGTCCCCGGCCTTGAGCCCCGCGAGGGACGCCTTGAGCTCCTGCTTCGGGTTGTCCAGCACGTAGGTCAGCGGCGGGGCGTTCTTCGTGGCGCCCGCGAGCTGGAGGGACGTCGCGGTGAGCTCCTTCAGCGTGCCGGTCCGCGTCTTGGTGGACGTCGTCGCGGGAGCGGGCTCCTGCGCTCCTGCCGTCGCGCCCATGCTTCCGAGGGTCAGGACCGCCATCCACATCCAGCCTTGTGCACGCAGCATCGGTTGCTCCGGGTCGGGTGTTCGCGAAGACAGGTCTTCATAGCCCGCATCCGTGACGGACACGTGTTCCTTCGCTACCCTCCGGGCCCATGGAAGGACTGCTCGACGCGTTCATCGCCTTCATCCGCGCGGAGCGGGGGCTGTCCGGCAAGACGGTGGACGCCTACGCGGCGGACCTCACCGTGTACTTCGAGGACCTGCGCTCCCGGGGCAAGGACGACGTGGGCCGCGTCACGCAGGAGGACGTGCTCGCGCACCTGACGACGCTGGGCAAGCGGGGCCTGGGCCGCCGCAGTCAGGCGCGGCACCTGGCCGCCATCCGCGTCTTCCACCGCTTCCTCATCGCGGAGCGGCTGGCGGACAAGGATCCCACGGAGGACGTGGACACGCCGAAGTCGCCGCGCAAGCTGCCCGTGTTCCTCACGCTGGAGGAGGTGGAGCAGCTGCTCGCCGCGCCCGACGAGCGCACCGTCACCGGCATGCGCGACAAGGCGATGCTGGAGGTGCTCTACGCCACGGGGCTGCGCGTGACGGAGCTGTGCACGCTGGAGCTCAACAACGTGCAGCTCACCGCGGGCTACCTCATCGCGAAGGGCAAGGGCTCCAAGGAGCGCATCGTCCCGCTGGGGCGCGTGGCCATCGAGAAGGTCCAGACGTTCCTGGCGCTGTCCCGGCCGGAGCTGCTGGGCCGGCGCGAGGCGAAGGCGCTGTTCGTCACGCCGCGCGGCGGAGGCTTCACGCGGCAGGGCTTCTGGAAGCTGCTCAAGCGCTATGCGCTGAAGGCCGGCATCCTGAAGCCGCTGTCACCGCACAAGCTGCGGCACTCGTTCGCCACGCACCTGGTGGAGCGGGGCGCGGACCTGCGGGCGGTGCAGCAGATGCTGGGGCACGCGGACCTGGCGACGACGCAGATCTACACCCACGTCAACGGCGCGCGGCTGCGCAAGGTGTACGACGAGTTCCACCCGCGCAGCGATGCGTTCAAGCCGAAGCCCACCGCCCGGAAGCGCCAGCCCACGACGTGACATGGGGGGCGGACCGGCGCGGGGGAGGGGACGGCAAGCGTCCGGCACCCCACGGACCCGCTGTCCCTCAGCCGACGCGCTCCTGCACCCAGGTCGGGGGTTCACAACCCGGCCCTGCTCCGCCGCGAGGATTCGCGGAAGGAATGTCATTCATGGGAGAGCGCATGTCGCCTTGGCTTCAAGTGGGGTTGTTTCTCGCGGTGTCGTGGCTGGCGGTCGGGACGGGCTGCGGTCCGGTAGAGGACCTGTCCGGAGCGCCCGTCGAGGAGCCCGGCATCGTCGAGCAGCCCGGCACCCTCGAGCAGGAGGCGGCGTCAGCGAATGGGCTGTCCTTCAACGGGCTGTCTTTCAATGGCATGTCCAGCAACGGGCTGTCCTTCAATGGGCTGTCGTTCAACGGGCTGTCCAGCCAGGGACTGGCGTCGTCCCAGTTCGTCACGTGGTTCCAGACGAACCCGACGCTCGCCGACATGGTGATGCGCTACGTGGTGCGGTGCGCGGTGCCGGCGGGGCAGCTGCGCAGCTACCGCAACCCGGTAACGGGGACGACGCATACGTGGGCGGGGTTGCTCGGCCTCGCGCCGGATTGGGCCCAGGGCCAGCGGGCCACCACGACCGAGCAGCAGGTGGTGTCGGCGTGCCTGGCCGCGCACACCACCAACTCCGGGACGACGATGGCCATCTCCGTGCTGGGGCTCAATGGCAGGGGACAGGCCATTCCCTACAGCTCGGTGGAACTCTCGGGCTTCGCCAAACAGGAGGCCTGCTTCTTCGGGAACCTCTTCACGGATGAGGGCATCTACGTGGCCAGTGACCAGGGCCTGCTGCGTGGGAGCCAGAGCTCCCCGCGCGGTTGTGCGCTGTCTCCGGGGCCGCTCGAGCGGGTGGAGGAGAACTGTCCGCCCATCGTCCCGCTCTCGAGCTGTGATGTGTACTGCGAGTCGAGCCTCTTCAAGCCCTATCACTCGCGCTGCACCTACCAGGGCAGGAGCTACCGGCCCATCACCACGCGGCTGCGGAGACAGGATGTCTTCGAGTGTGGCGACGGCATCTGCCAGTTCACCGAGTCGTGTGGCCTGGGCACCAGCTACCGCAGCTGCCTGCGCGACTGCGGGCCCTGCAGGTGATGCGGGGAGGGCGACTCCTCGGGCGTGGCGACACGCTGGGGGCCCGCGTCCGGCTCGCCAGCAGCCGTGAGGCGGACACACGCTGGCCCATGACCCAGCGCACAGGCGCGCTGGAGCAGCGTGCGAGCCCGCGCTGAATCGCGCCGCGCGCTGGCCACGCCGTACTGCACCAGCTCCGAGAGCACCGCGCAGGCTGCCGCGTCATGATCGTCGCAGGCCAGCTGGCACGCCCCGACGCCGCGGCACGGCTCCGCCTCCCAGGGCCGCGAGGGGGTCCCGGGCGCGGCCCCGTCCGGAGGTGTGATGGGAGGCTCCTGCTCGCGCCAGGCACGCGCCTCCTCCTCGCTGAGGACCCGCACGTTGCCGCGTGGCCGCGAGGTCCCCACCGCGATCCCCAGCACCAGCACCAGCAGTCCTGCACCGAGCGAGGCGCGCATGGGCAGCCCGACAGGACGCGGGCGGGCGGCACGGGGTGGAGTGGGCGCGCCCGGCACCGTCCACTCCGCGCGCTCCGTGCCCGCCTCCGGAGGAGGGGGCGTCAGCAGGCGCGTGCGCTGGAAGGCGAGCGCCCAGGCCGTGCTGAAGAAGGTGACGCACACGAACGCGAACAGGATCCCGAGGGCCTCGCCCCCGCTGCCCGACATGGCAGGCCCGATGGCGGCGAAGGCCACGCCATAGCCCGCGGCCGCGATGCCGGTGGACAGGCCCACGGCGCGCCAGAAACTCCAGAGGGGGCGCTCGCCGCGCACGCGGCGCAAAAGCCACTGCAGCGCGTAGACGCCGACCGAGAGCTTGCCCCACACCTCCATCAGCTCCGGCACGCCGCCGTGTCCGTTGTCATCCACGCCCCCCAACCACGCGTAGGCGCGCAGCAGCCACTGTCCCAGCTGGCGCAGCCCGCTGCCGGGGAGCCCGCTGTCGTTCAGGCCGATGAGGAGCATCATCATCCAGCCGAAGTGGCAGACCACCATGAAGGTGCTCTGGGTGCTGACGAGATAGCCGCGCAGGTGCTCGGCGAACGCCAGCGCCAGCCGGTTGCCGCGAGGGGGTGTGCCGCCCATGGCCGCACTCTATGATTCAATCCGACGCAGTTCTCGCCGAGTGCAGCTCCCGATGCTGCCGCGTCACTGCACACCAGGTTCGAGTGCGATCCCCGCACGCGGAAGTGCCTGGACTGAACCCGCCGCGGTAGCGCCGTCCCGAGGCCCCAGCAGGGCTTCTTCTACTCCGGGTGATATTTCCACCCGCACGAGCCGTGGTGGCGTGGTCTGCTCCCGGCTCGTGGAAAGGGGTGGCCCTGGACCCGCGGCGGGCCCGCGCCTTTCGCTGCGGCGTGAGTGAATCCGGGCACTTTGGACCTCTCGGGCCGCTTGCGTGAGCCCTTCGTTGCCCGGGGTCCCCCTGCCACCCTGGAGACGACCTGACCCCGGGATCCGGGCGCACGGGGCTCCAGGGGAGTTCGAGAAGGCCTCCCCGCTTGCTCTGAAATCACGTATAGGCCCCCCCAAACAAATTTCGCGGAACACGAGCGGCCCGCTCGGGGGGAGTTGTCACCCCCGTGACTGCTCTGGAGGAATGGATGGAGTTGTCGAGTCTCGAGTCGAATTTCTGGGCGGTCGCACCCGGCGTCATCGGCGCCGTGGGACTGCTCTTCTCCGCGTTCTTCTACTTCCGCGTCAAGGCACTTCCGGAAGGTGACGCGACCATGAACCGCATCGCGGGCTACATCCGCGAAGGCGCCATGGCGTTCCTCGTCCGCGAGTACAAGGTGCTCGCGGTCTACTGCGCGGTCATCGCGGTGATCATCGGCCTGACGCTGGGAGGGCTGGCGAGCGGGAGCTTCGTGCTCGGCGCGTTCCTGTCGCTGCTCGCGGGCTACATCGGCATGAAGGCCGCGACGTACGCGAACGTGCGCACCGCGCAGGCCGCGCGCACCGGCTCCAAGCCGAACGCGCTGCTGGTCGCGCTCGACGGCGGCGCGGTGATGGGGCTCGCGGTCGCGGGCCTGGGCCTGGTCGGCATGGGCGGCGTCTACTACGCGTTCCAGGGGCATTCGCAGCTCGCCCCCATCCTCCACTCGTTCGCCGTGGGCGCCAGCTCCATCGCGCTCTTCGCGCGCGTGGGCGGCGGCATCTACACCAAGGCCGCGGACGTCGGCTCGGACATCGCCGGCAAGGTCATCGAGAACATCCCCGAGGACGACCCGCGCAACCCCGGCGTCATCGCCGACAACGTGGGCGACAACGTGGGTGACGTGGCCGGCATGGGCGCGGACATCTACGAGTCCATGGTGGCCGCGCTCGTCGCCGCGATGGCGATCGCGCTGACCGCCAACGCGACGGAGCTGTCCCGCCTCGTGGTGGACCCCGCGGCGACGACGGCGAGCGCGAAGGTGGCCGGCGTGGTGCTCCCGCTCGTGCTGTCCGCGGTGGGCCTCGTGGTCAGCCTGCTGAGCATCTTCATTGCTCGCGCCTTCAAGCACCTGAACCCCGCGCAGGTGCTTCGCAGCGCCCTCATCCTGCCCCCCGTCATCCTGGTGGGACTGTCGTTCGTGATGATGCAGGTGTTCGGCCTGTCCCAGAACATCACGGTGGCGCTGGCCGCGGGCGCCTTCGGCGGTGCCATCATCGGCCTCGTCACGGACTACTACACGTCCTCCACGCCGGTGCAGCGCATCGCGGAGGCGTCCATCACGGGCGCCGGCACCAACCTCATCCGCGGCCTCGCCGTGGGCATGGAGAGCGTGGGCATCTCCATGGCGACCATCGCCCTGGTGGCGTACATCGCGGACCGCGCGCTCGGCCTGTACGGCATCGCGATGGCGGCGGTGGGCATGCTGGGCGGTACGGCCGTCGTGATGACGGTGGACGCCTACGGCCCCATCTCCGACAACGCGGGCGGCATCTCCGAGATGTCGGGGCTCGGCCCCGAAGTGCGCGCCATCACCGACGAGCTGGACGCGGTGGGCAACACCACGGCGGCCATCGGCAAGGGCTTCGCCATCGGTTCGGCGACGCTCACCGTCATCGCGCTCTTCTCCGCGTTCAACCTGGAGGTCAACCACACGCGCATCGCCGCCGGTCTGCCGGAGATGAGCCTGCTCTTGACCAACCCGAACGTCATCGTGGGCATGCTGCTGGGCTCCATCCTGCCGTTCCTGGTGGGCGCCTCCACGATGCTCGCCGTGGGCCGCGCCGCCGGCGCCATCGTGGAAGAGATTGGCCGTCAGTTCCGTGAGATCCCGGGCCTGATGGAGCTCAAGGCGGACCCGGACCCCAAGAAGATCGTCGACATCGCGACCAAGAGCGCGCTGCGCGAGATGATCTTCCCGGGCCTCATCGCCATCGTCGCCCCGCCGCTGGTGGGCTGGGTGCTGGGGCCGTCCGCGCTGGCGGGTCTGCTGGCCGGCGCGCTGATGGTCGGCGCCACCATGGCCCTCTACATGGCCAACGCGGGTGGCGCCTGGGACAACGCGAAGAAGTACATCGAGAAGGGCAAGCTGCCGGGCCACGCGAAGGGCTCGCAGGTCCACAAGGCCGCCGTCGTCGGCGACATGGTGGGCGACCCGTTCAAGGACACCTCCGGTCCGGGCGTGGCCATCCTCATCAAGGTCATGAGCGTTGTCTCGCTGCTCGTGGCCTCGCTGATCGCGCTCCGGTAGTCAGTGTTTGAGATCCGCCGCCCGCCCGCAGGGGGCCGGGCGGCGGATCGTACTTCTGGCTGGGACCTTGTAGGGCAGAGGACAACCCACCAGGAGATGTCGGACGGGGTCTTGGGGCAGTGGGCGGGCGCGTGTTTACACTTCACCGTGTTCCGCTGACAGAGAGGTGTTCCATGGTCCTGGAGCTCACCCCGCAGCAAATCGACCTCCTCCACGCCTGCCTGGCTGAGAGCACCGAGGAGCTGCACGACGAGGTCCTCCACACCGATCATCTCCAGATGCGCCTGGAGCTGAGGGAGAAGCTGGACCGGTTGCACGCGCTCCAGCGCCAGGTGGAAGCCCTGATGCAGCAGCAGGAGCAGCCGTCCCTCTGACGCGGGCCGTGGCCCCCGAAAGACTGGCCCGCATCCGAGGCGGCGCGAAGACACACGCCGCCCCGGTGCTGCCCACTTCAGCGGACGCTAGAGCCGGACACCGTTGCAGTACGGCTGGCCATTCGGCTGCGTGAAGCAGGTCTGTCCGGACGGACAGGTGCCGGTGGAGCTGCACTTGGGGCGACAGAGGCCCTCACCGGAGCCATTGCTGAGCCAGGCGCAGGTCGTCGTGGTGCCGCGGCAGGCGCCCGTTTCGACCTCACAGGCGAGTCCCTGCTGGGTGCTTCCCAGGGTGTCGTCCGCCTCGACGGCATCCGTACCGCAAGCCGTGAGCCCGACAGCGCACAGCACCACGAAACACAGAGAACGCAACATGAGGACCTCCAGGGGGTGGTGAGGAGTCCTGGAGTTTGCCGAGTTCAGAGCATCGAAGCGACGAGTTCGTCGAGCTGGTCCATCGTCTCGCGCAGGCCGTGCTCCATGCCGGAGGCAAGCGCTCCCTCGAGTGCTTCCTTGGACGGATACACCTCATGCGACACGAGGTGCGTCCGGCCGTCGCGCTCCTCGAAGGTGACGGTCACCTGCACGGGTGAGTCGGGGAATGGCTCGAAGATCTGCGTATAGACAAGCCGCGTGTGCGGGGTCACTTCGGAGTAGGTGCCATAGAAGCTGAATGCATTGCCGCCGCTCCGCACGTGGTAGCGGTAGGACCCGCCCACGCGGACGTCGGCCTGGATGTCCACGAGGTCGGCGCAGTGGGACTTGGGAGCCCACCAGCGCTTCACGAACTCGGGCCGCGTCCACGCGTCGAACACGATGCGCGCCGGTGCGCGGAACGTGCGGGAGATGAGGATCTCCCGGTCGGACTTGAGCTCCATGGAGGTGGCGCTCCGGGGGGACTCACTTCTTGCTTCGGCCATGGGACTTCTCCTCTTGCTGGAGCTCCTGGATGAGCTCGTCCATTGCCTCGAAGCGCTCATCCCAGAGCTGGTGGTAGCGCTCGAGCCATTCGTGAAGTTGACGCAGGGGTTGTGCGCGCAGCTCGTAGAGGCGCTGCTGGGCCCGCGGCTGCACGTCGACGAGGCCCGCTTCCTTCAAGACCCGCAGGTGCTTGGACACCTGCGGCTGATTGAGCTGCAGCCGCTCGCCAATGTCGTTCACCGCGTGGGGCCCGGAGCGCAGCAACTCCACGATGCGAAAGCGGTTGGGGTCCGCGAGCGCGGCGAACGTCTCGATCATGTCCACAATATGCCCATCAGGACATATGTCCGTCAAGGCATATATCGGACCTGAGAGGGACGGCGCCCGGCTGTCCGCCAGGTCCGTCCCCGTCCAGGACCGGTGGGTTCAACCCGCCATCAGCTCCCGCCCACGAGCTCCACCACGCTCAAGCCATAGGGCTCGGTGATGGTGCGCCGGGGCACGGGGGCGGTGTCTCCCTCCGCCAGCGGGGCCACGCGGATGAGGCCCGCCGCCATCAGCCGGTGCACCGACCGCGACGCCGCCAGCTCTCCCATGGCCGCCGTGCGCAGCGCCTGCCGGATGCTCCGGCTGCCCCGCAGCTTCGAGTACAGGTACAGGTCATCCGCCGTCAGATCCGGCGGGGCAGGGCGGGGGATGGGCTCGAACACGAGCCGCCCGTCCAACGCGAACAGCTCATCACTCAGCGCCAGCGTCAGCCCGACCTCCGCCTCGCGGTACAGCGCGTGCGCCTCCGGCACCGGCCCGCGCTCCAACACCTGCGCCGCCAGCGCCACCGCGTGGTCGTACTTGCGCGAGGACAGGAACGCGCGCACCAGCGCCAGCAGCTCCGTGAACTCCGTGGACTCGCCCACCTGGAGCCCCTTCGTCCGGTGCGGCGCCAGCGCGCCCCGGCGGTACAGGTGCAGCACCCAGCGCGCGGCGAACAGCGGCGCCTCCCGCGCGCTCGCGAGCAGCTCGCCCAGCGTCGCCCCACCGGCGGCCAGGTCCAGGAGCACGTCCTCCTCCTCGGAGAAGGTCTCCACCGCGAACTCGCGGAACACGCGGAACGTGGTGTCCAGGCGGGGGAAGATCTCCCGGAACATCGCCCACTCGCGCAGGCGCGCCACCGCGTCCCGGTCCAGCGTGCTCAAGGGCAGGCGCAGCCCCACCGCGCGCCCCGACAGGGGCAGGCCCGGCGTGAACTCCACCTCGCCCGACTCCCAGGCATAGCAGTCGAAGAGCGCCTCGCGCGCCTTGTGCTCCATCGCCTCGATGAGCTGCGACAGGTCCACGAAGCAGCGCTGCACCAGGTAGGTGCCATAGGGCATGTTCGCGCCCTCGGCCGCCTCGAACGCCGCCGCCGCGCGGGGCGCATCCAGGATGCGGAGGTTCACCAGCACCTGCGCCAGGTGCTCGCGCGGATCCGTGGAGGCCACGCCCACCAGGTGCCCATCCCGCAGGTAGAACTCCCGGCGCACCGCGCCTCGCTCCACCCGCAGCGTCCCCTCGAGTCCCGGTGTCGAGTAGAGCGGCGGCAACACCAGCTGGAGTCGGTAGCTGGCCAGGTTTCCCGTGAACGCTTCCATCCTGTGGCGCCCTCCAAGGCGGGCCGACTGCTGCGTCAGCCGCCAGGGTAGCGGTAGACCCGAGCCCTCTCAACCCCCCGGAACTGCTGGGATTTTACTGGCCTGACGCAATATTCCAGGCGGGAGTGGGGCGCGGATGTGGGGCGGTGGATCCCGGACGCCAGCCTCAACGGAAGGTTGCAGGGCCGGAGCGGGTATGCGAACGAGCCGGTGTCCTCCACCCGTCATTGGAATGGCAATCGCTATGCGGACTCTCTCAGGTGTCCAGTCGTCCGGAAGGCTGCACATTGGCAACTATTACGGGGCGATGCGGCAGTTCGTGCAGCTCCAGGATCAGGGCGAGGCGTACTACTTCATCGCCAACTACCACGCGCTCACCACCGTGCGGGATCCCAAGCTGGCGCTGGAGCTGACGCGCGACGCGGCGCTCACGTACCTGTCGCTGGGCCTGGATCCGAAGAAGGCCGTGCTCTTCCGCCAGAGCGACGTGAAGGAAGTGGTGGAGCTCTACTGGATCCTCGGCACCGTGGTGCCGCAGTCGAACCTGGAGCGCGCGCACAGCTACAAGGACAAGGTCGCGCAGGGCATCAGTCCGGACTTCGGCCTCTTCGCCTACCCGGTGCTGATGGCGGCGGACATCCTGCTCTACAGCGCGGACGCCGTGCCCGTGGGCAAGGATCAGATCCAACACATCGAGTTCGCGCGCGACTGGGCCGTGAAGTTCAACACCCAGTACGTGCCCGGCTACGACCCCGCGGATCCGGAGGGCAAGGAGCGCGGCCACGCGCCCGGCATCCTCAAGCTGCCTGCGGCCCACCTCCAGGAGTCCGCCGCGACGGTGCCCGGCATCGACGGGCGCAAGATGTCCAAGTCCTACGGCAACACGCTGGAGCTGTTCGGCGAGGAGAAGGACATCAAGAAGCGGATCATGTCCATCAAGACGGACTCCACCCCGGTGGAGGCGCCCAAGCCCACCCAGGACGCGCCGCTCTATGACCTGCTCAAGCTGATGCTCCCGGCCTCGGAGTTCGCGGACGTGGACGCGACGTGGAAGGCCGGCGGCAAGGGCTACGGCGACTACAAGAAGAAGCTCCTGGAGGCGTTCCACACCACCTTCGGCCCGGCCCGTCAGCGCCACGCGGAACTGCTCGCGGACCCGGGGGAGGTGGAGCGCATCCTCCAGGACGGCGCCCAGCGCGCCCGCGCGGAGGCCACCCGCCTGATGGACCAGGTGCGCCGCGCCGTGGGTATTCCCTGAACACCTGTTCCTGTTCGAATGTTTGACCCACCTGGAAGGCACTGTTAAGGAGATCTGTCCCTCCCGGCACGCGCTAAAGGCCGGAAATTCGGGCCCTTGCGCGA
>NZ_RAWG01000283.1 GCF_003611735.1 Corallococcus sicarius | reverse complement strand
GCCCCGCCCGGGGCACCGCCGCCCCGCCGGCGCGGTTTCGGCGCCACGCTGTGGCGCTGGACGAAGCGGCTCCTGGTGACGGGGCTCGTGCTCCTCGTGCTCCTCATCGCCGCGGGCGTGGCCACGTACACCTACTACAGCCGCGACCTGCCCTCCGTGGAGTCGCTGCGCGTCTACCTGCCGCCCCAGGTGACGAAGGTGACGTGCGCGGACGGCACCCTCTGCGCGGAGTTCGCGCTGGAGCGCCGCACGCTCATCCGCATCGAGGACCTGCCCGTCCACGTGCGCAACGCCTTCCTCGCCGCCGAGGACGCGGACTTCTACAAGCACGAGGGCCTGGACCCCTTCGGCATCCTGCGCGCGGTCGTGAAGAACCTCATCCCCGGCAGCCGCAAGTCCGGCGCGTCCACGCTCACGCAGCAGGTGGTGAAGAACATGCTGCTCACGCCCGAGCGCACCATCGGCCGCAAGATCCGTGAGTGGATCCTCACGCCGCGCCTGGAGCAGGCCCTCACCAAGGATCAGATCCTCAGCCTCTACATCAACGGCGTGTACTTCGGGCAGCGGCGCTACGGGCTGGAGGAGGCCTCGCTCTTCTACTTCGGCAAGCACGCGAAGGACCTGACGGTGGGCGAGGCCGCCGTGCTCGCGGGCACCGTGCAGCAGCCCCACCGCATCAACCCGGTGACGAACATCACCCGCGCCAAGCAGCGCCAGCGCTACGTGCTGGAGCAGATGGCCGGCCAGGGCTTCGTGCCGCGCGCGGTGGTGGACGCGGAGAAGGAGAAGCCCATCGTGCTCGCGCCGCGCAAGGCGCCCAGCGCGGGCGCGTACTACGCGGAGGAGATCCGCCGCACGCTCGTGGAGCGCTACGGCGAGAAGACCGTGATGGAGGGCGGCCTGCGCGTGGACATCGCGCTCGTGCCCCGGCTCCAGGCCGTAGCGGAGAAGGCCGTGCGTGACGGTCTGGAGGCGGTGGACCGGCGTCAGGGCTACCGCGGCGCCCAGGGCAAGCTGGACGAACAGACGTGGGCCCGCTACCGCGCGCTCATCGTCCAGCGCATCGAGGAGGCCGGCCGCCGGCAGAAGGACCAGGGCTATGTCGCGGACCTGGCGCCGCTCGCCCAGGTCCCCACCGCCGCGCCCACGCCCCAGGCCAAGGCGCTGACGCCCGAAGCCGAAGGCGCGGAGGAGCAGGCGCCGCCGGAGCTCGCCGCCGACAGCGAGGTCGAGGAAGCGCCCCAGTCCCCCGAGCGCGAGCGCGCCGGCCGCGTCATCCTCAAGCCGATGGAGGAGGGGCTGCGCCTGACCGGTTACGTCCTGGAGGTGGACCCCAAGCGCGACGTGGCCCGCGTGGACCTGGTGGGCCGCACCGCGGAGGTGTCCTTCGCGTCCGTCACCTGGGCGCGGCAGAAGGGCAAGAAGGCGCCCAAGGGCATCGCGGACGTGTTCACGCCCGGGGAGCTGGTATTCGTGCGCGTGCTCAAGGCGCCCCCGGCTCCGGCCTTCGTGGAGGCCACGTTGGATCAGGTGCCGCTGGTGCAGGGCGGCCTCGTGGTCATCAACCCCGCCAACCGCAACGTGGTGGCCATGGTGGGCGGCTACGACGCGGAGCGCTCCTCGTTCAACCGCGCCACGCAGGCGAAGCGGCAGCCGGGCTCGTCCTTCAAGCCCTTCATCTACGCCGCCGCGCTGGCGAGCGGCCGCTTCACGCCCCTGTCCACGGTGAACGACGCGCCGGAGACCATCCGCGACACGTACACGGGCAAGGCGTGGAAGCCGAAGAACTTCGACGGTCAGTTCGAAGGTCCCATGTCGATGCGCACGGCGCTCACCAAGTCGAAGAACACCGTGTCCGTGCGGCTCATCGAGGCCATCACGCCCGCGACCGCCATCGACTTCGCGCGCCGGGCGGGCATCCGTTCAGCGCTGCCGGAGAACCTCACGCTCGCGCTGGGCACCGGCGAGGTGACGATGCTGGAGGCCGTCAACGCGTACGCCACGCTCCAGTCCAACGGCCGCTACGCGGAGCCGCTGTCGCTGCTGCGCGTGCGCGACGCGAAGGGCACCGTGCTGGAGGAGCACCAGCCGGCCTTTGAAGAGACGCTGCCCCCGGCGGTGGCGTACCTGGCCACGTCGCTCATGCGCAGCGTGGTGGAGGAGGGCACGGCCAAGGCGGTGCGCGAGCTGAACCGGCCAGCCGCGGGCAAGACGGGCACCACCAACGAGTCCAAGGACACGTGGTTCTCCGGCTACACGATGGACTGGGTGGCCAGCGCGTGGGTGGGCTTCGATGACAACTCGCCCCTGGGCAGCAGCGAGACGGGCGGCCGGGCCGCGCTGCCCATCTGGCTCAACTTCATGCGCGTGGCCGAAGAGGGCCTGCCCGCGCGCGAGTTCGAGGTGCCCCCGGGCATCACGCAGGTGCGCATCGATCCGGCCACGGGCCTGCTCGCCGGCAACTCCGTCCCGGGCCGCCTGGAGCCGTTCCTGGAAGGCACCCAGCCCACCGCCGAGGCCCCGCCGCCCGGACAGGTGACGCCGGACAACTTCTTCATCGAGGAAGGTGGCAAGAAGGGCCTGTGAGTCGCTCGCTCCTGTCGCTGTTCCTCGCGCTCGTCTTCGCCCTGCCCTCCGGGGCCTCGGCGGCGGAAGGCGCGTCTCCTGCCACGGCCCGGCTGGCCCAGGCCGTGGCGGAGGCGATCCGCGCCGCGCCCGCGGAGGCGCCCGTCGCGGTGTCCCTGTCCGGAGGCTCCGCCGAGCTGCGCCGTGCCTTCGGGACGCTCTTGGCCTCCCGGCTCGCGGCGCAGCAGCTGGGGCCCGTGGTGTTGGAGGTCCCGCCCGAGCGCGCCGAGGCCACCGCCCGCGAACAGGGGGCCCGCTCGCTGGCGCGGCTCCGGTTGGACCTGGAGGGCGGCGAGCTGGTGGCCCGCGGTGACGTGCTGGGCACGTGGGTGAACTTCTGGTCCGGACGCACGCCCACGCGTCCGCCGAAGCCCGCCGCCGCCGTGGCCGTGGGCGTGGAGGCGGATGCCGCGGTGCTGGCGCTGGCCGCGGTGGGGACGCCGTCCACCGGGACACCGGGCCCCGGTTCTTCGCAGCAGAAGCGGCCCATCCGGTTGCTGGGCGCGGTGTTCGCGAGGCTGGAGACACCGCTGGCCGCGCTGGCCGCGGGCGACCTGGACGGGGACGGGCGCGACGAGGTGGCCGCGCTCACCGCACACGAGGTGGTGGTGTTCGGCGCGGATGGGCGGATCCTCGCGCGGCGGGAGCTGGAAGGGACGGCCGCGACGGCGACGACGCGCGAGCCCTTCGGCGCATTGGCCGTGCTCGTGGGGCCGCCGCGACTGGCCGCGTGGAGCACGCGGTACGCGCGGGGTGAGGTGCTCGTGCTGGACAGGGCGAAGGGGACGCTGCGCCCTTCGGGGACGCTGGAGGCCGCGCCGCTGGGGACGTCGGAGCGAGGGGCGTTCGTGCCGGGGCAGACGGTGTTCGCGCCCGAGGTGAAGTTGGCGGATGGGCGTGCGCTCACCGTGCCCGCGCCGTTCGGTGCGGCGAGCTTCGCGGCCCCCCGGATGTTGTTCGTCCACGCGGACGGCACGGCGTCGCTCTATGCGCGTCCGGCGTCCGCGCCCGCGCGGCTGTCGGGGCTGGGCGTGGGCAGCGCGCTGGGGGACCTGGATGGTGACGGGGCTCCGGAGCTGCTCACCACGTCGCCCCAGCTCCAGCCTTCACCGGAGGTGCTGCGCGTGCTGTCGTTGGCGACGGACGCGCCGATGGCGCACGAGCCCCTGTGGCAGGGCGCGCTTCCGGCGGGCCGGGCCTTGAACGTGGTGACGGCGGACCTGGACGGTGACAAGCGCCGCGAGGTCCTCGTGGGCTCCTGGAAGCCGGATGGCACGAGCGAGCTGTTCCTCCTGCGACAGGGTGCACCGTGATGATCCGCTCCGCCCTCGTGGGTTTCGTCCTCTTCGCCTCCGCGCCGACGCTGGCGGCCAGCCGTCCCCGCTACGGAGGTGAGCTGCGCGCGGCCCATGCGGGCCCGCCGGAGATTGGAGAGCCCGCGCTCGCCGACACGCCGATGGAGGCCGCGCTGCTGGGCCTGTTGACGCGGCCCGTGTGTCGCGTGGACGCCGACGGCCGGGCGCGTCCGACGCTGGCGCGCGAGCTGTCGCGTCCCCTGCCCCAGGCCGTGCGCGTGACGCTGCCCTCCGCCGCCAGCGCGACCGCGGTGGCCCGAGCGTGGACGCGGCTGTCGTCCCCGGAGGCGCCGTCTCCCTACCGCGCGCTGCTGTACCCGCTGCGGGGCGAGGGCCGGCAGGTGACGTCCTCGGGTGCCACGCTGGAGCTGGCGCTGGCCTTCCCGTGGCCGGACCTGGAGCGTTCGCTCTGTCACCCCGCCCTCGCGCCGCCGCCGTCCCCCGCGTCGGGCCCGTTCAGCTCCGCCGGGAGGGGCGTGCTGGAGGCGCAGCCCGCGTGGCCGGAGGGGCGGCCGTACCTGGACCGGCTGGCGCTCACGGCGACGGATGAGCGGGGCCTGACGCGGCTGTGGACGTCGCGGCAGGTGCAGGTGGAGCTGGGCACGCCCCCGGACAACGACACGCTCACGGGCGCGGCGCTGTACGCGACGTATCTGGCGTATTCGCCCCGGAAGGTGCCGCCGGACTTCCGTCAGGCCGTCGAGAGCGCCATCGACCGCGACGACCTCACGCGGCTGTTCGTGAAGGGGCCCGCCGTGTCGATGGCGAACCTGTTGCCGCCCGCGTTGTTGCCGCAGGGCCCCCGGGCCCGGCCCCAGGCCCCGCCCGCGGGCACGGCGCGCAAGGTGACGCTCGCCTACGACGCCGCGCTGGCGGATCAGCGCGCGGTGGCCGAGCGCATCCAGGTGAAGCTGCACGAGCAGGGCTACACCGTCGCGCTGGAGCCGCAGTCACGCGCCGCGCTGCGAAGCCGTCAGGCCCGGGGCGACTTCGAGTTGATGCTGAGCGCGCTCTTGCTGCCGCCCCTCCCCGGCCCCGCGCTGGCGGTGGTGCTGGAGGCGGGCGGACGGCGGGACCTGCTGGGCGTGGAGCTGCCCCCCATCGGAGCGCTGACGGACGCGGGGGCGCGCGATGCACGCAGCCGCGAGCGTGCACTGGCGCTGGCGCCATCCGTGCCGCTCATCCCGCTGTACGCGCAAGGCCTGGGAATGCGAGCGGCGCCGGAAGTGACGGGCCTGGTGCTGGATGCGCAAGGCCTCCCGGTGATGGAAGGCGCATGGCTCGCGCCCCCCGAGGCCTCCGGTGGTGGAGGCCGACCGTGAGCAGCGCGGAGTCGAACCGACGCAGAGCGGATGCCCACCAGGGAGCCGGCGCCATCACCTCGAAGGAAGAAGCCGCATGCGGCTGAGGACCCGGCTCGCGCTCGCCTTCGCCCTGCTCGCGCTGGTGCCGCTGGCGGTGGTGGTCCCCCTGACGCTGACGCGCCTGCGCGACACGCTGTCGCGCGAACTGGACGCGCGCATGACGGCCGCCACCGCCTCCGCGCAGGAGTCGCTGGAGCGCTCCGCCTCCAACGCGCGCCGCGCCGTGGAAGAACTCGTGGAGAGCCCCGCCATGGAGGACCTGGTGCGCGAGGCGCGCGACCGCCCCCTGCGCGCCATCCAGGCCGGCACCGCCGAAGGCCTCATGAAGAGCCGGGGCCTCACCGTCCTCACGCTGTTCGACCGCAACGGCACGGTGCTGTCCGCCGGACACCTGCCCGCCCGACGCGGCGACCCGGACGCCGTCCTCTTCGCCGTGACGAAGGAGAAGTCTCCCAGGCCCGTCCCGGTGCGCGTGGACGTGCGCGGCGACGCGGGCCTGCGACAGGTGCCCGCCCTCGTCACCGCGCGGCCCGTGGACTACGGCGACGTGCGCCTGTGGGCGGTGGGCGGCGTGGTGCTGGATGACGGCCTCGCCCAGCACCTGGCGCGCCTCACCCAGGCGGATGTGACACTCCTGTCCGGCGACTCGCAGGTGGCGCACGCGGGCAGCGCGGCCCCGCCCACCGTGGCGCGCGTGCTGCCCCTGGGCAACGCGGCCTCGGTGCGCCTCACGTTCAGCCGCGCCGCCGCGCGCGAGGCCGAAGAAGGCGTCATGCGCGCCTTCCTCCTCCTCGCGGCCCTGGGCCTCGCCTTCGCAGCGCTCCTGGGCATGCTCGTGTCGCGGTGGATGACGCGGCCGGTGGAGGCCCTCACCTCCGGCGCGCGCCGAGTGGCCGAAGGCGCGCTGGACGTCCAGGTGACGGCGCGGGCCTCCGGTGAGGTGGGCGAACTGGTCCGGACGTTCAACCACATGACGTCCGAGCTGAAGGCCACCACCGAACGGCTGATGGCCACGGAGCGCATCGCCGCGTGGCAGGAAGTGGCCCGCCGGCTGGCGCACGAAATCAAGAACCCCCTCACCCCCATCCGCATGTCGCTGGAGACGCTGCTCGCCGCGCACGAGGCGCGCCACCCCAGCTTCCCCACCCTCTTCAAGGAGAGCGCGGGCGTCATCCTGGAAGAGGTGGAGCGGCTTCGGCGCATCGTGGACGAGTTCAGCCGCTTCGCACGCCTGCCCAAGCCCCAGCTCGCCCCGGTGGACCTGGGAGAGCTGGCCCAGGGCGTGCTCTCCCTCTACGCCGCGCCGCCGGACGGCATCCAGTTGCTGCCCGCGCTCCAGACGGGCGTGGTGGCCCGAGCGGACCGCGACCAGCTCACCCAGGTGCTCGTCAACCTGGTGAAGAACGCGGAGGAGGCGATGACGGGCAAGGGCGGCGCCCTGCGCGTGCGCGTGAAGGGCACCGACGTGGACGCTGTCATCGAGGTGGAGGACGACGGGCCCGGCATCCCCGCCGAACACCGCGCCCGCATCTTCGAGCCCTACTTCACCACGAAGGACGGCGGCACCGGCCTGGGGCTGGCCATCGCCGCGCGCATCCTCCAGGAGCACGGAGGCCGGCTGGAGGTGGGCGGAGAGCCGGGCCACGGCGCCCGCTTCAGCGTCGTGCTCCCCCGCGCGAGCTGAGCGCGGACGCCCCCAGCAAGAAGGCCCGGCACCTCGCGAAGAGGTCCCGGGCCTTCGGGCACGACACGCTGTTCAACGACCGCCGGCCGTCAGTCCTTGACGGGCGTGGCCTTGAGGGCGGCCTTGCCCTCCTTCACGTAGACCTGGAAACGCACCGTCTTGCACGCGTACTTCGTGACGAGCTGCTCCTTGTTCTTGCGCAGCTTCTGCACGAACTTGTCGTACGTCAGGCCGTCCGCCGCCTCGCCGCAGCGCTCGCGCGTGGTGACGAACTCGCGGAAGACGTCCTGGAAGTGCTGCTCCTCCGACAGCGCCACCGCCGCGGCGCTGTTGCCGCCCGGCAGCGGAATCGCCTGGGACGCGTGCGAGCGCGGGGGCGGCATCGGGATGGCTTCCGACGTGGGCCGCGTGCTCGCCTGGAGCAACTCGCGCGGGATGGCCGCCACGCGCGTCGTCTCCGGGTTGGAGTCCGAGTCCTGCTCGGACGACTGCGCCGCAGCCAGCGCGAACGGATTGGCCGCCTGCTGGAGCGAGTACGCCGCCGTGGGCTGATCCTCGAAGGCGAACGCGCCATGGCGCGGGGCCGCCTGGGGGATGGGCTCGTTCGACGGGGGCGCATGGTCGAACGGCATCGGCGCGTTGTGCGCGTACGCCGGAGGCGGGGTGAAGGGCTCCGCGGCCGGCGGCGGATGGGCCGCGGGCGGCGACGGGAACGGGAACGACTCCGCCCCGGCGAACGGATCCGGAGCCTGCGAACCGTACGGGCTCGACAGCGGCATCGGCGCGGCGGCCGAAGGAGGCGGCATCGCGAACGGATCCGCGGCGGGAGGAGGCATCGCGAACGGATCCGCCTGGGCCCCCGCCGGGGGGAACGGGAACGCATCCGCGCTCCCGAACGGATCCGCGACAGGCTGGGCGGGCGGCGGCGCGACCGCGCTGAACGTCTTGGACACCGGCTCCTGCGACAGGGCCGCTCCGAACGGATTGGACAGCGGCTCCGAGGACGACCCGAACGAATCCGCCTGCGGCGCGGCGGCCGGAGAAGGCGCCGCGGCGGCCGGCGTGGACTGCGCCGCCATCGCCGCGGACCAGCCCAGCGTGTCGCCATTGCCCGCGGCGACGCTGTCGTCGGACGTCGAGCTGCGACCTCCGCCCATCAGCGCCGTCCACAGCAGGCTCAGCAGCAGCAGCCCCGCGAGTGCGAGCAGCGCGGTGTGCTGGTACGCCGCCAGCGGAGCCAGCGTCGCCGCCGTCCCCGCGATGGCCAGCACCTCGTACGGCGTGCCCTGCAGCGGCTGGCGGGCGCCCACGAACAGCGGGGCCTGCCCGCCCATCGCATCGCCGCTGGTGAACACCGGCAGCTGCACCGGGCCCAGCGCCTGGAGCGCACCCGTCTCCAGCACGGTGTCCTTCGCGCCCGCGGTCACCTTGGGCAGCGCACCTTCGAGCCGCGCCTTCTCCGCGCCCACGCCGCCCACCACCTTGTCGCCCTGCACGAGCCCCAGCGCGACCACGCCGGACGCGTCCAGCGCGCCCTGCAGCGCGGCGTCCGCGGCCAGGGGAGCGCCCACCACCAGCGTCACCGCCGGGGCCGGGGTCCGCTCGTCACTCCACGAAAGCGGCACGGCCGCGAAGACATGCGGCGCCCCGAAGGCGTCCACCACGGACGTGCCCGCCTTGGCGAGCGCCGGAACATCCAGCGCGGCGGCGTCGGAGGACGGCGCGGCGTCCGCGCGCGCGTGGAAGCTCGCGTCACCGGCCACCACCGCCAACACCGCGCCCTGCAACTCCTTGGGGAGCGCGGCCTGCGCGGCGGTGCGCAGGGCCCCGAAGCGCTCGGCCGTCAGCGGCAGCGGCCCGCTGGACTCCTCCGCGTCCCTTCCGCCGTTGCGGTCGCGCGGAGACTTCGGCGCCGCGGGGGCGGGACGCAGCGCGTTCACGGCGGCGGCCACGTCGGGAGCGCCGGCGATCTTCAGCGCCAGGGATTGGATTTCAGCGCGGCGCGCGTCCACGCGACGTGCGACTTCGCCCGTGCCCGAAGCGGCCTGGAGCGAGGCACCTTCCACCGCGCGAGCGCGCTGCGGCGCCGACAGCGTCGGGAGATGAGCCAGGCCCAGTCCGAGGACCAGGAGTGCGAACAGCAGGAACTTGAGGCGGACCATCGCCGTCCTTTAGCCCAAGGGTGAGGGGATCCGCTTATAGCGTCCACCTTCCAACCCCAGCAAGGAACTGGCCCGAAGGAACCCGGGGGCCGGATGCCTGGCTGGCATCCGGAATTCCCGGGCCCTTCGCTTTTCCACTTCACCCCGACGGCCCGGCAGGCCGCCTAGTAGTTGTTCGACGCGTCCGCGTTGAGGTCGTACGGCAGGCCGTTCGTCGCGACACTGCGACGCCGCTCCACCGCGCGCTTGATGGTCTTCTCCAACCGGTCACGCGTTGCGTCGATGGCCTGGAACAGCGTCTCCGCCGTCTCCGTCACGTGCACGGCCTCCAGCCCGGGCATGCGCACCGTCACCCGGCACTCCTTGTCCACGCCTCCCTTGGGCCCGTTGATGTCCACGAGCGCGATGTCGATTTCCGACGCCTCGTCCTCGGCGAACCGCTCGATATGGGCCACCAGGTGCTCGTCCACATACGCCTTGAGGTTGTCCGTCAGCCCCAGATGCACTCCACGCAACAACACCTTCATGGAATCACCTCCGGGCATGAAGATGGGCAGTGCTTCGTCCGTCCGTGAGGGGCTTTCGCAAGCCTTCCTGCCTGCCCTCCCCCGAAGCAGCCAGACGACCGTCGAGGCGTCCGGGGCACCCCGGACGAATCCCCCGGAGCACCGCGTTGCTCTAGTCGCATGGATGGCGAGCGAATCAAGGTCCTGCTGGTGGAGGACGACGGGGACAGCCGCGAGCTGCTGGCGGAGCTGTTGGAGGACGACTTCGACGTCACCACCGCCGCGGACGGCGTGGCGGGCCTGAAGGCGTTCGAAGACACCCACCCCGACGTCGTGGTCACAGACGAGTCCCTGCCAGGAATGAACGGCACGGAGCTGGCGCAACAGGTGAAGGAGCGTGAGCCCAATGCCCGGGTCGTCCTCGTGTCGGGCTATGCCCAGGTGGACGGCGCCGAGTACTGCGACGCGGTGCTGCGAAAGCCCATCGACGTGGAGCGCCTGAGCCGGATGGTGGGCGAGCTGGGAGACGCAGCGCGGCACTGACCCCGGCCCCCGGAATGAATTCGCACGGGGGCCGCCTGCCATCCGCGCGAAGCGTTCCTAACATTCCAGCCATCGCCCAGGAGGGCTCCATGAGGTACTGCGCTCGGTGTGGCTCGGAGTATCAGGACAGTGTCGTGGACTGCACGGATTGCCCCAACCACCCGCCGCTCGTGTCGGCGGAGGTGATGCGCGAGCGGAAGCTGCCCCTGCCGCACGAGCTGGATCAGCACCGGTTCGTGAGAGCGGGCGTCGCGGATGATCCCGTCACCGCCCAAATCTTCGTGGACGTGCTGGACGAGCAGCGCATCCCGCTCATCGTGCGTCCCGGACGCTCGGGCGTGGTGGATGAGCTGACCACCGGCAACCTGCTGCCCTGGTGGGAGATCCTGGTGCCGGACACCGACCAGGCGCGCGCCGCCGTCCTCCTGGAGGAGGTGAAGATTCAGGGGCTCGCCACGGCGGACGAAGCCGGACGCGCCGCCGAGGAAGAGGAGCGCGAAGGGGAGCTGGGCCACCCGCCAGCGGACTCCGCGCCCCCGGTCTTCTAGGCCCCCGGCCCGCTCAGGGCGTACCGGCGGCCGCGCTCTTTTCGGAGGGCGCGGGCTGGGCCGCGAACGAGGCAGGCGGACGCCGGGGCTCGAAGAGACTCACGCCCGTCACCTTCCACTTGTCGTAACGCGCGTTGCGGGCGAGGAACGTCTCCAGGTCCTCGTCCACCACGCGGTTGTAGGGCCCCTTCGACGCGTGGCGCAGGTACGTGCGCTTCTTCTTCTGCACCACGAAGCCCAGGTGCGTGACGCGGGTGGCCTTCAGGGGCAGGTCCTCGCGCAGCACGACGAGGATGGTGCCGGAGGCCACGTTGCGCGCGTGCGCGAGCACCTTCTCCAGCGGAATCATGTTGAGGGTGAAGGTGCCCAGGGGCTGGCGCTCGCGCGGCAGCTGCAGCGCCAGGGACGACTTCGACTGCCACGTATGCGGGGTCAGCGTCTTGGTGACGGCGACGACGTCGTCCTTCGCGTAGCGCCGCGTCACGTCCGCCAGCAGCCCCTTCTTGATGTTGTTGGGCAGCCACTGCGCTTCCATCAGGTGGTTGCGGTCCTCGTAGGCCGGCGTGTTCGCGTAGCGGATCCGCTCCAGCAGCGTGGGCACCTCCGGCTCGCCGCGGGCCAGGCCCAGCGCGAGCGTCTCCTCCACGAAGGTGAGGCAGTCCACCGCGTCCAGCCGGAACGGCGGATCCGGGTCCACGCCCTGCCCCTCGCCCAGGGGGGAGAGGACGTAGGGGGTGTTGAGGAACTTCTCGCTCATCCCCAGGAGACGCTCCGCGAGCGGCGTCTCCGCTTGATCCGCGATGAGCGCCGCGCGCTGCTCGGGCGTCAGGGGCTTCCAGCCATTCTCCCGCACGGGACCGGGCAGGGGAACCGGGGCCTGGGGCGCGGAGAGGGACGCCGGCACCGCGCTCGCCGGGGGCACGGGGGCCAGGCTCGCCGGGCTCGCCGAGGTCACCGGAGCCTGGGCCAGCAGGGCGAGGGCACAGAGGCCCGCGAGGCTCACGGCGCCACCCCCGCCTTGCGCAGGATGGCCTTGCGCCGGTCGTCCGCGAGTTGGAGCGTCTCCAGCTCCTTCTCGTAGGTGAGCTTCTCCTCGCCCTTCGCGTTCCAGGACGCCAGCACCAGCCAGTCCAGCGCGGCTGCGTCCCCGCCCTGGTACAGCACGCGCGCGGCGGTGGCGGCGAGGGTGCGGTCCGCGTCCTTCAGGAGCGGCGACAGCACGGGGCTGGCCTTCTTCGCCGGCACGCCCTCGAAGAGCGCGAGCCCCTGGCGGCGCACGAACTTGTCGGGGTTGCCCAGCAGCTTCTGAGCGAAGGCGAAGCCCTCCGGCGCGCCCAGCCGGCACAGCCCCCGGGCCGCGGCGAAGCGCGTGCTTTCGGAGTCGCTGTCCAGGTACGTCTTGAGCCCGGGCCGCTGCTTCGCGTCCCCGCACGCGCCCGCGGCCTCCAGCAGCGCCGCGCGCACCTCCAGGTCCTGCTCCGCCTTCGCGGCCGCCATCAGCGACCGGCCCATCTTCGGGTTGCGCGACGCGCCCAGGGCCCGCGCGGCCTCGCGGCGAACGCCGCTGCTCTTGTCCTCGAGGAGCGGCAGCACGGCGGCGGTGTTGCGGCTGCCCAGCTTCGCCAGCCCCTGCGCCGCGTACATGCGCACGGTGCTGTCGGCATCCGAGGCGAGCTTCACGAGTGTGCCTTCCCCCTCGCGCGCGCCGAGCGACGCCAGCAGCGAGGCGAGGTTCCTGCGCTTGCGCTCCTCGAACGTGTTGCGCAGCAGGGGGCCAATCTCCTCGGCCGCGTAGGACTCCTGGCGCAGGTAGCGCAGGCGCGAGGCGGCGGCGGGCACGGGGCCGCCTCTGGCCACCTGGGCGAGCACGGCGTCCGCCTCCGCGCGGCCCTGGGCCCGCTTTGACGCGGACGCGGGCCCGGCGAGGCCGCTCAGGGGCAGCAGGGCGGCCAGGAGCACGACGAGGAGCAGGGACGGGGCACGCGGAGCAGGCGGAGGACGCACGGGGGCGGAACGATGGCAAGCGGGCGGCCCGCCGTCAAAGTCCACCCCTC
>NZ_RAWG01000282.1 GCF_003611735.1 Corallococcus sicarius | reverse complement strand
GGAAGCCAGCCCCCCGCCCCCAGCACCGGAAGGAGGCAGGCTCCCCCTCCCAATGTCGTTGGCGGGACGCAAGCCGGGGCTCGCGGGCTTCTCGACGCTCGCGCCCGCTCGTGCGAGCGTCTCGGCCCGTGACTCCCTACGACAAGATCTTCGAGAACAACCAGCGCTGGGCCGAGGAGCAGCTGCGCTCGGATCCGGACTACTTCACCCGGCTGTCGCAGTCGCAGCAGCCGGACTTCCTGTACATCGGATGCTCCGACAGCCGCGTCCCGGCCAACCAGATCATGGGGCTGGCGCCCGGTGCCGTGTTCGTGCACCGCAACGTCGCCAACCTGGTGAACAACGTCGACCTCAACGTGATGGCCGTCATCAACTACGGCGTCCGGCAGCTCGACGTGAAGCACATCATCGTCTGCGGCCACTACGGATGCGGCGGGGTGCAGGCCGCGATGCAGCCCAAGGACCTGGGCATCCTCAACCCGTGGCTGCGCAACATCCGCGACGTGTACCGCTTCCACAAGCAGGAGCTGGACGGCATCCAGGACAAGGCCCAGCGCTTCGACCGGCTGGTGGAGCTCAACGTCCTGGAGCAGAGCATCAACATCATCAAGACGGCCGCGGTGCAGAAGTCCTTCCTGGCGCGCGGCTATCCCACGGTGCACTCGTGGGTCTTCGACATGCGCAACGGCATCATCAAGGACCTCAAGCTGGACTTCGAGCAGACCCTCCACAACATCCAGGAGCTCTACGACCTGACGAAGGACTGACGGCCCCTTCTCAAGAGGCCTGCCGTTCGCCCAGGGCCCCGGAGCGCCCCGGGGGCAGTTGCCGCAAGCAGGCCCGGAGCTGCTGCGCCAGGAGGTCGACGTTGGGGGGCGCCAGGATGGTGTGGTGGGTGCCCGGAATCCGGTGGACCTGGAGGCCGCCGCTCGCCAACGGGCGCCAGCCGTTGTCCTGCTCCTGGATGACGGGGTCGAAGACCTCCGTGGCCTGCAAGAGGACGACGTCGCCCCCATAGGGCCCGGGCGCATAGACGGACAGGGCCCGCAGGTGGTGCTCCAGCAGCTTCCTCAGGGCGACCAGGCGGGGATGGTCGTCCAGGTGTCCCGCGAACTGCTGGAGCTCGAAGGCGAGCAGATCCTTCACCACCTCGCCGAGGTTCGAACCGGGCGGGAGCAGCATCCCGGGGTGGGCGTGCGCATCGATGAGGGCGAGGAACTCCACCTCCTCGCCCCGGGCCTTGAGCTGGCGGGCCATCTCCCAGGCGATGTCGCCGCCCATGGACCAACCCATGAGGCGGTAGGGCCCGGAGGGCTGCACCTGCCGGATGTTGTCCAGATAGAAGCGGGCCATCGCATCAATCGACTGTCCTGGCTCCTGGGTGCCGTCGAGTCCCTGCGCGCGCACCCCGTAGAACGGCTGATCCGGATCCATCCGGCGGGCCAGCTCCGCGTAGCAGAAGACATCCCCGCCCACGGGGTGGACGCAGAAGAGGGGAGGCAGGGTGCCGCCCGCGTTGAGGAGCACGAGGGGCGAGGCTCCCGGTGACTCTTCAGGGGGGACGGAGGCCGCGGGCTGGAGGGCGGCCGCGAGCGCGGCGATGGTGGGGGCCTCGAAGAAGCGCTTCGGGGCGATCTCCACGCCCAGGGTCTCCTGCACCCGCGCCAGCATGACGATGGAGAAGAGCGAGGAGCCGCCCATCGAGAAGAAGCTGTCGTGCACACCGGGGGTGGGCACCTCCAGCACCTCGGTCCAGATGGCGGCCAGCGATTCCTCGACGGGCGTGCGCGGCGCGACGAACGCGATGGGCGCGCCCTGGCCGGGCCTGGGGGCCTGCTGGCGCAGGGGCGGCAGTTCGAGCGGGGCCTCCGGAGGCAGCTGGCTGAGGGGACGGTGGGGGTTGGCGGCGATGCCATCCAGCAGGGCGTGGAAGTGACGCGTCAGGCGCTCCACGGAGGCGTGCTCGAAGAGGTCCACGCAGTACTCCAGGTGGGCGCTCAGCGCTCCGTCCTCCATGTTCATCTCAAGGACGAAGTCGAACTTGGAGGCGCCGGTATGCACCGGCACCGGCTCCACGCGCAGGCTGGAGAGCGTCGGCGCCTGCATGGGCGCGTTCTGCAGGGCGAACATCACCTGGAAGAGCGGCATCCGGCTCAGGTCGCGCTCCACGCCCAGCGCGTCCACCAGCTGCTCGAAGGGGACGTCCTGGTGGGCGAACGCGGCCAGCGACGCCTCGTTCACGCGTGCCAGCAGTTGGACGAAGGTGGGGTCCCCGTCCAGGCGGGTGCGAAGCACGAGGCTGTTGATGAAGAAGCCGATGAGCGGCTCGGTCTCGTTGCGCGTGCGGTTGGCGATGGGCGTGCCGACGCAGATGTCGTCCTGGCCGCTGTAGCGCCCCAGCAGCGACTGCCAGGCGGCCATCAACACCATGAAGAGCGTGGAGCCCGACTCGTGCGCCAGTTGGTTCAGGCCGGCCACCGTGGGCGCGGGAATGCGGAAGGAGACAAAGTGGCCGCGGTGGCTCTGGAGCGCGGGCCGGGGCTTGTCGGTGGGCAGCTCGAGGATGGGGGCGCCCTGCAGCTGCTGGCGCCAGTAATCCAGTTGAGCGTCGAGGACGGGCCCCTGCAGCCACTGGCGCTGCCACGTGGCGAAGTCCGCGTACTGCACCGGCAGCTCGGGCAGGGGCGAGGGGCGGCCCTGGGTGAAGGCCTCGTAGAGCGCGGCCACCTCGCGCACCAGCACGCCCATGGACCAGCCGTCCGCGACGATGTGGTGCATGCCCAGCAGCAGCAGGTGCTCGCGGTCGCCCAGCTTGAGCAACTGGGTGCGCAGCAGCGGAGCGGTGCTCAGTGAGAAGGGCCGCTGGGCCTCTTGCAGCGCCAGCTCGCGGGCCTGGGCCTCACGCTCCTGCGCGGGCACCGCGGTGAGGTCCACCGCGGGCAGGCTCCAGCCGTGCGGCGGGTGGATGAGCTGCTGGGGCGAGCCCTGGTGCGTGGAGAAGGTGGTGCGCAGGGCTTCGTGTCGGCGCACCAGCTCCTCGAAGGCGCGACGCAGGGACTCGACGTCCAGGGCCCCTTCGATGCGCAGGGCCGCGGAGATGTTGTACGAGGCGTCGCCCGGGCGGAGCCGGTCGAGGAACCACAGCCGCTGCTGGGCGAAGGACAGCGGCAGCGCGCCCTCGCGGGGCACGCGTGTCAGTGGCAGGACGTCACTGCGCTCCTCTGTCAGGACGCGCTTCGCGAGGGCTTCCACCGTGGGGGCCTCGAAGAGGGCGCGCAGGGGCAGCTCCACGCCCAGCTCCGCGCGGACGCGTGAGACGACCTGGGTGGCGAGCAGGGAGTGGCCGCCCAGCTCGAAGAAGTCGTCGTGTACGCCGACTCGCGGCAGGCGCAGGACCTCGGCCATGAGGGCGGCCAGCTTCGCCTCGGTTTGCGTGCGCGGGGCCACGTACTGCCGGGAGGAGTCCGTCGCCTCGGGCGCGGGCAGGGCCTTGCGGTCCACCTTGCCGTGGGCCGTCAGGGGCAGGGCCTCCAGCCACACGAAGGTGGAGGGCACCATGTACTCGGGCAGCGCCCGGCGCAGGGACTGCTTGAGCGCGTCCTGCTCCAGCGCGGGGCCCGACCGTGGCACCACGTAGCCCACGAGGCGCTTGTCGCTGCCTTCTCCACGGACCACCACCACCGCGTCCTTCACCGCCTCGTGCTGGGCCAGCGCCGCTTCAATTTCTCCCAGCTCGATGCGGAAGCCGCGCAGCTTCACCTGCTGATCAATGCGTCCCAGGAACTCCACGCGCCCATCCGGCAGGTAGCGCGCCAGGTCTCCGGTCCGGTACATCCGGCTGCCGGCGGGGCCGAAGGGGTCGGGGATGAAGCGCTCGGCTGTCAGCGCCGGGTTGTGCAGGTAGCCGCGCGCCAGGCCCGCGCCGCCGGTGTACAGCGCTCCGGCCACGCCCACCGGCACGGGCTGCAGGTGTTCGTCCAGCAGGTACACCTGGGTGTCGTCAATCGGCCGGCCCACGGGCACCGAAGAGGCTCCTTCGCGCAGCTCCTTCACCGGCTCGCAGCAGGTGATGGTGGTGTTCTCCGTCGGGCCGTAGGCATTGATGAGCTGGCATTGCGGCAATTGCTGGCGCAGGCGCCGCGCGTGCACCGGAGAGACGACATCGCCTCCCGCCAGCAGGAAGCGCAGGCCCTGGAGCGCGTCCAGGTGGTGGTCCACCATCTGGGTGAAGAGGGACGCCGTCAGCAGGACCGTGGTGACGCGGTGGCGGCGCAGCTGGTGGCCCAGCGCTTCGAGGGACAGCGCGCCGGCATCCGCCACGGCGACGGTGGCGCCGTTGAGCAGGGCCGACCAGATCTCGAAGGTGGCCGCGTCGAACGACACGGCGTTGACCTGCAGCACCACGTCGTCCGGGGTCAGGTGGATGTAGTTGGACGCGAGCGCCAGGCGGACGACGCCCCGGTGGGGAAGACCGACCCCCTTGGGCCGTCCGGTGGAGCCGGAGGTGTAGTTGATATAGGCGAGCTGCGCGGAGGACGCGCCAGGGGCGGGGAGGGCCGGAGCGCAGGCGGCGATCGCGGCGGCCTGCGTGTCCAGACACACGACGCGCGCGGCGGTGTCGGGCAGCCGGGGCAGGAGCGCGGAGGAGGTGAGCAGCAGCCGGACGCGAGCGTCCTCCAGCATGTAGGCCAGGCGGTCGCGCGGGGCGTTCTGATCCAACGGCAGGTAGGTCGCGCCGGCCTGGAGGATGCCCAGCAGGCAGATGACGGTGTCGGCCGAGCGCTCCAGGAACAGGCCGACGACGGACTCCGGCCCCACGCCCTGGGACTGGAGGTAGGCGGCCAGGACGCGGGAGCGCCGGGAGAGTTCCCGGTAGGTGAGCCGCGTGTCGCCCGCCACCAGCGCGGTGGCTTCGGGAGTGCGGGCGGCCTGCTCCTCGAAGAGCTCGTGGACGCAGCGGTCCAGGGGGTGGCCGGAGTCCGTGGTGTTCCACTGCACCAGCAGCGTGTGGCGCTCCTCGTCGCTCAAGAGCGGCAGCGTCGCGAGGGGCTGCGCTGGCATGGCGATGATGCCTTCCAGCAGCCGCTGGAAGTGGCCCACCAGCCGGGCCGGAGTCCGGGCTTCGAACAGCTCGGTGCTGTACTCCAGCGTGCCGCTCAGCCCCTCGGGCGTCTCGGTGAAGACGAGGCTCAGGTCGAACTTCGCCGTCCGTCCCTCGAACTCGAGCGGGGAGAGCGTCAGGTGGGGCAGCCGCATCTGCCCCATGGGCACGTTCTGCAGGGCCAGCAGGGATTGGAAGAGGGGCGTGTGGCTCAGGCTGCGCCCGGGCTGCAGCGTCTCCACCAGCTTCTCGAAGGGGACGGCCTGGTACTCATACGCCTCCAGCACCGTGCCGCGCACCTGTCGCAGCAGGGTGCGGAAGTCCTCGCCGCCGTCCACCCGGGCGCGGAGCACCAGGGTGTTGACGAAGAAGCCGATGAGCGGCTCGGTCTCCGCGTGGGTGCGACCCGCGATGGGCGAGCCGATGCTGAGGTCCGTCTGGCCGGAGTAGCGCGACAGCAACACCTGCCAGCTCGCCAGCAGCGCCATGAAGAGCGAGGCGCCTTCCTGGTGGGCCAGCGCCTTGAGGCCATCGACCAGCCTGCGCGGGAAGGTGAAGCCGAGCGAAGCGCCCGCCACGCCCCGCACGGCGGGACGGGGCTTGTCGGTGGGCAGCTCAAGGGTGGGGGCGCCCTGTAACTGCTGGCGCCAGTAGTCCAGTTGAGCGTCGAGGACGGGGCCTTGCAGCCACTGACGCTGCCACGCGGCGTAGTCGGCGTATTGCACCGACAGCTCGGGCAGGGGCGAGGGGCGGCCCTGGAGGAAGGCCTCGTAGAGCGCGGCCACCTCGCGCACCAGCACGCCGATGGACCAGCCATCCGAGACGATGTGGTGCATGCCCAGCAGCAGCAGGTGCTCGCGGTCGCCCAGCTTGAGCAACTGGGTGCGCAGCAGCGGGCCGGCGCTCAGTGAGAAGGGACGCTGAGCGTCTTGCTGCGCCAGCTCGCGGGCCTGGGCCTCGCGTTCCTGCACGGGCATCGCGGTGAGGTCCACCGCCGGCAGGCTCCACGCGTGCGGCGGGTGGATGAGCTGTTGGGGCGAGCCCTGGTGCGTGGAGAAGGTGGTGCGCAGGGCTTCGTGGCGGCGCACCAGCTCTTCGAAGGCGCGACGCAGGGCCTCGACGTCCAGCGCCCCTTCGATGCGCAGGGCCGCCGCGAGGTTGTACGACGCGTCGCCGGGCTGGAACTGATCGAGGAACCACAGCCGCTGCTGGGCGAAGGACAGCGGCAGCGCGCCCTCGCGGGCCACGCGCGTCAGCGGCAGGACGTCACTGTGCTCCTCTGTCAGGACGCGCTTCGCGAAGGCCTCCACCGTGGGGGCCTCGAAGAGGGCGCGCAGGGGCAGCTCCACGCCCAGCTCCGTGCGCACGCGCGAGATGACCTGGGTGGCCAGCAGCGAGTGGCCGCCCAGCTCGAAGAAGTCGTCGTGGATGCCCACCCGCTCCACCCCGAGCAGCACGCCCCAGGTCGCGGCGATGCGCTCCTCGGTGGGCGTCCGCGGCGCGACGTAGGGCCTGGCTTCCTCCACCCGGCTGCCCTCGGGGGCAGGCAGGGCCTTGCGGTCCACCTTCCCGTTCGGCGTCAGCGGCAGGGCCTCCAGCGGGACGAAGACGGACGGCACCATGTATCCGGGCAGCCGCTGCTTCGCGAAGGCTCGCAGGGCGCCTGCGTCCAGCGTCTGCTGGGGCCTGGGGACGGCGTAGGCCACCAGCCACTTGTCGCCACCGCCGTCCTCCCTCGCGACGACCACGGCCTGCGCCACGGACGGGTGCTGGCCCAGCACCGCTTCAATCTCTCCCAGCTCGATGCGGAAGCCCCGCACCTTCACCTGGAAGTCCGCGCGGCCCAGGTACTCCACCGTGCCGTCCGCGCGCCAACACGCCACATCGCCGGTCCGGTACAGCCGCGCTCCTGGCTCCGTGCTGAACGGATCCGGGATGAAGCGCTCGGCGGTCAGGTCCGGCCGTCCCAGATAGCCGCGCACCACGCCCTCACCACCGATGTACAGCTCGCCGGCCACGCCCACCGGGACGGGCTCCAACGACGCATCGAGGATGTAGAGCTGCGTGTTCGCGATGGGCCTGCCAATGGGGACCGGCCCCCCTGCCGCATCCACAGGGTGCGTGGAGGACCACACCGTGGTCTCCGTCGGGCCGTACATGTTCAGCACCGACGGCACGACGCGCGTCAGCTCCGCGGCCAGCGCCGGTGGCAGCGCCTCACCGCCCACCATCCACTGCCTCAGCGTGGAGAGCGCCTTGCGCGCCGTGGGCTCCAGCATCAGCGCGCGTGCCAGCGACGGCGTGCACTGCAGATGCGTCACCTGGTGCCGCACGAGCTGCTCGGCCAGCCCGTCCACGCCTGTGCCGGCCACGACCACCTGGAAGCCCCGGCTCAGCGTCCAGAGCAGCTCCAGCACGGAGATGTCGAAGGAGATGCTCGTCACCGCCAGCCAGACACCCGGGGTTGCGACGTCCAGTCGGGCGTCCATCGCCGCGAAGAAGTTGAGGACGTTGCGGTGCTGCACCACCACGCCCTTGGGCCGGCCGGTGGAGCCCGACGTGTAGATGACATACGCGGCGTTGTCGGGCCGGGCACCGCCCTGGACGTCCGCCCGCGCCTCCCCGGCGGACTCCTCCAGCGCATCCACGCACACCACCGCGCCGCCGTGCGGGAGCAGGTCCGTCAGCCGCCGCTGCGTCACCAGCACCGGCGCGCCCGAGTCCTCCAGCATGAGGGCCAGCCGCTCGCGCGGGTACGACGGATCCAACGGCACGTAGGCGCCGCCCGCCTTCAACACACCCAGCAGGCCCACCACCATGTCCAGCGAGCGCTCCACGCACAGGCCCACCCGCACGTCGGGCCCCACGCCCACGGCCCGGAGCCGTGCCGCGAGCCGGCTGCTGCGCAGGTCCAGCTCGCCATAGGTGAGCGAAGCGTCCTGGTAACGGACCGCCACGGCGTCCGGCGTGCGCCGCACCTGCTCCCGGAACGCCACCGGCACGGTGTGCTCGCGGTTGAAGTCAGCGCGGGTCTGGTTCCAGTCCGTCAGCACCTGCCGCCGCTCGCTGGCCGTCAGCAGCGGCAGCTCCGAGAGACGCCGGTCCGGCGCGGCGACGATGCCCTCCAACAGCGTGCGCAGGTGGCCCACCATCCGGTCCACGGTGGTGGCCTCGAACAGGTCGCGGTTGTACTCCAGCGAGCCGGTGAAGCCCTCCGCGGTGTCGTTGAGCGACAGGCTCAGCTCATACGGAGCCACGCCGGTGTGCAGCTCCACGAGTCGCGAGCCCAGTCCGGGAAGCTGCGGCGCGCCGACCTCTCCCTGGAGGACGAACAGCACCTGGAACAACGGCAGGTGACGCTGGCTGCGCTGCGGCCGCAGCACCTCCACCAGCTTCTCGAACGGTGTCTCCTGGTGGGCGTACGCCCCCAGCGCCATCTCCCGCACCCGGCCCAGCAGCTCCCGGAAGGTGAGGTCGCCCGACAGCCGCGCGCGCAGGACGACGAGGTTGAAGAACGGGCCAATGAGCTCGCGCAGCTCCGCGCGGCTGCGGCCAGCGATGGCCGTGCCGACGCTGAGGTCCTCCTGTCCCGAGTGGCGATGCAGCAGCGCCTGGAAGCCCGCCAGCAGCAGCATGAAGGGCGTGACACCCTCGCGCTGACAGAGGTCCTTGAGCGCCCTGGACAGCTCCCCGGACAACCGCACCGGACGTGTAGCGCCCTGGTACGTCTGCACGGCCGGGCGTGGGCGGTCCGTGGGCAGCTCCAGGGCAGGAGGCGCGCCCGCGAGTTGCTCACGCCACCACGCGAGCTGCGGGTCGAGCACGTCGCCCTGGAGCGCGTCGCGCTGCCAGAGGGCATGGTCCCCATACTGGAGCGGCAGCACCGGCAGCGGCGAGGGCCGGCCCGCGCTGAAGGCGCCGTAGAGCACGCCCAGCTCCCGGAGGAGGACGCCCATGGACCACCCATCCGAGATGATGTGGTGCATCGTCGCCACCAGCAGGTGGTCCTGCGCGCCCAGCCGGAGCAGCGTGGCGCGCAGCAGGGGGCCGCGGCTCACGTCGAAGGGCCGGCGTGCCTCCTCGGTCGCCCGCCGCAAGGCCTCCTGCGGCCGGGACGCTTCGGGCCACGTCTCCAGCTCCACCACCTCGATGCGCAGCCGTCCCTCCGGAGAGACGACCTGCACGGGCTGACCGTCACGGGACTCGAACGTGGTGCGCAGGACCTCGTGCCGACGGATCAGCTCCTCGAAGCTCTGCTCCAGCGCTTGGAGGTGGAGGCGGCCCTCCAGCCGCAGCGCGCCCGGGATGTTGTAGAGCGGGCTGCCCGGCTCACGCTGCTCGAAGAACCACAGCCGCTGCTGCGCGGAGGTCAACGGCAGCTCCCGCCGCGTCGGCGCGCTTCGTGGCGGGGCGACCGGTGCCGGTGCCGCGGGCTTCAGCATCGACTTCAGGGTGAACAGCTGCCACGCCAGCTGCGACAGCGTCGGTCCCTGGAGGAGCAGCTCCATCTGCAGGGGCACTCCCAGGCCCTGCTCGATGTCGTGCGACAGCTCCACCGCGGTCAGGGAGTCCAGGCCGTGGCGGGTGATGGGGACGTGCGGATCCACATGCTCGCGCGCGACCTTCAGTCGTTCAGCGAGCCGTTCCACCAGCCAGGCCTCGATGCCCGCGGCCGTGCCCGGCTTCGGCGGTTCGGCCCGCACGGGCTCCTGCCGTGACACGGAGGCGGTGCGCGCGGGGGCCTTCGCTGGCGCATCCGAACGCTTCCACGCATGCACGGCCCGCAGCTCCCCGGCGACGAACGCCGCACGGCTGGCGTGCCGCTGGATCTTCCCGCTCGAGGTCTTCGAGATGCTCCCGGGCTCGATGAGCACCACCGCATCCACCTGGACCTCGTGCACCTCCGACAGGCGCTGGCGGATGGCGTCCACCACCTCGGCGGGGTCGGCTTGCAGGCGCGTATCCAGCTCCTGGACCAGGACCAGCCGCTCCTCGCCGTCCACCTCGGTGGAGAAGGCGGCGCCGCACCCCGGCCTCAGCGCGGGGTGGCTCTGCTCCACCGTCTGCTCCAGGTCCTGCGGGTAGACGTTGCGTCCCCGCAGGATGATGAGGTCCTTGAGGCGCCCGGTGATGAGCACCTCTCCGTCGCTGGCCACCACGCCCAGGTCTCCGGTGCGCAGGTAGTGCCGGGCGCTGCCCCCGTGAGCGGGACGCGCCTGGAAGGAATGCGCCGTCTCGGCCGGCTTGCGCCAGTAGCCGCGCGCCACGCTCGGCCCGCTGACCCAGAGCTCCCCCACCTGGCCCGCCGCGCACGGCTCCAGCGTCTCGGGGTTGATGACGAGGACCTCTTGATCCGGCAGCGTCTGTCCGCACCCGACGTAGGTGCGCGCCTCCGGATCATCCGGACGGACGGGCACCGCCCGGCTGTGGGCCAGCGCTCCGGCATCCAGCGTGTGCAGCACGGGCTCACGCCGCGCGGTGCCGCCGGTGACGATGAGGGTGCCCTCCGCCAGGCCGTAGCAGGGGTAGATCGCGTCGCGGCGGAAGCCGTGCGGCGCGAAGGCCTGCGTGAAGCGGTCCAGCGTCTCCACGCGGATGGGTTCAGCGCCGCAGAAGGCCACCTCCCAGCTGCTCAGGTCCAACTGCTGACGCTGCTCAGGCGTGCTCTTTCGCACGCACAGGTCGAAGGCGAAGTTGGGGCCTCCGCTGAGGGTGCCCCGGAAGCGGGAGACGGCCTCCAGCCAGCGCATGGGGCGGCGAAGGAATGACAGCGGTGAGAGGATCGCCGCCTCGATGCCCGCGAAGAGGGGCTCGAGGATGCCGCCGATGAGCCCCATGTCGTGGTACGGCGGCAGCCAGATGACCCCCACGCTCTCGCGCGGGCGCACCCGGAAGGCGTGCGAGATGAGCCCCAGGTTGTGCAGCAGGTTGCCGTGGCTGAGCATCACGCCCTTGGGCGTGCCGGTGGAGCCGGAGGTGTACTGGAGGAAGGCGAGCGCGTCCGCCGCGAGCCCCTCGGGCCGGGACCAGCCGGCCTCCAGGCCCGCGGGCAGCTCGTCCGTCGCCATCCAGTGCAGCTCGCGGAAGTCTGGCGCCTGCTCGAAGATGAACTCCGCCATCGACAGGATGCCGGACGTGGTGAGCACCACCGACGCCTGCGCATCCTGGATGATGGCGCGAAGCCGCGGCAGGGTGCGGTCCAGCCGCGTCGGGTCGGGCGGGTAGGCGGGCACGGCCACCACCCCGGCGTAGAGGCACCCGAAGAAGCCCGCGACGTACTCCAGCCCCGGAGGGTAGAGCAGCAGCACCCGCTCCCCGGCGGGCACCCGCTCCCGCAGCGCCACCGCGATGCGCCGCGCGCGCTGATCCAGCTCCGCGTAGCTCAGCGGCTGCTCTTCGCCTTCTTCGTCACCGAGGAACGTGAAGAGCCGCCGCGCCCCCTCCGAATCAGCGCGGTGCAGCAGGAGGTCCACGAGCGAAGCCGGGGCGTTGCGGGAAGAGGCGCTCATCGGAGGGTTTCCAGACGGTATGGGAGCAGGAGGACTGGAGGCCGGAGGGAGGGCTACGGCAGCGCGAGCGCCCTGCGCAGCACGGCGTAGTGCTCAGCGCGCGAGCGGTGCGACACCTCGGCGTTGGCCAGGGTGTCGAAGCCGTGGAACGTCCCGGGGTAGTGGTGCAGCTCGGTGGGGATGCCTGCCTCCACCAGCCGCTGCGCGTAGTGGATGCCTTCGTCCCGGAGCGCGTCGATCTCCGCCGTCATCACGTACGCCGGAGGCAGGCCTCGAAGGTCGGTCGCACGCATCGGCGCCGCGTACGGCGACGGCACGTCGCGGCCCCGCTGGGGGCCCAGGTAGTGGGACCACATGTGCTCCGAGTTCTTCCGGTTCCAGCCCGGCGTGTCGATGAAGGCCGACATGGAGGGCGTCACCATGCGGTCGTCCGTCACGGGGTAGAGCAGCAGCTGGAAGGCAGGCCTCGGCCCTCCCCGGTCTCTCGCCATCAACGCGACGGCCGTGGCGAGCGCGCCGCCCGCGCTCGCCCCCGCGACCGCGATGCGCGACACGTCGATGCGCAGCTCCGCGGCGACCTCCACCGTCCACGTGAACGCCGCGAAACAGTCATCCAGGCCGGCGGGAAACGGATGCTCGGGGGCCAGGCGGTAGTCCACGGAGATGACGACCGCGTTCGTCAGCTTCGCCATCTCCAGGCAGCGCGGGTGCTCGAAGTCCAGGTCCCCGATGGCGAACGCGCCCCCGTGGAAGTAGACGACCGCGGGCGAAGGTTCGCGCCGATCCTTCGGGACGTAGATGCGGACCGGAACGCCGGCCCCCACCAGGCGGTCGCTCACGGTGACGCCGGGCTCCTCCAGCCTCCAGAGGCCCGCGGACGCGGAGAGCTTGATCCACCGGTTCATCTTGGTGCGGACGGTGCGCGGATCGCTGTAGTCGAGCGTCGGCAGCAGCGCCATGGCCCGCGTGATCTCAGGACTCACGGCCATCCCGCGAGTTCACCAGCGCGTACGCCGTGCGGAGCGTGCGGATGGCGATCAAGTCCTCGGGCTTCGGCTCGGCCTCGTAGCCCCGCTGCTCCTCGACGAAGGCGAGGAACGCGAGCAGGAGCAGGGAGTCGAGCACCCGCGTCTCGACGAGGTTGGTATCCGGATCCAACGCCGCCGGCTGCACGCCCAGCCCCGTCAGGAACTTCTGCGCGCGCGCGATGAACTCACTTTCGGTGGGGGGCTC
>NZ_RAWG01000281.1 GCF_003611735.1 Corallococcus sicarius | reverse complement strand
CCCTCTCCCACCCTCAATTGGGAGCCCCAGTCACATCCTGGCTTGCTACACTTCCCGCCTAACCCCGACTTTCCACCCCTCTCACTGGAGAAGGACTCCGCCATGCCCACGACGACCGCGACCGATGGAACGACCCTGCATTACCGGGTGTTCGGGGATGGGCCGCGTGCGGTGGTGCTGGTGCATGGGTGGATGACGTCGGGGGCGGTGTGGGACGCGATGGTGGAGAAGCTGGACGTGACGGGCCTGCGGCTGGTGGTGCCGGACCACCGGGGCACCGGCGCGTCGGGGCGGCCGGCGTCGGGGTTCACGCTGGAGCAGTACGCGAAGGACGTGCTGGCGGTGGCGGACCACGCGGGGGCGAAGCGCTTCACGCTGGTGGGCCACAGCATGGGCGGGCAGATTGCCCAGTGGGTGGCGTCGGAGGTCCCCGCGCGCGTCGCGGGGCTGGTGCTGATCACCCCGGTGCCCGCGGCGGGGCTGCCGCTGCCTCCGGACGCGGCGGGCCTGTTCCGCACGTCCCCGGGAGACCGGGCCAAGCAGCAGACCATCCTCGGACTGGCCTGCAAGCAGCTGTCGCCGGACTCGCTGGAGGGGATGCTGAAGGACGCGGGCGGGGTGTCGAAGGAGGCCATCGAGCAGGCCTTCGACGCGTGGACGGCGGGAGGCTTCGCGTCCCGGCTGGCGGCCATCACGGCGCCCACGCTGGTGCTGGCCACGGATGATCCCTTCCTGCCTCCGGTGTTCCTGAAGCAGGCGGTGGCGGGCCTCATCCAGAACGCGCGCATGACGCACCTGCCGGGGCCGGGGCACTACCCGCAGGTGGAGCGTCCGGCGGAGACGGCGGCGCTGGTCTCGGCGTTCCTCGCAGGCAACTCCGCGCAGGCGTGAAGCACCCGACGGACAAGGAAGCAGGAGAGCGCGCGATGGCCTGGAGCATGTCCTTCGAGTACGACGCCGAGCACGATGTCGTCGCGGCGAGCTTCACTGACTGCGTCCTGGTGACGGACGAGGACGTGTACCGCTGGCGTCGCGACGTGGAGGCGCAGTTCGCGAAGTTCAACGGCCGGGTGGATCTGCTCATCAACCTGGACGGGCTGGTGGTGCGCCACACGGCCGGGCGCACCTTCGGCAAGGAGCGGCGCGAGGTGCTGGAGCGCAACACGCACCGCTCGTACCGCTACGGCGGTGACGACACGACGCGCGTCTTCATCAACACCAGCGGCGCCATCCACGGCGCGGCGGTGAACCACTACCCGTCGCGCGAAGCGGCCCTGGCGGCGCTCCTGGCCGAACGCGAGTCGCTGCGCCAGCGCGGCTTCACGCCTTTCAGGTCCAGCTTCCACGGCCGCAAGACCTGAGCCGGGCCCCACCCGGAAGCAGGCCGCCGCCTCCGGGTGGAAACTTCGTCGGACAACGGACGGAGAGGCGGCACCGGAGGGCAGGGCTCGCGCCCCTCGAGCGGGGCGGGGGGGCCACGGGTTGGACGCGTCGGGCCGCTCGTGATGGTGTTCCCGGGCAGGAACACCTCGCGAGGACGGTGCGGCCATGAAGCGAACCCATGCGTTGCATCTGGCAGGACTCCTGCTGCTGACCACGTTCGGCTGCGTGGAGCAGGACCCTGCCTTCACGGTGACGCCGGCCGGGGGCGTGCGGCTGGTGGTCGCGCTGCCTCGCTCGCTGGAGGCCGTCCCGGTGGCGCAGGTGACGTCCACGGTGACGCACGGCGCGGGGGGGCCGGAGGAAGCGGTGCCGCTGTCGCTGACGCCGGATGGTGGCGCGTCGTGGTCCGCGGACGTGGAGCCGGTGAGCTCGGGTGAAGCGGTCGGGCTGCGCGTGGACGCCCTGGACGGCGCGGGCGCGGTGGTGGCCACGGCGAGCCTGGAGGAAGCGGTGACGCTCCCGCTCCAGGGCGAGGCGCTGGTGGTGATGGTGCCCCATCCCGCGGCCACGCTGCCGGGCCCGGGAAACACGGCCCCGCGCATCCACGCGGTGGTGGCCTCGAAGGCGCGGGCGTCCTTCGGTGAAGAGGTGCAACTGCGCGCGTGGGCGAGCGACCTGGAGCCCACCGACACGTTGACCTACGCCTGGAGCAGCTCCTCGGGCGCGCTCGACTGCGCGGGCGCCGCGTGCACGCTGACGGTCCTTCCCGATCCCGATGCCGGATTGGGGCCCAATAAAAACGTCAAGGACGGACTGCGGGTGGAGGTCCGCGTCACGGACGCGCGCGGCGCGGTGTCCACGCTCCAGTTCCGCATCGGGGCGGGCACGGTGGGGGCGGAGGGAGCGCTGCGGGACACGCGGTTCAACCGCTGGCCCGTGGCGCCCGTGGAGGCGGCGCCCCAGCCGCTGGCCGTGGGGGCGCCGTTCCTCGTACCGACGGCGACCACGGACGAGGACGGGGCGTCGGATCCGCTGACGTATGCGTGGAGCGCGACGTGCGCGGGCTCGTTCGACGACGTCACGCGGGCCACGCCCGTGTTCACGCCGAGCGCGGAGCCCGCGAATTGTGCCTGCCAGTTGAAGGCCGCCGTGAGCGACCCGTTCGGGGGCAGCGTGACGCAGACCGTGAACCTGTGCGTGCGGCAGAGCGCGCCGCCGGTGCTGGGCGCCACGTCGCAGTCGGCACCGAGCGCGCGCGCTGGCGAGCGGGTGACCTTCACCGTGGCTGCGACGGATCCCCGGGCGGAGCCACTGACGTTCACCTGGACGACGAACACGGGCGCGGTGGGCACGGCGGCAGGGAGCGGCACGACGAGCACGGTGGACTGGACGCAGCTGTCCTGCGTGCCGCCGGACGTGACGCCCGCGGTGGAGGTGACGGTGACGAACGCGTCGGGCACGAGCGTGCGCCACTCCTTCACGGTGGAGTGGACGGATCGGCGCTGCGGCGCGCTGGCGGGGGCGTGCGCTTTCACGCTGGCGCCGGGGAAGGTGACGCTGTCCGAGGACTGCGTGACGCAGGGGCCGGTGTTCATCCCGGACGGCTTCACGTTCGACGGGGCGGCGCACGTGCTGACGGCGGTGGAGGACGTAGCGGCGGGGGAGCACTTCCAGGGCGCGGTGTTGCGCAACCGGGGCCCGGTGGCGAGCGTGCGCGCTGTGACGGTGACGGCGCGGAGCCTGTCGGACGTGTGTGACGGGGGCGCGGCCCGGCTTCGCGGCATCTTCCTGGAGGGCGCGGGTGGCGCCGTCGAGGACTCGGTGGTGGAGGCGCTGCATCAGGCGGGGAACCTGAGTGGCTGCCAGGAGGGCTTTGGCATCGAGGTGCGCAACGACGCGGCCGGGGCGGCCCCGGTGGCGGTGGGGCTGCGGCGCAACCGGGTGACGGGCTACCAGAAGGCGGGCGTGCTCGTGGTGGGCAGGGTGGACGTGACGGCCGAGGACAACCGCGTGGAAGGCGGAGGGCCGGTGGGCCACATCGCGCGCATCGGCATCCAGCTCGCGTACGGGGTGTCGGGTCGGGTGGTGGCGAACCAAGTGACGGGCAACGGATACACGCAGGTCACGGAAACGGCCACCGGCATCCTGGTGGTGGGTGGTGCGCACTACGGGGTGGGGCGGGCGCTGTGCCACGACCTGCTCATCCAGGGCAACACGGTGACGGAGAACGACGTCGGCATCGACCTGTCGCAGGGGGAGGGCGGCTTCAGCGCGCCCTCGGAGCCCACGCGCATCCAGGTGCTGGAGAACGTGCTGAGCAAGGCGACGCTGACGAACGTGGAGGGCGCCGAGAAGGGCTATCAAACGGCCATCTTCGACAACGGGCGCGCGAACCTGCTCAGCCTCAACCGGATCAGCGGTGACGGCTACGACCCGGCCGTCTACCCGGACGAGGCCTACGGCGTGGACGTGGAGACGGTGGATGGTGCGCGGCAGGTGGCCTTCGCCACGCCGGCACGCACGGTGGATGCAGGGGCCTGCTCCGAAGCGCTGGTGGTGCAGGGTCGGGACGTGGATGGCAACCTGGCCTCGCTGGTGGACCCGACGGTGGCGCTGGCCGCGTCGGACGCGGGCGCGACGTTCCACCTGCAACCGGATTGCTCGGACGCGGCGGTGGTGTCGGTGAGCCTCGCGGGCGCGCAGCGGGAGGCCGTGTTCTACGTGCGCTCCGGCGTGGTCGGCGTGTTGACGGTGACGGCGACGGGGGACGGCGTGAGCGGGACGCAGGACCAGACCGTCCGCTGATCCACGGCGCGCGGGTGGCCCTCGTTGCTCCGCGTGCGCGCGGGGCGTCAAGGTGACCGACTGGCGGTCCGGGTGGGGACGACGGACCGCACATCGCATTCGCCTCGTGAGGAAGGGCGCGGTACACGGGGCGCGTGCTTGGACGGACGGTCATCACCTGGTGGGGGCTCTGCCTCCTGTTGCTGCTTTCCGCGTGTGCGCCGCGCACCGTGAGACGGGAGGTCTCCGGCGGGCCGGAGGCCGTCGCCCGCGTGTACCTGGAGGCCTGGGCGCGCAACGACCTTGCTGCCCAACGCGGGGCGCTCGTGGAGGTGCCCGCGGACTTCGACGCGCAGCACGCGAAGTGGCGGCAGGCGCTGGGGGTCGTGGCCTCGCGCTTCGAGGGACTGGACGTCGAGTCCGAGGACGACACCGTCGCGGTGGTGCTCTTCCGCGGGGTGCACACCCTGCGGGGGCTGGGAGACTGGGAGGTGCAGTCGCGGCTGCGCTTCGAGCGTCGGGCGAACCGCTGGGTCGTGCGTTGGACGCCGGAGGTGTTCCACCCCGAGGCGCGCGCCGGAGACAGCTTCAGCCGCCTGCGGGCCTGGGGTCCGCGCGCCGCGCTGCTCGACACGACCGGGGCGCCGCTCACCGTGCCCGGAGAGGTCATCAGCATCGGGCTGTATCCGGGACGGGTGCGGGACGCCGCCGCGGTGGCCCGGGCGCTCCAGTCGCAGCTCGGGGTGGACCCCGCGCGGGTCCAGGCGGTCCTGAGGTCCGCGGGCGCGCAGCCTGAACAGTTCTTCCCCCTCATCGACGTGCGCCCCGAGCGCTACCAGCAGGTGCGCCCCGTGCTCGCGCCGGTGCCCGGCATCTTCTTCCGCAAGAAGACCGCGCGCCTCACCCCGGCGGAGGGCTTCGCCGCGCACACGCTGGGACGGGTGGGCGAGGTGACCGCGGAGGCGCTCCAGGCGCTGGGCCACCCCTACCAGGCGGGAGACCTCGTGGGGCTGTCAGGCCTGGAGCGCGCGCAGGAGCGGACGCTGGCCGGCAGCCCGTCGGGAGAGGTCAGGCTGGTGCGCCGCTCGGGAGAGGGCGTGGTGCTGCACCGCTTCGACGGCGCGCCCGGGACGCCGGTGCGCACCACGTTGCGAAGGGACGTGCAGGCCGCGGCGGAGCTGGCGCTCATGGACGTCACGATGCCCGCGGCGCTGGTCGCGGTGGACACGGCGACAGGCAACGTCCTGGCGGTGACCAGCCGTCCTCTTGGAGAAGCGCTGCACCGCGCGCTGACGGGGCGCTATCCCCCGGGCTCCACGTTCAAGGTCGTGACCGCCGAAGCACTGCTCGCGAGTGGCCTGAAGCCAGACACCCGCGTGGACTGCCCGGTGGAGGCGACCGCGGGCCGCAGGCGCTTCCGCAACTTCGAATCCGAGGCCTTCGCGCCGTCCACCCTCCGGCAGGTGTTCGCGCTCTCGTGCAACACGGCGTTCATCCAGCTCTCCGCGCGGTTGGGCCGCAGCGCGCTGGAGGACGCGGCCCATCGCTTCGGCTTCGGGGTCCGCTACGACGTGGGCCTGCCCTCGCCGGGCGCCACCTTCCCGCAGCCCCAGGACGACGCCGACCGGGCCGCGGCCTCCATGGGGCAGGGCAGGGTGCTCGCCACGCCGTTGCACATGGCCACCGTGGCGGCGGCGGTGGACACGGGCCGCTGGCACGCACCGCGCCTGCTGGCGGACGCGGAGCCGGGCCTGGAGGAGTCCCTGCGCGCCGGCACCGCGGAGGCGCTGCGCAACCTCATGCGCGCGGTGGTGATGGAAGGCTCGGCGAAGTCCGCGGCGGGCATCCAGGGGCTGATGGGCAAGACAGGCACCGCGGAGTTCGGCACGCTGGTGCCGCCGGAGACCCACGCCTGGTTCATCGGCCTGCGGGGCGGCATCGGCTTCGCGGTGTTCGTGGAGGGCGGAGGCGTGGGAGGCCGCGTCGCCGTCCCCCTCGCGACGCGCTTCCTCCAGGAGCTGGACGCGATGCAATCATCCACCCGCTGAAGCGTGTGGAGTCCCATGAGCGGAGAGTCCGAATGAACTGGAGTCCTGTGCGCCTGTTGAGCCTGTTCGTCGCGGTCCTGCTGTTCACCCCCGCTGCCTTCGCCGCCACGCCGAAGCAGCAGCAGGAGTTGGAGCGGCTGCTCACCCATTACCACCAGCTGCGCCACTTCAACGGCGCCGCGCTGGTCGCGGACGAGAAGGGGGTCGTCTTCAAGAAGGCCTACGGCTCCGCGAACTTCGAGTGGCAGGTCCCGAACACGGTGGACACGAAGTTCCGCATCGCCTCCATCTCGAAGCAGTTCACCGCGATGGTCATCCTGCAGCTCGTCGCCGAGGGGAAGCTCAAGCTCGAGGACACGCTCGTCACCCACCTTCCCGACTACCGGAAGGACACGGGCTCCCGCGTCACGATGGCCCACCTGCTCAACCACACCTCGGGCATCCCCAGCTACACCAGCGCCCCGGACTTCTTCGAGAAGCACTCGCGCAACCCCGCGAAGGTCGCGGACTTCGTGAAGGCGTCCGCCAGCGGTGACCTGGAGTTCGAGCCCGGCTCCAAGTTCTCCTACAACAACTCCGGCTACTTCCTGCTCGGCGCCATCATCGAGAAGGTCACCGGCAAGACGTACGCGCAGGCCGTGCAGGAGCGCATCTTCGACAAGGTCGGGATGAAGAACTCCGGCTACGACGTGCAGGCGACGGTGCTCCCCAAGCGCGCGAGCGGCTACGAGCTCAAGCCGGAGGGCTACATCAACGCCCCCTACCTGGACATGACGCTGCCGTACGCCGCCGGCTCGCTGTACTCCACGGTGGAGGACCTCTACCTGTGGGACCGGGCGCTCCACCAGGACACGCTGCTGCCCGCGGCGCTCAAGCAGAAGATGTTCACGCCGGGCCTGAGCGACTACGGCTTCGGCTGGTCCATCAAGAAGGTGAAGCTGGACGACGGCAAGACGGGGGTCGCCACCGTCCATCACAGTGGCGGCATCAACGGCTTCAGCTCCTTCATCCTCCGCGTCCCGGAGCGCAAGCAGGTCGTCATCCTCTTCGACAACACCTCGCGCGGAGACAAGCTCCAGACGCTCTCGGCGGGGTTGCTCAGCGTCCTGCACGGCCTCACGCCCCGGCCGTCCCGGCCCGACATCCGGGAGCACCTGAGCGCGCTGCTCGCCAAGGCGCCCGTCGCGGAGGCCATTGCCCGCTACCGCGAGCTCAAGGCCACGAAGGCGGACGCATATGACTTCTCCCATGGACAGCTCAACAGCCTGGGCTACCAGCTGCTGCGCGCCGGGCGGGTGACGGACGCCATCGAGGTCTTCAAGCTGAACGTGGAGATGTTCCCCACCGATGGAAACCTCTACGACAGCCTGGGCGAGGCGTACCTGGCCCACGGGGACAAGGCGTTGGCGAAAGTGAACTATCGCAAGGCTTTCGAGCTGGACCCCACCAACAAGAACGCCGCCGACGTGCTCAAGAAGCTCTGATGGGGGCCAGGCTGGCAGTTCTCCCTGGAGGTCCCTGGATGAAGCTCTATTTCAATCCCCGGAGTCGTGCGGTCATCGCCAAGTGGATGCTCGATGAGTGCGGCGTCGAGTACGAGCTCGTGCCCATCAGCCTGGAGAAGAAGGAGCAGAAGTCGCCGGAGTACCTGAAGATCAACCCGGCCGGCAAGCTGCCGGCGCTGGTGGACGGAGCGACCCGGCTCTTCGAGAACGCGGCCATCTGTCTGTACCTGGCCGACAAGTTCCCCCAGGCGAACCTCGCGCCGAAGCTGGATGCGCCGGAGCGGGGCCGCTACCTGTCGCTGATGGTGTACTCGACATCGCAGCTGGAGCCCTCCATGGGCGACCACCTGATGAAGACGCCGACGCTGCCCCAGCGAGGCTGGACGGAATTCGAGGGCGCGCTGAACGTCGTCGAGCAGGAGCTGGGCGCCGGGCCCTACCTGTTCGGCGACTGGTTCACCGCGGCCGACGTGATGATTGGCTCCATGTTCATCTGGATGCGCATGTTCGGAGCGAAGCCGGGTCGTCCCACGATTGACGCCTACGTGGACCGGCTGCTCGCCCGTCCGAAGGGCATCAGGATGGGCTGACGCGCCGGCCCTACTCCGAGCCTGGGGGGCCCAGCTCCTCCGGAAGAGGGTAGAGCAGGGAGATGGCCGCGAGCTGGACCGTGGATTCTTCCTTCGAGCCGGGCGGGTAGTTCTTGCTCACCGCATCGAGAATGCGGAGGGCCGAATCCATGTCGAAGTCTCGCGGGGCTGTCATCGTGCACGGGCCTTTCGTCGGGTCAGCACAGCATGGCCTCTGCTTTTTCTCCCAGAGGGGGTGAGGGAAAAACCAGGGGATTTCCGTTGGGTGGGGGCAGGCGCGAAACCGCGCCCCCTTCCAAGGAGCAGCACCATGTCCCAGCGTCTCCGTCCCGCCGCCCGGCTCACCGCCGTGGCCCTCGCGGCCGTCAGCGTCAGCGCCTCCGCGCAGACCTATGGGTTTCCCGGCAGCAGCGCCGACCTTCCCGCAGGGGGACACTGGTGGATCGCCAGCGGCCACGACGACACGAACGGCCGCGACCTGGAGGCCGCCCGCTTCGACCCCACCACCAGCCGGTTCACCCGCCTCAAGATCCCCTTCGACGCCTACGCGGTGAACCCCCGCAACTCCGACTGGGTCATCTACGGCCTGCCCGTCTCCGCCATCGCGGACGGCGAAGTGGTGAGCTGCTGGCGCAACGCCCCGGAAGGTCTCCAGCCATCCGTGTACGGCGGCGATGACGTGCCCAACCCGGGCCGCATGACCGACCCGCTCATCATCCCGCGCTCGGGCAACCACCTGAACGTCCGCACCACCGACGGGAAGATCATCCTCTACGCCCACATGCAGCCCGGCAGCATCCCGGAGTCGCTGTGCCCCTTCAACGCCACCTACGTGACGGACGCCGAGGACCGCGTGGGGTCCTTCCCCCGTGACACGTTCGTCCCCGTCGCGCAGCGGGCCACCGTGAAGCGCGGGCAGCTCATCGGGCGCGTGGGCAGCTCCGGCGCGTCGTCGCGCCCCCACCTGCACGTGCAGCTGTCGCCCATGCCGACCAGCACCACCGTGGGCCCCTCCATCCCGCTGCCCTTCTCCCAGGCGTGGCAGAAGAACGGCGCGGTGACGTACGACTCCTCGCTCGACTTCGTCCCCCTCCAGGCCGAATCCCTGGAGCAGTTCCCCTTCGCCATCCACCCCGACCCCCTGCTGCGCCGCGGTGACATCACCGGCGACCCGGCGATGGAGGTGGCGATGGCGTCCTCCGCCGACATGGTGGTGACGGCCACGCGCGACGTCAGCGGGAAGCTCGCGCTGGGCTCCTGGCGGCTCGCGGGCGACGGCACCTTCACCAAGCTCTTCAACGGCGCCGGGGAAGCGGCCAGCTCCGTGGCGATGGCGAACCCCGGCTCCACCCGCGACGTGGTGACCGCCACGCGTGACGGAGACGGCAACCTCAAGCTCACTGCATGGGACGTGTCCGTGGGTGGCAGCTTCACCCGCAAGGGCGAGGCCGTCGGTGAAGCGAACGTGAGCCAGATCGCGCTCGTCACCCGGCCGTCCGGCCTGGGTGTGGTGACCGCCTTCCGCGACTCCACGGGCCACCTGAAGGTCAGCACCTGGGAGACCGCCGCGGCGCTGGAGACCCTCACCCGTCGGGGCAACGGCTTCGGCGAGGCGGCCACCCAGGTCGCCCTCACGCCTGTCTACAACGGCCGTGTAACGGGAGACGTGGGCCGCTTCGAGGGCGTCGTCACCGCGGTGCGCACCCCGGAGGGCAAGCTGAGCGTCACGGCCTGGGAGATCAAGAACGGCGGGCTCATCTCCAAGCGCGGCAACTACCTGGGCGGCGACGTGTCGGACGTGGCCTTGAGCAACCTCACCGTCGGCAACAGCGTGCGGGACATGGTGGTCGTCAGCGCGAAGCTGCCCACGGGCGTGCTGCGCAACATCTCCTTCGACGTCACCGCGGCGGGCGAGCTGGTGCGCCGCGACACCGAGGACGGCGGCACCATCACGGACGTGCACGCGGTGCGGGTCGTGGGTCAGAACCTGGTCACCCCGGTGCGCGACAGCGCGGGCAACCTGCGCGTGTACACCTGGGACGTGGACGCGGACAGCCAACTGCACCGCACGGGCGAGGAGCGCGCGGGGGACATCCTCACGGGCGCCGCCGTCACCACCACCTGGGTGGGCGCGCGCTTCGTGCTCACCGCCGTGCGCCTGGCGCCGTCCGGCGAGGTGCGATTGATCGCCTGGGACGCGAACCTGCCGTAGCAGGCGGAAGGTTCCCCTGGAGCCAGGCGTGCTCCAGGGGGCGATTTGCCCTGCTCCGCCTTGCCGCCCAGGATGGTTTCAACGACCATCGACGCCCTTTTCCCGGAGGCGATGCATCTTGGAGCTGCGACACGGCCCCTCGGCGGGAGCCTCGCCGGACGCCGGGCTTGAAACGCTGCGGCGCGACCTGGGCCGGGCCCTGGCCAGCGTCTGCCCTCCGTCCCTCGCGGACCGGCGGGAGGACCTGCTGCAGGTCGCGATGATGCGGGTGGTGGAGCTGCGCAAGCGCGACCCGGGCCACGCGGAGATGTCACCCGCGTACCTGTACCGCGTCGCCTACACGGCGCTCATCGACGAGCTGCGCCGGGTGGGTGCCCGCAAGGAAGTGGCGCTGGACGAGGTGGAGCGCGCGCCCGTGCAGCCCGTGGCACCCGGAGACCCGGAGCGTTCGGCCGGCGCCGCGCAGATTGCCCGCGCCGTGCGCGACTGCCTCCAGGGGTTGGTGCAGGACCGTCGGCTGGCCGTGACGCTGCACCTGCAGGGACACACCGTCCCCGAGGCCGCGGAGCTGCTCGGCTGGGAGAACAAGCGCACCGAGAACCTCATCTACCGCGGGCTGAGCGCCCTGCGGGCCTGTCTCTCCCTGAAGGGAATCACGCCGTGAGCGACCAACGCCCCGAAGACGAAGGCATCGATGGCGCGGGCGTGGAGCGGCTGCGCACGGCGCTGCGCGACGACGACGCGGCGCAAGGCACCCCGGTGGACGCGGACCTCGTCTGGCGCGCGGTGACGCAGGACCTGCCGGCGGAAGAGCGCCGGGCGGTCATCGAGCGCGTCGCGGCGGATCCCGCCTGGGCCCAGGCCTGGCGCCTGGCGAAGGCGATGTCCCAGGCCGCCTCACAGGCGGAGGCACCCGCGAAGGTGGTGTCGCTGAAGGACCGCCGCGAGCAGGGCCAACGCGAGCAGGGCCGGCGCTTCTGGCAGGGCCGGCCCGCCTGGGGCGCGATGGCGGCCACGCTCGTGGTCCTGGTGGGCGCGGTGGTGGTGGTGCGGCAGCAGCAGGTGGACGACCCGGAGCGGATCCGGGGCGGCGCGGCGGGGGCCATCACGTCGGGAGTGCCGGAGGCCACGGCGCTGCCTCGCGACCGCTTCGTGCTGCGCTGGAGCGGGGTGCCGGAGGCGACGCACTGGAGCGTGCAGGTGTCGTCGGAGGATTTGAAGCTGTTCCACCGCGCGGAGCGGCTGGAGCAGCGGGAGTACACCGTGCCGGCGTCGGTGCTCGCGGAGCTGCCGGCGGGGACGCGGGTGCTGTGGCAGGTCGAAGCGCGGTTGCCGGATGGCAGCGTCCGGCGTGGCAGCACGTTCGTGAACCGGTTGCAGTGAGCGCGTGGAGCCCACGCGTGATGTGCGGTCCAATCAAAGACAAGCAGAGGGGGATGTCATGAAGACAGGCAATGTGACGGGTGGATGGGTGCGGGCGTTGGCGGTGATGACGCTCCTGTGGGGCGTCACGGCGGCGGCGCAGGCCTCACCGCCCATGCTGGTGATGACGACGCCGCCGGTGGCGGGAGGGGCGCACGACCGGGTGATGGCCTCCGTGCAGGACGTGGGCGTGAGTCGGGGGGGGACGGTGACGGTGACGTTGCGCATCCTGTCCGCCCAGGGCGCCGTGCTCGCGGAGGTCACCGGCCCGGTGACCGCGGGGGCCCCCTTGCGCCTGCCCTTGACCGCGCCGTCGGCGGCCGGCCTCCGCGCCCAGCTGCTCGTGCCGTTCAACACCGAAGCGCTGGCCGCGGGCGTCCTGGTCATGGAGCGGTGGCCGGCGACCGGGCTTCCGGAGCAGCCGGCGATCGTCTGCAGGATCTACACCGCGACCACCATCGACCCGCGGGGTGGCACCTCCGAGCCCACCACGTTGTGGGAGTGCTCGTACGAATACCCCCGGAGCTGACGTGGTGGCGGGCGGGCGACGGCGCATGGCGTGGTTGGGCTGGCTCCTCCTGGGGGTGGGGCTCCTCCCGTACGCCCTCGCGGTCGCCGCCGGACCTCCGGAGCTTCCGGAGCTTCCGGATCCCCTGGAGCCCTCCGCGCTCGCCCGGTGCGAGGAGGGCTTCGTCGCCCATCCAGAGGGTTCTGAGACGGCGATGTGCTTCTTCCGGGAGGCCCAGGACCCGGGGCGCCGCGACGAGGCCCGGCGCAGGCTGCGGGGCCTCATCGCGAGCCACCCCGAGCGCCCCTGGCTCCTGCTGGTCCTGGGCTACGTGGAGATGCTGTCGGATCCCCGCTCGGCGGAGGACTCCTATCGCCGCGCCGCGCTCGCGTTCCGGAAGCTGGGGGATGCGGAGGGTGAGGTGATGGCGGGCATCAACCTGCGCAACGTGCTGGGCGTGCTGGGCCGGACGGAGGAGGCCCACACCTGGGTGGAGCGGGTGGGGG
>NZ_RAWG01000280.1 GCF_003611735.1 Corallococcus sicarius | reverse complement strand
TGCGTGCGCGACCTGCTCCTGGGCAAGAAGCCCAAGGACTTCGACGTCGCGACGAGCGCCCACCCGGGCGAGGTGCGCGCCGTCTTCCGCAACTGCCGGCTGATTGGACGGCGCTTCCGGCTGGCGCGCGCTCAACCTCAACGTCGTGAACTTCACATTCCTGGTGCTGGCGGTGCTGCTGCACGGCACGCCCGCGCGGCTGCTCAAGGCGAGCGAGGAGGCCGCGAGCGTGCTGCACGGCATCGTGCTGCAGTTCCCGCTGTACGCGGGCATCTACGGCATCTTCAAGGCCACGGGGCTCACGGAGCGCATCGGGGAGCTGTTCGTGTCGCTCTCCACGCGTGAGACGTTCCCCGCCATCGTGTACCTGTACAGCGGCGTGGTGAACTACTTCGTGCCGTCCGGCGGCTCCAAGTGGGCCATTGAAGCGCCCTACCTGCTGGAGGCCGCGAGCCGGCTGGGCGTGGCGCCGGAGAAGGTGGTGCTGGCGTACGCGTGGGGCGACATGGCCACCGACCTCATCCAGCCCTTCTGGGCGCTGCCGCTCCTGGCCGTGGCGCGCTTGGAGTTCAAGGACATCCTCGGCTTCCTGCTGGTGGCCTTCCTCGTCTACCTGCCCCTGGTGACGCTGGGCTTCTTCGTCTTCGGATAGGGAGGGGATAGGGGATGGGACGGCGGACCGCGCGGTGTTTCATGGTAGACAGGCACACACGGGGCCGGACGTGGGCCGGCCCTTTCAACGCCAAACGAGGGGACCCCGGAACATGAAGAGCCTGATCAACGGAAGCGTGCTGTGCGCGGTGCTGGGTGTGGCGACGGTCGCGGGAGCGCAGGATGCGGCGGCCCCGGCGGCCCCCGCGGCTGAGGCCGTGAAGGCCCCCAGCGCGGACGCGGTGAAGGACACCTGGAACTACTTCTACAAGGGCCAGGGCCAGGGCCCGGTGCTGGTGGAAGCCAAGCTGTGCACCGAGGTGGCCAAGGAAGGCGCCAACAAGTTCGAGTGCATCACCGAGGTGGGCCCCGAGGGCGTCAAGGCGGGCACCTCCGTGATGCTGTGGCAGAGCTACCTCGTGCCCCAGGGCGACTCCATCGACGACCTCACGGTGCAGGTGAAGCAGGGCGCCACCGTGCGCGAGACGAAGGACGTGAAGGTGAAGGGCGAGGGCTGGCGCGCGCGGCAGTGGACCGGCGTGAAGCTGGCGAAGCCCGGCGCGTGGACCGTCGTCATCATGCGCGGCGACAAGGTGCTCAAAGAGGTGCCGGTGAAGGTCCTGTAGTCGGCTGTCGCGCCGCAATCGCAGGCATCACGCGCACGCCCGCCGGGTCCCCAAGAGGGCAACCCGCGCGGGCGTCTTTCTTTACCGGCCCTGCCGCGCCCGGACCGGGAGGATTTACCGGCTGGCGGACACGCACCCTGCCCCGCGGCCGGGGTCCTGACGCGCTTCCCAGAGGAGACGGCCCCGGACGCGGGCCCTGGCCGCGTGCTTGCAGAAGGGTCCGGGCGCGGTTGAAGGGCAGGGGAGTCGGGGTTGGTGGGTCGAGACCGGGACGGGGTGGCGACGGTGGCGTGGTTTCGGATGGCGGTGTGCGTAGGGGGGCTCTTCCTCGTGGGGTGCGGGGAAGCCCGGGCTACGACACCGCGCATTCCGGTGCTCGGCGAAGTGGGCGGACAGGTGGCGCAAGAGGGCGTGGAGGCCCGAGCGTGGTCGCGGACCCTGATGCTTGGGGATCATCAGGCGCCGCACGCGGTGGTGACCTCCAACGGGGACGTCCTCGTGGCAGCGACCTATCAGGAGCCCATCAATCTGGGGGCGGGGCCCCTGCCCTTCGACCGCAATGTCGTGGCGCCACACCTGCTGGTGGCGCGGTTCTCTTCCGAAGGCACGCTCAAGTGGGCCCGGGGCTGGACGCCCCGGAGCGCCGAGCGGGCCCGCGTGGGCGGGCTGGCCGTGGACGCCAGCGACCACGTCTTTCTTTCAGGCACCTCCGCGGGCTTCACCCGCGACGGCGCGACGCTGCCCGAAGGGCCGTTCCTGGCCCGGATGACGGGCGAGGGCGCGCTGGACTGGGTGCGCTCGCTGCCGGGCCAGGGGCCCATCACGGTGAGCGGCGTCAGCTCCGACAACGACGGCGGCGCGGTGCTGGTGGGGGACTTCACCGGCCAGCGCGACTTCGGGGAAGGCGTGCGCACGGCGCCCAACGGGCGACACGCGGGCTTCGCGCTGCGCGTGGGCCCGAAGGGTGAGCAGCGCTGGAGCCGCGTGTGGACGCCCGTGGGCGAGGGCGAGGTCTCCGCCAGAGCGGTCGCGGTGGATGTCTTCGGCGACGTGCACGTGGTGGGCGGCTACGCGGGGGCGGTGTCCTTCGGCGACGCCACGTTCCTCACCGTGCGCCAGCGCACGCCCTTCGTGGTGAAGCTCACCCACGACGGCGACCACGTGTGGAGCCACGACCTGCGCGCCACCGACGGCAGCGCGCTGTCCGTGGCGGTGGGCCCGGACCGCGTCTTCGTGGGCGGCGGCTTCAGCGGCCGGCTCTACTTCAAGAACGCGTGGCACCGCGCGGATTCGCACGACGGCTTCCTCGTGGCCTACGACGCCCAGGGCAGCCAGCGCTGGGCGCGCACCTTCCCCACCGGAGCCCCCGCGGTCGCCACCGACGAGGCGGGCCAGGTCACGGTGGCCGGCAGCCACGACGGCGGCCGGGCCCTGGGCGGCGCGGACCTGCCCGCGGGGTTGTATGTGGCCCGGCTCATGCCCGACGAGGGCACCTCCCTCTGGGTGCGAGGCTTTGCCAGCACCGGCACCCCCTCCAGCGCGCGCACCGTGACCGTGGCCTCTTCCGGCGCGGTGCTCCTGGCGGGCGGGCTGAGCCGGCCCATGCCGGAAGAAGGCCCATCCCAGCGGTTGCAGGACGGCTTCCTCCTGCGGCTGAGCCCCTGAGCAGGTCTGTCTTCTCTTTGCAACCCGTCCCGGAGTGCCATCCCGACGGGTGATAGGCTTCATTGCACGTGCCGTCCTGTCTGACAGGATGCAGCGCGTTTTCCCCGAATTCGACATCAACTCCCGGGCAGTGTTGAATGCAACCAACCTTCAAGGTCCGTCTGGCCTTGAAGGGCGAGGCTGCGTTGAAGCGCCGGCGGGGGGTGAATTCGATCGCTGGCGGCCAACCCTCGGACATCCCTCCGTTGTTATCCGAGCACGCGGTGCTGCGGTCCGCGTGCGCAACGAGTCACGTGAGAGGTTGCACCCCCATGACACCCACCGTTCCACGGCTGGACATTCTCCTCAAGAGTGTCGCCGGCACGGCCCCGCGCATCTTCGGACTGCTGGCGTTGTTGGTTGGTAGCGTCGCGAGCGCGAGCGAGGCGGACCTGCGCCTGCCCGACTTCCGCACCGTCACGTTCATTGGCGGGCTCAACGGACAGCAGCTGCTGATGTCCGGCATCGCTGTCTGTGTCCTGGGCCTCATCTTCGGCTTCCTCCAGTACGCGAGCCTCCGGAAGATGGTTGTGCACCGGGCGATGCTGGAGATCTCCGAGCTCATCTACGAGACCTGCAAGACGTACCTGATGACGCAGCTGAAGTTCATCATCGTGCTCTGGGTGCTCATTGGCGCGGTGATGGTCGGCTACTTCGGCTTCCTGCGACACATGGAGGTCGGCCGGGTGGCCATCATCCTGTTCGCCAGCCTCGTGGGCATCGCCGGCAGCTGCGGCGTGGCCTGGTTCGGCATCCGGGTGAACACGTTCGCCAACAGCCGCACGGCGTTCGCGTCCCTGCGGGGCAAGCCCTACCCCACGTACGCCATCCCGCTGCAGGCGGGCATGTCCATTGGCATGGTGCTCATCAGCACGGAGCTGTTGCTGATGCTCCTCATCCTCCTGTTCGTGCCGGCGGACTTCGCGGGGGCGTGCTTCATCGGCTTCGCCATCGGTGAGTCGCTGGGCGCGTCCGTGCTGCGCATCGCGGGCGGCATCTTCACGAAGATCGCCGACATCGGCTCCGACCTGATGAAGATCGTCTTCAAGATCAAGGAGGACGACGCGCGCAACCCCGGCGTCATCGCGGACTGCACCGGCGACAACGCGGGCGACAGCGTGGGCCCCTCCGCGGACGGCTTCGAGACCTACGGCGTCACCGGCGTGGCGCTCATCACGTTCATCCTGCTCGCGGTGGGGGAGACGTACCGGGTCCAGTTGCTCGTGTGGATCTTCATGATGCGCATCGTGATGGTGCTGGCGTCGCTGGTGTCCTATTGGATGAACAACCTCATCCAGGGCGCCCGCTTCCGGAACGCGGACCACATGAACTTCGAGACGCCGCTCACCGCGCTGGTGTGGCTGACGTCCATCGTGTCCGTCGCCCTGACGTTCGTGGTCAGCTACCTGCTCATCCCGGACATCGGCGGTGACACGTCGCTGTGGATCAAGCTGTCCGCCATCATCACCTGCGGCACCCTGGCGGGCGCCATCATCCCGGAGGCCATCAAGGTCTTCACCTCCACGGAGAGCCGTCACGTGCGCGAGGTCGTCAAGGCCAGCCGCGAGGGTGGCGCGTCGCTCAACGTCATCTCCGGCCTGGTCGCGGGCAACTTCTCCGCGTACTGGATGGGGCTCATCATCGCGGGCCTGATGGGCCTGGCCTACGGGTTCAGCACCATGGGCGTGGGCGCGCTGATGATTGCCCCCGCGGTGTTCGCGTTCGGCCTGGTGGCCTTCGGCTTCCTGGGCATGGGCCCGGTCACCATCGCGGTGGATTCCTACGGACCGGTGACGGACAACGCGCAGAGCGTCTACGAGCTGTCCCTCATCGAGAACGTCCCCAACGTGCACGCGGAGGTGCAGAAGGACTTCGGCTTCACGCCGGACTTCGACAAGGGCAAGCAGTACCTGGAGGAGAACGACGGCGCGGGCAACACGTTCAAGGCGACCGCGAAGCCGGTGCTCATCGGCACGGCCGTGGTGGGCGCCACGACGATGATCTTCTCCATCATCGTGCTGCTGGTGGGCACCACCGGCAGCGGTTCCCAGATGGTGCTGAACGCGGCCAACACCCAGAACCTGTCCCTGCTGCACGCCCCCTTCCTGCTGGGCCTCATCACCGGCGGCGCCATCATCTACTGGTTCTCCGGCGCCTCCATGCAGGCGGTGTCCACGGGCGCCTACCGGGCGGTGGAGTTCATCAAGGCGAACATCCAGCTGGAGGGCGTGGAGAAGGCCAGCGTGGCGGACTCCAAGAAGGTGGTGGAGATCTGCACCCAGTACGCGCAGAAGGGGATGATCAACATCTTCCTGGGCGTCTTCTTCAGCACGCTCGCCTTCGCCTGCTTCGAGGCCTACTTCTTCGTGGGCTATCTCATCTCCATCGCCATCTTCGGGCTGTACCAGGCCGTGTTCATGGCGAACGCCGGTGGCGCGTGGGACAACGCGAAGAAGCTGGTGGAGACGGAGCTGAAGGCCAAGGGCACGGAGCTGCACGCGGCCTGCGTCGTGGGTGACACGGTGGGAGATCCGTTCAAGGACACCTCGTCGGTGGCCCTCAACCCGGTCATCAAGTTCACCACGCTGTTCGGCCTGCTCGCGGTGGAGCTGTCCGTGGAGCTGGAGGCCGCCGGCCAGGGCACGCTGCTGCGCGTCTTCTCCGCGGTGTTCTTCATCCTGTCGATGGTGTTCGTCTACCGCAGCTTCTACGGCATGCGCATCGAGAGCGTCGCTGCCAGCGAGATGAAGTCCGAAGCGCAGGTGAAGACGGCCTGAGCCGCACGGCGGCGGGGTGCCTCAGGGGCGCCCCGCCGCGCTGTCCGCCCGGTCAGCCGCCGATGCCTTCGGGGTCCGTGGCCAGCTCCCCGCCCAGGTGCATGCCCGTCTGGCAGCGGTAGTCGGTGAACAGCGACGCCACCACCGCGGACAGGCCCACCACCACGTGCACCGCGGCCGCCACCGGCGAGCGCTTCGCGTACCCCAGCACGAAGGGCGCGGCCACCGCCCCCAGTCCGTAGGCGTAGTCCGCGATCTCATGCGCTTCGATGGGGATGAGCTTCGTGAGGCTCAGGCGGTAGTCGGTGAGCAGGGACACGCCCAGCGCGGCCCCACCCAGCACCCACCCGGCCGCCTTCGCCGCGCGGTGGCCTGAAACAATCCCCGCCACCACCAGCGCGGCGCCCCCCGAGTAGTCCAAGAGCGAGTGCACGTCCTGCGGCACCACGCGGCGCAGCGGCAGCCGGCCGAGCAGGGGCCGCGACAGGATGCCCGCCGCCGCGCTGTGGTCCACCAGCCGGCGCCACTCCCGCTGCACGGCGCGCTCGGGGCGCGGGGGAACGGGGGGCAGCGACTCCACGGCCTGGACCTCGTACATGACGTGCTCCTCTCCTCCGTCCGGGCGCACTGGGGGGACGGGACCCTGACGCCAACGGTAGCCACGCCCCCGGCCCGGGACGCGGGCCCTCGCGGCCACCCTGCCCGCCTGCTTGCGCCTGCTTGGGCCTTGGCGAGGGGTGGGCCTGCTGCCTACCCCTTGAACTGTTGGCTGGTGGGCAGGGGGGCTTCCATCCACCCGGCCCCGCCGGGCAGACTTCTGTTCGCACCCAGGCCCTCACATTTCGAGAGGACCGACCGCCTCCGGGTGGTGGGTGCCGCGCCCCACCAACAAAGAGAAGACGAGTCATGGCTACCGGTACGGTGAAGTGGTTCAACGATGCGAAGGGCTTCGGTTTCATCACGCAGGACGGCGGTGGTGAGGACGTGTTCTGCCACCACAGCGCCATCAACATGGATGGCTTCCGCACCCTGGCCGAGGGCCAGAAGGTGGAGTTCGAGGTGACGCGCGGCCCCAAGGGCCTCCAGGCCCAGAACGTCCGCGCCGCCTGATCAGTCACCCGGGCTTCTGCCCTGGTCCCGGAAGCCCGGTCTCGCGTGCGCGCGACCGGGCTTCTTCATTTTTACAACCTGCCGGGAAGGAAAAACGCGCAATCCCTTTCAAACCTTCCACCCTGCCGCGATTCCGAGGGGGGCTGGTGAAAGTTCGAAAGACGTCTGTTAGGCTTTATTCCGCGAGGGAGGGCGCACCATGTTTGAAGTGACGAATGATGTGAGCCGCAAGACCATCACCGCCCGCATGAGCGGCTTCATGCGGCCGAATGAGATGAAGGAGTACGTGGCCGTCTACCGGAAGGCCACGGACAGCTACAACGGAGGGCGGCACCTGGTGCTGGCGGACATGCGGGGCCTGCGCCCGCTGGAGCCGGAGTCCGCGAACCTGTTCTCCGAGGTCATCAGCCACGGTCGCAAGAATGGCTGCGTGATGTGCGCGCACGTGTCGGACTCCACCATCGCGCGGCTGCAGACGGCCCGCGTGGCGTCCGAAGCGTCCCCCAATGACGACATCACGGTGGACTGCGTGTCGCTGGAGGAAGCCCAGAACCAGCTCGCCAAGGCGCGCACGCGCCTGTCGCTCACCGGCGACGGTTACGCCTCCGCCGGTCGCTGAAGCCTCGCCAGCGAGCCCCGAAAGGGCCCTCGAGGAGCCCCGTCTCCGGCCGCAAGCTGGAGACGGGGGCCTGGGTTCACCCAGGACACCCGGTAGGTCACGTCTGCCTCGGTAAAGGCATACACCTTCCCGCAAGGTTCCGCGGCACCGGTGGCGCGCAAGCCCACCCGAGTGCCCCCTGCGTGAAGGCCGGATGAAACCTGTTTCATCCATCCCCCAGCCCCCATGAAGACAGCAGGGGCGCGAAGGGAGGTCCCCTCGCGCCCCTGGCGCCTTGCTGCATGAAGGGCCCGGCTCGGGCCCTGGGACTCAGGCCGCGCGGTCGGGCGCCGCGTGCACGTCCGCGGGCGTCGTGGCGTGCGTGTCCGACGTCTTGGGCTTCTTGCGGCCGAAGGACAGCTTCTCCATGGCCGCGAACACCACGGGCACCACCAGCAGGGTGAGGAAGGTGGAGGTGATGACGCCGCCGATGACGGCGATGGCCATGGGGGCGCGGAACTCGGAGCCGGTGCCCGTGCCCACGGCGGTGGGCACCATGCCGATGGCCATCGCGGCGCTCGTCATGAGGATGGGGCGCAGGCGGCGGGGGCCGGCCTTGAGCAGGGCCTCGTCCACGGAGTCGCCTTCGCGCAGGTGGTGCAGGGCGCCGTCGATGAGGAGGATGGCGTTCTTGGTGACGAGCCCCATCAGCAGGATGACGCCAATCATCGCGCCCAGGCTGAGGTGGTAGTTGGTGACGACGAGTCCCAAGAGCGCGCCCACGAGCGCCAGCGGCAGCGACACCATGATGGTGAAGGGGTGCTTGAAGGACTCGAACTGGCTGGCGAGCACCATGTAGATGAAGACGAAGGCCAGGCCGAAGGCGGCGCCGAACGCGTCGTTCTGCTCATCCAGGCTCTTGATCTGCCCGTCGTAGACGATGGCGTAGCCCGGAGGCAGGGGCTTGGCGGAGATGGCGGCCTTGAGCTTCGTGGCCACGTCACCCAGCGCGGCGCCCTTGGCCAGCTGCGACACGACGGCAACCTGGCGCTCGCGGTTCTCGTGCTCGATGACGCTGGGGCCATCCTTGAGGGACACGTTCGCCACGTCCGTCACCTGCCGCAGGCCCTGGGGCGTGGACACCATCAGCTGGCGCACGCGCTCCGGGTTGCCGCGGTCGCGCTCCTGGAGCCGCACGCGGATGTCCGTCTCGTCGGTGCCCTCGCGCAGCTTGGCGGACACGTCACCGTCGATGGCGAGCCGCAGCTGTGTCGCGAGCGAGGCCGCGGAGAGGTCCACGTCCGTGGCGCGCGCCCGGTCAATCTGCACCTGGAGCTCCGGCTTGGCCGGGTTGGCGTCCACGCGCACGTCGGACGTGCCCAGGCCGCGCAGGATGCCCGCGATGCGCTCCGCCTCCTCATTGACCTTCTTCAGGTCGGGGCCCACCACGCGGACCATGATGGGGTACCAGTCCCCCAGGCCTTCGATGGACGGCGGGTCCGACAGGGTGACGGCGGTGGACACCAGGTTGGGGACGAGCAGCGCGCGGGCCTCCTCCTTGATGACGGGGATGGTCTTGGTGCGCGCGTCCTTGGCCACGGTGAGCACGCGCATGCGCGCCTTGTAGACGTCTCCGTTGGGACCGACGGTGGTGTAGATGTCGGTGACCTCCGGAATCTGTTTGATGAGCTTCTCCGCCTCCGCGGCGCGCTCCGTCGTCTGCGCGAGGTTGGCGGAGTCAGGCAGCTGCAGTTCGACGATGAGCTGCGAGCGGTCCTCCGCGCTCATGAACTCCGCGCCCAGCGTGCTGGCGGCGCCGAACGACAGCACCAGCGCCAGCACGGTGAGGCCCGCGGTGGTCCACTTGTGGCGCAGCACCCAGCCCAGGATGCGGGCGTAGGCGTTCTCCGTGCCCTCCAGGAACCGGCGCAGCCCGCGGAACACGGCCGCCTCCTGGTGCACCTCGCCGGGCTTGCGCGCCTTGGCGAAGCGCGCGGACAGCATGGGGTCCAGGGTGAAGGAGATGAACAGCGAGATGACCACGGCCACGGAGATGGTGATGCCGAACTGCTTGAAGAACTGGCCCACGATGCCGGGCATGAACGCCACCGGGATGAACACCGCCACCAGGGACAGCGTCGTGGCGAGCACCGCGAGGCCGACGTCCCGGGTGCCGTTGGACGCGGCGCTCATGGGGTCCTCGCCCTGCTCCAGCCGGTGGGTGATGGCCTCACGCACCACCACCGCGTCGTCGATGAGCAGACCGATGGCCAGCGACAGCGACAACAGCGTCATCTGGTTGAGCGAGTAGTCCAGCACGTACATCACGAAGAACGTGCCGATGACGGACGTGGGCAGCGCGAGCGCGGAGATGAACGTGCCGCGCGGGTCCAGCAGGAACATCAGGATGATGAGCACCGCCATCAGGCCGCCGAAGATGATGGCGATCCACACCTCGTGGGTGTTGGCGCGGATGAGCTCCGACTGGTCGATGAGCAGCGTGGCCTGGAAGCCCTGCCCCACCACCGGCGTCATGTCCGCGAGCGTCTTCTTCACCCCGTCGCTGACGGCCACCGTGTTGGAGCCCGGCTGCTTGACGATTTCGAGCACCACGGCGTCGCGGCCGTTGAGGCGCGCGGTGGTGCGGCGCTCGGCGACGCTGTCCGTCACCGTGGCGATCTCCTCCAGGCGCACCTGCGCGCCGGTGGCGCTGCGGGCGACCGGCAGCATGCGCAGGTCGTCCACGCTGGTGAACTCGCCCATGGAGCGCACCGTCAGCTCGTTGGGCCCCAGTTGGAGGCGGCCCGCGGGCAGGTTGAGGTTCTCCGTGCCGATGCGCTGGGCCACCTGCGCGGGCGTGACGCCCACGGCGCGGGCCTTGTCCAGGTCCAGGTCCACGTGGATTTCGCGCGTGTCGCCGCCGGTGATGCGCACCTCCGCCACGCCGCCAATCTGCGCGAGCGCGGGCTTGATGCGGTCATCCAGCAGCTTGCGCAGCGCCTGGGACTTCATGTCCGCGGAGGCGGCGTAGGTGAGGATGGGCGTGGCGGACAGGTCCACGCGGCTGACGATGGGGGCCTCCGCGTCGGTGGGCAGCTTGTTGACGGCCTGGCCCACCTTGTCGCGCACGTCCTGCACGGCGGTGTCCAGGCTGGTGCCCAGGGTGAAGGACACGACGACGGTGCCCACGTTCTCACGGCTGTAGGAGTGGATCTTGTCCACGCCGCTGATGCCGGCGACCGCGTCCTCCAGGGGCTTGATGACCTGGGTCTCGATTTCGCCCGGGCCCGCGCCCTTGTAGAGGGTGTTGACCACCACCACGGGGAAGCTGACGTCCGGGTAGAGGTCGGTGCCCAGGCGACTGAGGCCCATCAGCCCCAGCACCACGAGCAACAGGGACAACATGGCCGTGAACACCGGCCGACGAATGGAAACATCACTCAGAAGCATGAAGGGCTCACGTCACCGGGCGCACGGCCTCGGCGAAAAGGGGCGGCGGCGGGCTACTTCACGGAGACGCGGCTGCCGGGGGACATGGCGGGCGTCGGATGGTCCACGACCTGCTGGAGGGCGGACGGGGCCAGCACCACCACCTCGCGGTCGCGGCGCTCCAGCACCTGCACGTCCACGCGCTGCAGCGCGCCGCCGTTGACGACGAGCACGTGGTCCCCGTTGGAGGAGGACAGCGCCGTCGTGGGGAGCACCTGGGCATCCTTCATGTCGCCCAGCTTCAGCATCGCGCGCGCCAGCGTGTGGGCCACGAAGCGGCCGTCCGCGTTGGGCACCGAAATCTCCACCGGCACGCGGCGGGTGGTGGCGTCCGCGGAGGGCAGGATGGTGCGCACCACCGCCTCGTCGGTGGACGCGCCGCCGCCCAGCGACACCACGCGCACCTTGGCGCCGGGCTTGAGCAGCGCGCGCGCGGACTCCGCCACCGTGGTGCGGAAGACGAGCGTGTCCAGCTGCTCCAGCGTGAAGAGCGGCGTGCCCGGGGCCACCGTGGCGCCCGTCTGGTCCGGCGCCCCGATGAGCGTGCCGTTGAAGGGCGCCTTCAGGTCATGCCGGCGGCGCGACGCGCGCACCTGGGACAGTTGCGCCTTGGTGGCCAGCACCTGCGCCTGGGCCTGCGCGGCGCTCGCGGTGGAGCTGCGGTGCTGCAGTTCGCTGATGCCGCCGCCCGCGCTGAGCTTCTCGTTGCGCTCGGCGGCGTCCTTCGCGATGGAGGCGGCGGCCTCCGCGGCGGCGACCGCGGCCTCCGCGCCGGCCACCTGCGCGTCCGCGATTTCGGAGTTGAGCTGGGCGAGCACGTCGCCCTTCTTCACGGCCTGCCCCTTCTGGATGCGCACCGCCTCCAGGCGGCCGCCCACCTCGAAGCCCACCTGGAGGCCCTGGGCGGGGAACAGCGTGCCCGTCACCTCCTCGGAGGCGGTGGCCTGTTCGGTGCGGGCGGAGACGACCTTCACGGCCGGCGCGGGCTTGTCGGTGGCGGCCTTGTCGGCGGCGGCGGGCGGAGCGGACGCGTTCGCCTTGTCGCAGGCGGTGAGTGCGAGCGCGGCGGCCACGCCCACGGCAGCGAAGGCGCGGGAGGCGGTGGGCTTCGTGGACGTTTTCACGGGCGTTTCCTCGGAGGACGGTGCGGGTTGGCCGCGCGGGCGTGACGCCGGCGCGTGGAAGGTGGGGGAGGCGTTCGAGCGGAGACGGAGACGGGGCCCGCCACGAAGGCGGCCGCGCTCAAGGGCTCCCGGGGCGCGGTGCCTTCGTACATCAGGCGCTGGAGGCTGGAGGCCCAGGTGGCCAGGTCCGGCTTCTGGGTGAGGCGGCCCATCTGCCGGGCCAGCAGCAGGTACGTGCCCACGACGAAGGAGCCGAAGAGGCGCGGCTCCACGTCCGGCGTGTCCATGGCGCAGCCCCACAGGTGGCGGAACTCCTGGGAGATGCGGTCGACCTCGCGGTCCACCACGTCCCACATCACGGATTCGAAGGAGGTGCCCTGGCTGCCGACGATGAGCGCCGTGAGGACCTCCCGGCTGGACCACATCAGCTCCAGCATGTGCCGGTCCTGCTCCGCCTGCAGCCGCAGGAAGTCCCGGTAGCGCTCCGTGCGCGCCGACACATCCTCGGGGCCCGGGTGGCCATGCTCCGCGCGGAAGCGCTCCAGGCACGCCATGCGCTCCTGCCCCACCCGCTCCAGCTCGCCCAGGAACGCCTCCACGAGGCTTCCGAAGAGGGCCTCCTTGGAAGGGAAGTGCAGGTAGAAGGCGCCCTTGGACAGCCCGCACGCGGCGGTGATGTCGCCAATGCGCGCGCCCTTCACGCCCCGGCGGGCGAACTCCGCCCGCGCCGCTCCAATGAGCGCGTTCCGGGCCTTGGGGTCTGCGGGGCGGGACATGACGGGCGCATTCCTAACCCGCTGGTCAGAAATAAAACAGCCGTTCCTGAACGCCGGGTCAGGAATCCGGGGGGCGTGTCGGCGGAGGGCGGAGGAGCGCGGTGCAGAGCGGACACTGTCTCTTATA
>NZ_RAWG01000027.1 GCF_003611735.1 Corallococcus sicarius | reverse complement strand
GGGGGCGTGTTCGAGGCGGGCCGGCTGGATGAGGCCGCGCTGCTCTCCGTCCTGGACGCGCTGCCGGCGGGAGACTTCGAGCTGGGGTGCCATCCCGGCGAGGGGGCGCCGCACGTGCCGGAGGACCCGGCGTGGCGCTACAGCTGGGGCGCGGAGCTGGCGGCGCTCACGAGCCCCCGGGTGAAGGCGAAGCTCGTGGAGCGGGGCATCGCGCTTTCGAGCTACGGCGCGCTTAGCTGATCATCCGGGCATCGGCGGGCCATGTGCCTCTTTCAGCGGGCCTCGGCGTCGTAGAGCAGGTGCGGCGTCGTGTAGCCCTCGCCCAGGCCCACCACCTCACGCACTTCGAAGCCCGCGTCCCGCAGGAGCCGCACGCCGTCCACGCGCGGCTTGAGCACCATGCCTCCGCTGGCCTTCGTGCGCCCCAGGAGCGACACCATCACCCACTCCTGCGCGAGCGCCTTGGCGTGCTTCCAGGAGCCGTCCCCCTCCACCTCCTTCAACAGGAAGCGCCCCCCGGGACGGAGCAGCCCGCGCACGGCCTTGAGGAAGCCGGGCCACTGGTCGTCCGGCAACAGGTACAGCACGTCGCACACCACCACCGCGTCGAGCGTGCCGGGATGCGCCTGGGCCAGCTGCTCCACCGACCCCACCGACAGCGTCACGTTGGGCAGCCCCGCCAGCGCCTGCTGCGCCCAGCGCACCTTGCGCGCATCCAGGTCCACGCCCAGCACCCGCCGCTCCGGCACCGCGAGCGCCATCAACGCGGAGAGCAACCCGTGCCCGCAGCCGATGTCCGCCACCGTCCCCGGCGGCAGGCGCGACACCACCGCGAGCAGCGGGGCCGACGACGCCCGCGCGTGCACATGGAAGCGCTCTCCCGCGGGCAGCCCCGCGTAGCGCGCCAGCGCCTGTTCCAGAAGCCCGCTCATGACACGTACTCCGCGGCGCCGTACGCCACCGTCAGCGCCAGCATCAACACCGCGCTCGTGGCGAGCACGCCCAGGCGCCACCTCGGCCGCTCCCGCAGGAGCAGCGCCAGCGTGAGGAACAGCGGGAAGGCCGCCAGCAGGTAGCGCCCCATGCCCATGAAGTCCTTGCTGGACAGGGCGGGCAGTCCCACGATGGCCAGCACGTAGACGCCATAGCCCCACCCCAGCCGCTTCGCGCACGGCCACACCAGCGCGAGCGCCCCCAGGGTGAAGGCCGCGTGCCCCACGAGCCGCAGGCCATCCGACAACGGCATGTCCCGGCTGAAGCCCTGGAACCAGCGCAGCTTCACCCAGGTGCGCCAGCCCGGCTGCTGATCCCACCCCGGGGCGGACTGCACCTTCACGAACGCGAAGGGCTCCCCGAAGGCCTGCCACTGGTAGAGCATGTAGAGCACGAAGCCCGCCGCCGCCAGCACCGGCAGCAGGTCCACTGCGCTCCACTTGAGGCCGCGCTCGTGCTTCCACTCCAGCCGCCGCGCGAGCAACCCCACCACCAGCGCGGGCGCCACGGGCCGCGCCGCGGTGGCCACGGCGGCCAGCAGCACCGCCCACCCCAACTGCCCCCGCTCCAGCAGCAGGAACGCCGCGATGACGAGCAGCAGGAACAGCGCGTCCGAATACATCGCCCCGTAGAGGAAGAACGCGAACGGGTAGAACGCCAGCAGCAGCCCTGCGTGGCGTGAGGACTCCTCGTCCGCCCGCGTGCGGGCCCACAGCGTGAAGACGTAGAGCGCCCCCAGCCCGCACACCATGGTGACGAGCATCCCCGCGAGGAACGTGTCCACGTGCAGCAGGCCCAGGCCGCGCAGCACCAGCGGGTACAGCGGGAAGAAGGCCACCGGGCTCTGCTGACCGGGCGTGTAGCGGTAGCCCTCCGTGGCGATGCTCGCGTACCAGCCGGCGTCGAAGTGCGCCCAGCCAAGGAGCGTGGGGGCGCCCGGCCACGTCAGCCGCGCGGGGCTGTAGCCCTGCGGGAAGACGAGCGCGGACACCGTCACCAGCGCGGTGCACACCACCAGGGCGGCGAGCCCGGCGGTCAGGACGGTACGGGGGGCGGAGCGGACCATTCAGGGGATGCCCTTGGTCCAGAACCGCCCCCGCCGTCAAGCGGGGCCCGGGCCAGGGAGAGCCTTCAAGCCCCTCCCCCGCCCCGGTCCGTCACCTGCTCAGGCCTCGTAGAAGCCCTTGCCGGCCTTCACCTTCTCCACCAGCAGGGGCGCGGGCGTGAAGCGCTCGCCGTACTTGTCCTGGTAGTGCTCCAGCTTGCGCAGCAGGTTGGCCGGGCCCAGGCTGTCCGCGTAGCGCAGCGGGCCTCCCAGGAACGGCGGGAAGCCCAGGCCGAAGATGGCGCCCACGTCGCCGTCGCGGGGGCTGCGCAGGATGCCCTCGCCCAGGCAGCGGATGGCCTCGTTGACCATCTGCAGCGCGCAACGCTCCGCCATCTCCGTGGGGTCCATCGCCTTGCGGTCCTTGCCGTGCGGCAGGAGCAGGTAGACGGCGGGGTCCACGTCCTGCTTCTTCCCGTTCTCGTACAGGTAGAAGCCCTTCTGCGTCTTGCGGCCCAGGCGGCCGTCGGACACCACGCCCTCCAGCGCCTTGGGCGCGGACATCCGCTTGCCGAACGCGGCCTCCATGATGGGGCCCACCTTCTGGGCCACGTCGATGCCCACCTCGTCCAGAAGGGTGATGGGCCCCACCGGGAAGCCGAAGTCCACGAGCGCCTTGTCCAACTGGACGATGTCCGCCCCTTCCGCCAGCAGGTACGCCGCCTCGTTCATGTACGGCGCCAGCACGCGCGACGTGTAGAAGCCCGGCCCGTCGTTGACGACGATGACCGTCTTGCCCTGCTTGCGGCCCACGTCCACGCAGGTGGCCGTCACCCACTCCGCGGTGCCCGGGTGCGTGATGATCTCCAACAGCGGCATCTTGTGGACCGGGCTGAAGTAATGCATCCCGATCACCTGCGCGGGGCGCTTGCTGCCCTTCGCCAGGTCGCCAATCGGGAGGCTGGAGGTGTTGGACGCGAAGATGGTGTCCGGGCCGGTGACGGCCTCCACCTCCGCGATGACCTGGTGCTTGAGCTTCAGGTCCTCGAACACCGCCTCGATGATGAGGTCCACCGACTTGAAGCCGCTGTAGTCCGTGGTCGCGCTGATGTTCGAAAGCTTCGCGGACGCCTCGCGGTGCGTGAGCGAGCGGCGCTTCACGCGCTCATCCAGCACGGTCTGCACCTGCTTGAGCGCGCGGCCCGCGCCCGCGTCGTCCCGGTCCTTCACGCGCACCGGCACGCCCTGGAGCACGCCCGCCACGTAGGCGATGCCGCCGCCCATCAGGCCGCCGCCCAGCACGCCCACCTTCTTCACCTCGCGCGGCTTCACGCTGGGGTTGGCGGTGCCGTTCTCCTTCTTCAGCGCCGTCGTGGCGAAGAAGATCTCCACCAGCCGCCGCGACACGTCCGTGAACACCAGCTCACCGAACGCCTTCGCCTCGGCCTCCAGGCCCGCCTTGCGCCCGGACTCCAGGCCCACGCGGATCACTTGAAGGGCCTTCTCCTGCGCGGGGTACTTGCCGCGCGTCTTCTTCAGGAGCGCCTTCTTCGCCTGGTCGAAGAGCACCTTGCGGCCAATCGGGTTGTCCTCCAGCGCGGCCTCCGCCCACAGGTCCTTGCTGATGAGGCCCTGGAAGAAGCCGGCGAGGCCCTTCGTCTTGCCGCTCTGCGCCACCGCCTTGAAGCCCTGGTGCGCGCGCTCCACCTTGAGCGTGCCCGCCGCCAGCTCCGCCGCGCGCCGCACCGCGAGCGCCTTCAGCATGGGCACGGGAACCACTTCATCCACGACGCCCAGCTTCTTCGCCTTGGACGCCTTCACGTTCTTGCCCGTGAGGATGAGGTCCAGGGCCGCCTGCGCGCCGATGAGCGCCGGCAGCCGCTGCGTGCCGCCCGCGCCGGGGATGAGGCCCAGCTGCGTCTCCGGCAGGCCCAGGCTCGTCTTGGGGCTGTCGGTGGCGATGCGGTAGTGGCACGCGAGCGCCCACTCCAGGCCGCCGCCCAGGCACGCGCCGTGGATGGCCGCGACCACGGGCTTGGGGAAGGCCTCCAGCCTGTCGAACTGCGCGTGCGCCGCGCGGCTGATGGCCACGACTTCATCCGGGGACTTGATGGTCTGGAGGAAGTCGATGTTGGCGCCGGCGACGAAGTTGTCCTTCTTGCCGGAGATGAACACCACGGCCTTCACGGCCGGGTCGCGCTCCGCCTGCTCCAGCAGCTGGGTGAACGCGGTGCCCACTTCCGGGGACAGCGTGTTCACCGGCGCGCCCGGCTGGTCCACGGTGATGACCGCGACGCCGTCCGTGACGTCGTAGCTCAAGCCCTGCTTCGCCTCGACCTCTTCATGCTTGGTCGCCATCACGCACGCTCCAGGATGACCGCGGCGCCCAGCCCGCCCGCGGCGCAGACGGTGCACAGCACCGTGTTCTTGTTCCGACGCTTCAGCTCGTTGAGGGCCTGCGTGACGATGCGCGCCCCCGTGGCCCCGAACGGGTGGCCAATGGAGATGGAGCCGCCCGTCACGTTCAGCCGCGAGCGGTCCACCTCGCCCACGGGGCCGCTGAAGCCCGCCTTCTTCGCGAACTCCTTCGACGCCAGCGCCTGGATGTTGCTCGCCACCTGCGCGGCGAAGGCCTCGTGCATCTCCACCAGGTCGATGTCCGCGAGCTTCATCCCCGCGCGCTTGAGCGCCACGGGCGCCGCGTACGCCGGGCCCTGGAGCAGCTGGTCCCCCGGGTCCGTGGCCGCGAACGCGTGCGAGCGCAGGAAGCCCAGCGGCTCGTAGCCCAGCGCCTTCGCCTTCTCCTCGCTCATCAGGATGAGCGCCGCGGCGCCGTCGGTGAGCGGGGACGCGTTGCCGGCGGTGACGCTGCCATAGCGGCGGTCGAACACCGGCTTGAGCTTGGACAGCGCGTCCAGGCTGGTGTCCTCGCGCACGATGTTGTCCTTCGTGGCGGACTGCTCGTACTTGGGCGGCACGAGGACGTGCATCACCTCGTCGTTGAAGCGGCCCTCCTTCCACGCCTTCGCCGCGTTCTGGTGCGAGTTGAAGGCGATGAGGTCCTGCTCCTCGCGGCTGATGCCGTTCTCCTTGGCCATCTTCTCCGCGCTCTCACCCATCGTCTCGCCGGTGGAGTACTCGGCGATGGCGGGGGGCACGGGGAGCAGGTCCTTGCCCTTGAGCTTCTGGAAGGGCTTGAGCTTGTCCGGCAGGCTCTTGCCCTTGGACGACGCGACGAGCGCGTGCGCCAGCGGGCGGCTCGTGAAGATGGGCGCGTCCGACATGGACTCGGTGCCGCCCGCGATGATGACGTCCGCGTCCCCCAGCGCGATGGCGTTCGCTCCCGCCACCAGCGCCTGGATGGACGTGGCGCAGGCGCGCGACACCGTGAAGGCGTCAATGCGCTTGGGCAGGCCCGCGGCCAGCACGACCTCACGCGCGATGGACGGCGCCGTCAGCGTGGGGATGACCTGGCCGAAGACGACCTGGTTGATTTCGTTCGGATCCAGGTCGGTGCGCTGCACCAGCTCCTGGACCACCATGCGGCCCAGGTCCAGCGCCGTCAGTCCCGCGAAGACGGTGCCCGCCTTCGCGAACGGCGTCCGCAATCCGCGAACGATGGCCACCCGACGGTGGCCGTTGCGCTTCTCGCTTGCCATGTGTGCCTCACCCTCTGTGCGACGAGTGAGGCGCTTCTAACGACCGACGATGCGCCGCGTCAATGCCGGATTGATTCAAGAGTCAACTGCCGGGCAGGCGGGCGGGCGGGCGGCCCCTCCAGGGAGGCAGGGGGGTGCTACCGCAGGGCGATGCCCTGGCGCAGGGCGGTGCCGTGGCGGTGCACGGCGTCCACGAGGAACTTCGCGGCGTCCGGGTCGCTGGGCGGGAGGATGCCGTGGCCCAGGTTGAAGATGTGCCCGATGGGGCCCGCGCGGCCGAGGATGTCCTTCACCCGGGCATCCAGCTCCTCGCGGGGGAGGAAGAGGTGCAGCGGGTCCAGGTTGCCCTGCGTGGCGACGTCCGGCCCGAGGATGCGGCGGCCCTCGTCCACGTTCACGCGCCAGTCCAGGCCGATGACGTCCGCGCCGGTGCGCTTCAGCAGCGGCAGGTGCGGCGTCATGTTGGTGCCGAAGAGGATGACGGGCACGCCGGTGGCCTTGAGCTCCGTCACCATGCGGGTGAGGTACGGCAGGCTGAAGCGCTCGAAGTCGTAGGGGGACAGCTCACCGCCCCACGAGTCGAAGATTTGAACGATGCTGGCGCCGGCCTCCACCTGCATCTTGAGGTACGGGATGAGGGTGTCGGTGAGCTTCTGGAACAGGCGGTGCGCCAGCTCCGGCTGCTCGAAGAGCAGGCGCTTGATGACGATGTAGCTCTTGGAGCCGCCGCCCTCGACCATGTACGCGGCCAGGGTGAAGGGCGCGCCCGCGAAGCCGATGACGGGCACGGAGTCGTTGAGGGCCTTGCGCGTGCGGCGGATGGCCTCGGCGACGAAGCCGGTGCCTTCGACGGGGTCCGGGACGCCCAGCTTGTCGATGTCCGCGGCGGTGCGCAGGGGGTTGGGGAAGTGCGGCCCCTTGTCCCCGAGCTCCAGGTGGATGCCCATGGCCTCCACGGGGATGAGGATGTCGGAGAAGATGATGGCCGCGTCCACGCCCAGCCGGGTGACGGGCTGCACGGTGACCTCCGCGGCCAGGTCCGGGTTCTTGCAGAGGTCCAGGAACGCGATGTTGCCGCGGATGGCGCGGTACTCGGGCAGGTAGCGGCCCGCCTGCCGCATCAGCCACACGGGGGTGGTGTCGGTGGGCTGGCGGCGCGCCGTGCGCAGGAGTCGGTCGTTCACGTCGTCACCTTGTGGGGGTGGGAGGGAGTCGGGAGCTTCACGGGCCCTGGATGTACCCTATCTACCGAGGACGCGCGAAAGGTACGGCGCGGTGCGGCTCTCCTTCACCCGCGCCACCTGTTCGGGCGTGCCCTGGGCCACCACCCGGCCGCCTGCGTTGCCCGCGCCGGGCCCCACGTCGATGACGTGGTCGCTGGCGGCGATGACGCGCAGGTCGTGCTCCACGACGATGACGGTGTTGCCGGCGTCCACCAGCCCCTCCAGCTGCGCCATCAGCTTGTCCACGTCCGCCGGGTGCAGGCCCGTGGTGGGCTCGTCCAGCACGTAGAGCGTGTCGCCGTGCTGGGTGCGCTGCAGCTCCGTGGCCAGCTTGATGCGCTGCGCTTCGCCGCCAGACAGCTCCGTCGCGGGCTGGCCCAACCGCAGGTAGCCCAGCCCCACGTCCTTCAGCACCTTGAGGACCCGCAACAGGGACGGCTCCTCGGCGAAGAAGTCGAAGGCGCCGTCCACCGTCATCCCCAGCACGTCCGCGATGTTCCGCTCGCGGTACTTCACCTCCAGCGTCTTCGGGTCGTAGCGGGTGCCGTGACACGTGGGACACGGCGCGTACACGCTGGGCAGGAAGAGCAGCTCCACGCTGACGAAGCCCTCGCCCTCGCACGTCTCGCAGCGGCCTCCCGCCGTGTTGAAGGAGAAGCGGCCCGCGCCGTACTTGCGCGACCTCGCCAGGGGCGTCGCCGCGAACAGCTTGCGCACGTGGTCGAACAGGCCCGTGTACGTGGCCAGGTTGGAGCGCGGCGTGCGGCCAATGGGCTTCTGGTCCACCGTCACCAGCCGCTTGAGCGCGTGCATCCCGTCCGCGATGTGGCCTTCACTCGCCGCCGTGGGCTCGCGGTCCAGGGGCTCGCCCTCCTCCTCTTCCGGCGCCAGCGTCTGGCCCAGCCTCCCGGCCACCAGCTCCACCAGGGCCTGACTCACGAGGCTCGACTTGCCGGAGCCGGACACGCCGGTGACGGTGGTGAAGACCCCCAGCGGGAAGTCCACGTCCAGCCCGCGCAGGTTGTTGCGCTTCACCCCTTCCAATCGCAGACGCCCGGCGGCCTTCCGGGGCGCGCGGCGGCGCACGGCCTCCTCGTCGAAGAGGTAGCGCCGCGTCCGGGACGCCTCCACCTTCGCGAGCCCCTCTGGCGGCCCGCTGTAGAGCACGCGCCCGCCGTGCTCACCCGCGGCGGGCCCCACGTCGACAATCCAGTCCGCGTGGCGGATGACGTCCACCTCGTGCTCCACCACGAACAACGAATTGCCCGCGTCCTTCAGCCGGTCCAACGCCGTCAGCAGCGCCTCCGTGTCCGCCGGGTGCAGGCCCGCGGAGGGTTCGTCCATCACGTACACCACGCCGAAGAGGTTGGAGCGAATCTGCGTGGCGAGCCGCAGCCGCTGCAGCTCCCCCGGTGACAGCGTGGGCGTGCTGCGCTCCAGGGACAGGTAGCCCAGGCCCAGGTCCGTCAGCACCTGGATGCGCGCCAGCAGGTCCTTCGTGATGCGCTCGGCGACGATGACCTTCTCCGGGTGCTCGCGGGCCATCGCCTCCGTGCCCTCCGCCCTCCCCTCCGCCGTGGGACGCAGCAGGCCCGCGACCTGGTCCAAGGGCAGTCGGGACAGCTCGCCGATGTCCAGCCCCGCGAACTTCACCGACAGCGACTCGCGACGCAGGCGCTTGCCGTGGCACAGCGAGCAATCACTGCTCACCATGTAGCGCGCGACGCGCTTCTTCATCATCGCGCTCTCCGTGGTCGCGAACGTGGTCATCACGTAGCGCTTCGCGCCGGTGAACGTGCCCATGTAGCTGGGCGGTTCCTTGCGAGCCAGGGCCCGCTTCACCTCCGCGGACGTGAAGCCCGCGTAGACGGGAACGGTGGGCTGTTCGTCGGTGAAGAGGATCCACTGCCGGTCCTTCTTCGACAACTCACGCCAGGGCTTGTCGATGTCGTAGCCAAGCGTCACCAGGATGTCGCGCAGGTTCTGGCCATGCCACGCGGGCGGCCACGCGGCGACGGCGCGCTCGCGGATGCTCAGGCTGTCGTCGGGCACCATGGAGCGCTCGGTCACCTCGAACACCCGTCCAATGCCGTGGCACTGGGGACAGGCCCCCGCGGGCGTGTTCGGGGAGAACGCGTCGGAGTCCAGCCGGCCCAGCTTCGGCGGGTACGTCCCGGCGCGCGAGTACAGCATGCGCACCGAGTTCGACAGCGTCGTCACGCTGCCCACCGACGAGCGCGAACCCGGCGCCCCCCGGTGCTGCTGGAGCGCCACCGCCGGAGGCAGCCCGTCGATGGAGTCCACCTCCGGCACGCCCACCTGATCAATCAGGCGCCGGGCATACGGGGCCACGGACTCGAAGTAGCGCCGCTGTGCTTCGGCATACAGCGTCCCGAACGCCAGCGACGACTTGCCGGAGCCGGACACGCCGGTGAAGACCACCAGCGCATCGCGCGGGAGGTCCACGTCCACGTGCTTCAGGTTGTGCTCACGGGCCCCGCGCACGCGCACGAAGCCGGAGGGGTCGGAGTTCTTTCGGGTGCGGGACGCTTTCGGAGGAGCCATGCCGGAGCGGAAGTTGCCCACCGCGAGGGGAGCGGTCACCCACGACGCGCGCGCCCCCGTCGGAATCCCGATGCGCGCCCTGGTTCACCGTCCGGAAGACGACAGCGGCGCCCGGCAGGACCGCGGGCCCCACCCCTGCGCTCCGCCTCGCCACGGTGCGCGTGAGGGTGACCGTGGACCCGTCCGGGTCGTGGAAGGATTGAGCAGTGATTGAGGGGAAGCGAGGAAAAGCCCGACACGCGAAGCCTGCGCGGGGCCTCTGTCTTTCATCCCGTGGATATGACAAAAGCCGCGAGCATGACCTTGCGTTTGGGGATTCTGGGGCTGGCATTGGCGTTGTTTTCAGGCTGCGCGGCGAGCAGGGCCTTGTGCCCCGCCGAGGGAGGGCGTCCCTGGCGCGAGGTGCGCAGCGCGCACTTCCGCGTGCGCACGAACCTGGAGGAGAAGGCGGCGACCCAGTCGGCGGTGGAGCTGGAGGAGTTCCGCCGCGCGCTGCTGCTGGCGTGGGGGCCGGACTTCGACCCGCCGGGCAGCGTCAACGTCGTCCTGTTGAGCAATCCCCGCGACCTGGAGGAGTTCACCGGCGGCCAGTACGCGGGCTTCGTGAGACAGGACGCGGACGGACCGCTGATGGTGATGACGGGGGATGGCGGCTACCTGTTGCCAGACGCCCCCGGCGACAAGGAGACCCAGGCGCATGAGCTGGCGCACTACCTGAGCGCCTTTGCCCTGCCCCGCCAGCCCCGCTGGCTCTCGGAAGGCCTGGCGTCCTACCTGCAAACCGTCACCATCAAGCCCAGCACCCGCGACGTGGTGCTGGGCCGGGCCAGCCTGCCATTGCTCGCGTATGTGCGCTCGCACGGCTGGCTGACGCTGGACGAGCTGTGGCAGTGGGACGGAAAGACGCAGCAGAGCACGGCGGAGCTGCAGCGCCACTACGCCTCGGCGTGGCTGTGGGTGCACTACCTGATCAACGAGCACGGTGAGCGCTTCGGCGTCCTCCAGGACCGGCTGTCCCGGGGCGAGGAGCCCCGCCGCGCCTTCGCCGCGGCGTTTCAGGGAGAGCTCCAATACCAGGAGGCCATCACGAACTACGTGCGGCTGGGCCGCTACGCCATCACCACCCAGCCGCTGCCGACGGTGCCCACGCAAACCCAGACACGGCTCCTGGAGCCCGCGGACGTGCACGTCATCCGGGGCCTGCTCTTCACCGGGGCTCCGGGCGACACGTCCCGGGCGGAGCGCCAGCGCAAGCTGGACCTGGAGCTGGATCAGGCGTTGAAGGAGGACCCCCTCCACGTGGAGGCCCAGCAGATGCGGTCCGGGAAGATGGAGAAGCCAGAGCAGCTGAAGCTCGCGCGACTGCTGGTGGAGAAGCACCCGGAGGACGGACGCGCGTGGGACATGCTCGCGGCCGTGCTGGACGCGCAAGGCGACCTGTCCGACCAGCAGGAGCAGGCCCGCAAGCGTGCCGCGGAGCTGCTGCCGGACAGCGCCAACGCCCACAACAACCTCGCCTGGTATTACGCCCGCACCCTGCAGCCGCAGAAGGGGCTCGCGTCCGCGCTGCGCGCGGTGCGGCTGATGCCCGGGAACGCGTTCATCCTGGACACCCAGGCGGCCCTGTTCTTCCAGACCGGACGTTGCACGGAGGCCGTGGCCATGGAGCGTCGTGCGCTCGACATGCTCCATGAGCGCGCCCCGGACGAAGCGCGCCAGGAGCTCAAGCGGCGCCTCACCGAGTTCGAGACGAAGTGCGTCCCGGCCCCGGCTGCGCCGACGGCGAAGTCCGGGTAGGCCCCGGGGCGTCCGCCGCCCCCGGCCCCGGCCTTTCGTGGCCCAGCACCGCCGGGAGCACGTACCGGCCGAACAGCTCCAGCGGCAGCGTGGAGCCGGCCTCGTTGTAGTGACTGGCGGTGAAGGCCGCGGTGAGGCCCAGCGAGGGGGCCGCGAAGACGTACTGCCCCCCGTTGCCCCGCGCGAAGGTCACCTCCACCGGGGTGCCCTGGATGACGTAGCGGGCGCTCCACCACAGGTGCCCGTACTCCATGTCACCCAGCGGCCCGAGCGCCTTGCTGGACTCCGCCACCCACTCCGCGGAGACGACGCGTTCGCCCTGCCACGTCCCTCCTTCGAGCATCACCTGGCCCACCTTGAGGAAGTCGCGCGGGCGCAGGTGCAGGTGGCCGCCGGTGTCCGTGCCCTTCTTGCCGGCGCGCTGCCAGGCGAAGTCCTGGACCTTCAGCGGCGCGAACAGCCACTCCCGGGAGAGGTCGGCGACGGAGCGGCCACTGGCGTGCTCCAGCACGGCGCCCAGCAGCACCACGCCGCCCGTGCAGTAGCGCGTCACGGTGCCCGGCTCGTCCTGCATGGGGACATCCACCATGAAGCGGGCCCAGTCGTCCGTGTCATACATCTGCTCTTCATTGCCGGGCGACTTCGGGTCCCAGTCGTCACATGCGAGGCCCGAGCGCATCTGGAGCAGGTGGCGCAGGGTGATGCGCTCCTTGCGCGGATCCGGGTTGCGGACCGGGGCCAGGTGCGGCAGCAGCGACAGCACGGGGGCGTCCAGGTCCGGGAGGATGCCGCGCTCGTGCGCCATGCCCACCAGCAGCGACGTGAGGCTCTTGGTGGCCGAGCGCAGGTCGTGCGCCTCGTCGCGCGTGAAGCCATTCCAGTAGCGCTCGTAGAGGAGCTTGCCATCGCGCGCGACGACCACCGCGTCGGGCATCTCCATCGTGCCCTCCTGGACGTCGTGCTCCAGCCCGTCGAACCAGGAGCGCTTCACGCCCTGGTCCTCGAAGGACGCCACGGCCCAGCCGTCATCCGTGGCGTCGGGCGGAGAGCCCGGGCCCGTGGGCACCCGCGTCCCTCCGCAAGCCATGAGGCACCACAGCGACACCAGCGCCACGCGTTGGAACATCGTCTCACCGCCCTTGGAAATTCGCGTCTTAGCGCAGATCGAAGCACCTGCTGGATGTGACAGCCATGTCGTGCAGGGTGGGGCGCGTGGAGCATGGCGGGACGCGGTCTCCCTCTGGGGGCGCCATGGCATCCGGCTTGCTGAGCGTCCCGCCCACGCAACTTGGATTCCTCACCCGGGCGCGGCCGGCCCCCTGGAGAAAGTCACTTCGCCGCCATGAATGGAACGACGCAGTCCTCTTCCCTGGAGACGTCTTCACCCACCCCGGCCCCGCGTCCCCGGCTCCTGCACTGGGCGGCACGGCTGGTGCTGATCGCTGCGTGCGCGGGTACGGTGGCCACGTCCGAACTCCTGTCTCCGCCCGTCTTCTCCGAGGGATTCGTCGGCGACAAGGTGACCCTGACGAACGAGGCGCCGCGGACGACGCGCGACATCATCGTCCGGGTTATCTCCGCGGAGCCGCATTCCGACATCGTCGAGGCGGACGTGCGGACGTCGATCACCACCCGGTGGATCCCCGCGGACCCCAACGAGACGGCGCTGCCCTGGCTTCATGTCTCGCAGTTCGAAGGGGAGGAGTCCCCCGGGATGGGCACGACAGCCACCCTCCTCGCGGCCGGCGATCCGCTGCAGTTCGAGGAGTTCACCGTGCTGAACACGAACTGCGAGCTCACGGGGCCGTGTGAATGGCTCGCGCACCTGCGCTTCGAGATGCAGGCCGACGGCCCCAAGGGCACCATCGAGGTGGAGTGGACGTCCCTGGCCAGGGGCGCCGTGAGGGGCATGGACGAAGTGCCCTCGGGCTTCACCGTGCTCATCTCCGCGCCGTGAGCCCCGCGCGCGACCGGAAGCCCTTCCCTGGCAGCGGCCTCCTGCACCCCGTGGTGCTGGGGGCGGTGGCCCTGCTCATCCTCAACGACCACGTCTTCAAGGCCCGCTGGCCGTCGTGGTGGACGGGGAAGCTCTCCGACGTCGCCGGGCTCACCATGTTCCCGGTGCTCCTCCAGGCGCTCTGGGAGCAGGCCGCCAGCCTCCGCGCACGAGCCTTCCGGCCCTCGCGCGCGGTGATTGTGGTGGCGGTGCTACTGACGGGGTTGTGCTTCGGCGCGACGAAGGTTTCGGTGGAGGCGGGGAATATGTGGCGCTGGGCGCTGGGGGGGGTGCAGTGGCCCTTCCGTGTGCTCGGGGCCTGGGTCGCGGGTGGGCGCCTTCCCTCTGTGGCGCCCACGCAACACACCGTGGATGTCACGGATCTGTTCACGCTGCCGGCCCTGCTCATCGCGCTGTGGCTGGGCTGGCGGCGGGCCTCCGTGATGCCTCCAGAGGACGCGTCGCCTATTCCCGGAGACGCGCCGCACGAGCGTCCGCACCCCACGCGCTGAGTCGTTTTTCGGGGCGTGTCAGACCCCCACTGCACATTCGGCCCCGCCAGGCAGTGAACAGGCAGGGGTCAGCATGTCCGTACATCTTTCGCAGCAGGGCGCCGGTGCGCCCTCGAACATCCTGGAGCGCGTCCGTCAGTGCGCCGCCTCCGTCACCCGCTATCCGCTCGACATCCTCACTGGGGACGCGCAGCTCGAGGACGAGCTGGGCATCGACTCCGTGAAGCTCGCGGAGATCGCCGCGGTCGTCAGTCGTGAATTCAACCTGCCTCCGGAGCGACTGCCGCGGGGCGGCAAGGCGCGGACGCTCGGGGCCATCGCCGGGCTGGTGACGGAGGTGATGGCGGAGTCCTCCGCGGCCCCCGCGCGCGCCGTGCCCCTCTCCGTTCCGGTGTCCATTCCTGTTCCCGTGCCGCCCGTCGCGGTGCCGGTGACCTCCGCGCCACGCGCTGGCCCAGAGCTTGAGGCACGCGTGCGCGCCGTGTTCGCTCGGGTGACCCGCTACCCCGAAGATCTCCTGACGCTGGACGCGGACCTGGAGGATGAGCTGGGCATCGACTCCGTGAAGCAGGCGGAGGTGATGGCCGTGCTCGTGAAGGAGCTGGGGCTGGGCGAGGGTCCGAAGCCGGCCGTGCGTCCGCGGACCATGGCCGCCATCTGCGAGGCCGCGCGCGCCCTGATGCCTGCCGCCGCACCTCCGGCCGTGGCGCCCCGTGCGCCCGCCGTGCACGTCGCGCCCGCGCCGCTTCCCATCCGGACGGAGCTGCCCTTCGCGGGCAAGGTCGCGCTCGTCACGGGTTCGGGGAAGGGCATTGGCAGGGTCATCGCCACGCGACTCGCGCGAGCGGGGGCGACGGTGGTCGTGAACTCGTTCCACTCGCGCGAGGACGGCGAGAAGACCACCCGGGACATCGTGGAGGCTGGAGGGAAGGCGCTCCACCTGTGGGGCTCCGTCGCGCAGGAGGAGCACCTGGAGCGGATGTTCTCCACGTTGGTGGAGAAGCTGGGCGGGCTGGACTTCCTCGTGTGCAACGCGTCCAACGGGCTCATCGGTCCGTTTGACCGCATCTCCCCGAGGGACTGGGACAAGGCGTTCCGCACCTGCATCACGGGCACCTATGAGTGCGCGATGCGGGCGCGTGCGCTGATGGCCGCGCGTGGGGGCGGCAGCATCGTCACGATGTCCACGTCCATGTCCCAGCGGTACATGCACGACCTGGGGTGCCAGGGCGTGGTGAAGGCGGGCGTGGAGTCGCTCACGCGCTACCTGGCCGCGGAGCTGGCCCCGCAGGGCATCCGCACCAACTGCGTGTCCGCGGGCCCCGTGCATGGGGAGCTGCTGGGGATGTTCCCCGACGCGCAGGAGCGGGTCGCGCGCTGGGAGGCGGCCACGCCCGGCGGGCGGCTGTGCACCGCGGACGACGTCGCCGACGTGACGGAGCTGCTCCTGGGGCCGAAGACCCAGCGGGTGAACGGCGCCATCTGGGTGGTGGACGCCGGCCTCTCTGGAACCGTGGACGGGCTGTTGCCGGCCGCTCGCCCGTCTTGAACGTCCTACCGGGAGCCACCGCCATGGAATTCTTCGCCGTCCCGTACGACATCCACTTCGACGACACGATGGCCTACGGGAGCCATCACTTCCTCACCAACTTCAAGTTCCAGTGCGCCGGGCGGGAGCACCTGCTCTTCAGCCCGCACGCCTTCGAGGTGCCGGAGTTCCGGCGCGACTTCGACCAGGTGCTGCTGCTCACCTACGAGGGCTACTCGCGCAACCTCGCCCCGGCGAACCTGGGCGACCGGCTGGTGGTGCTGACGACCCTGGAGGAGCGCGGCGAGGTCTCCCTGCGCTTCTGCTTCCGGACCCTCAAGAGCGACGGCACCCCGGTGGCCTGCGGCTACCAGACCGTGCTCTGCGCCGACAAGGCCCAGGGCACCCTGTGCTCGTTCCCGGCGTCCTTCCAGCGCAGCTTCGACACGCTGGCGGGCATCCATGAGCCCGAAGGTCCCAAGAGCTTCCGCGACCGCGCGCTGCAGGGCGGCGGCGCGGTGAACGCGCTGTTCCCGGAGGCCGTGCGCCAGTTGGCGAGGACCCTGCTGGCGGACACCGCGCCGCGCGGCATCTCGCGGCGGGTCACCCTTCCGGCGGAGCCGCTCGCGCAGCCCCTGCCCCCGGCTCCGGAGCCGGCGCGGGCACCGCACCTGCCCGCTGGCGCCACGGCGTTCCTGTTCGCGGGCCAGGGCACGTTCGAGCCTCCCCTCTTCCTGCGGTTGAAGGCGCTCCAGCCGGAGCTGCGCGAGGAGCTGGCGACGGTCTCCGAGGCATGCCGGGCGCTGGGCATCGACGTGACGCCCCTGCTCGCGGCGGAGGACGTGGGTGCCGTCACTCGGGCGCTGGAGCAGGCGCCGCTGTTGGATCAGCTCGGCATCTTCCTGTCGGGTGTGCTGGGCGCCCGGTGGATGCAGCACCAGGGCGTGCGGCCGGACGTGTTCGTGGGGCACAGCTTCGGGGAGATCGCGGCCATGACCGCCGCCGGGGCGCTGGACCTGCGCACGGGCGCGGGGGTGGTCTGCCGGCGCATCCTGGCGCTCCAGACGGTCTCGGAGGAGCTGGGTACGCTCGCGGCCGTGACGCTGGCTGAACCGGAGACCGTCCGGGCCCTGGCGGAGTGCGGAGCCCGGAACCTGGAGGTCGCCGGCCGCAACCACGCGCGACAGACGGTGGTCGCGGGGCCTCGCGCGGAGTTGGAGCAACTGCGCGCCTTCCTGGAGCGACAGGGCAAGGGGCTCACGTTCATCTCCAGCCGCTACCCCTTCCACCACCGGAGCCTCTCCCCCGCGGTCACCGCGTTCCGGGAAGGCCTCACGGGAATGACGGTGCACCCGCCGCGGGGCCCCATCTACTCGCCCATCGAGCGGCGCGTGTATGCCGGCACGCGGGCGGAGCTGGCCGGGGCGCTCGCGTCCCATCTGGTGCGTCCGTTCGACTTCCTCGGCACGGTGGAGCTGCTGGTGGAAGCGGGCTGCACCCGCTTCGTGGACTGCGGCACGGGCGGGCGGCTGTCGCGCATCGTCCAGAAGATCGTCCCTTCGCCGACGCCCGTGGAGCTGACGTCGGTGGAGGGCCTGCTGCCCGCCCAGGCCGAAGCGCCCGCGGTCGCGCGTGAGGGGGGCCAGGACACGGAGCCTGTGATCGCGGTGGTGGCGCTCGGCTGCATGCTCCCGGGCGGCGCGAAGGATCCCGAGGCCTACTGGAAGAACATCCAGCAGGGCGTCAGCGGCATCGTCGATACGGGCCTGCTCCACCCTGACCAGGTGGTGGACTTCGTGGGCCCGGCCGTCACCCCGGATCGCACGTACACGCTGCTCACGGGGCGGGTCCATGACGCCGACCTCGTGCCGCCTCCCGGGATGGACCCGGTGCGCTTCCAGCACTACGGCCGGGAGCAGAAGCTGCTGGCCATCGCGCTCACGCAGGCCATGGGAGCGCTGCGCTCCACCGCGCCGCGCGCGCCTGGGCGCATCCAGTGCCTGCTGGGCTCCACCGCGGACGGCTCGCCTGAATACGACGACGCGTTGTGCCTGGAGGCGGGAGAGGCGCTGCTGCGCGAGCGGGGCGAGAAGGCCTCGGAGCTGGCCCTGCTGACGCGGGCGATGAGGACGGTCCTCGGCGTCGAGTCGCGGTCCTCGGAGCTGGCGCCGCACCCCACCCTGCAGGCGGTGGTGACGGACGTGGTGGGCGCGGGCGTGTCCACGATGCTGCTCGACGCGGCCTGCGCCTCCTCGCTCTACGCCATCGCGCTGGGGATGAAGGCGCTGGAGCGGCGGGAGGCCGACCTGGTGCTCGCGGGGGGTGTCTTCTCTCCAGGCCCTGGCAACAGCTGTCTGTTCTCCCAGTTCAAGGGGCTCTCCGCCACCGGGAGCCGGCCGTTCGATGAGCGCGCGGATGGCGTCATCTTCGGCGAGGGCGCGGGCGTGGTCGGCCTGATGCGCCTGGAGGAAGCGGTCGCGGCCGGACTGCCGGTCTACGCGGTCATCCGTGGCGCGGGACTCTCCAGCGATGGCCGCAGCAGCTCCGCGAACGTCCCGCGCGCGGACGGACAGGTGGCCGCGATGGAGGCGTGCTACGCGGCGGCCCGGGTGGACCCGGCTTCAATCCAATACATCGAGGCGCACGGGACGGCCACGCCAGCCGGTGACACCACCGAGTTGCAGTCGATTGGCAGGGTCTTCGGCGGCAAGCGCTCCGACTTCCAGCTCGCCAGCGTCAAGGCGTTGATTGGGCATGTGGGGTGGGCCGCGGGCGCCGCCTCGGTCATCAAGCTGTGCAAGGCGCTGGAGCACCGGCGCTTCCCGCCGCAGTCCCACTTCGACCGTCCTGGCGCCGGGCTGCGCGCGTTGGGGCCGGGCTTCGTGGTGAGCACGCGGGAGCAGCCGTGGCCGGAGAACGGGGACCATCCCCGCAGGGCAGCCACGAACGGCTTCGGCTTTGGCGGCACCAACGCGCACCTGCTGTTGGAGGAGTACCGGGGCGGGCCGCAGGCGGCTCGCGCCAGGGTCGCGCCCTCCGCGGGAGACGGACTCGTCGTGGTGGCCGCGGAGGGGTTGTTCCCGGATGCACGTGGAACGCCCGTGGCGGGAGTGCCGGATGCGACGGGCGCGCGCTTCGACATGCGCGCCCTCCGCCTGCCCGCGTCCGTGCGGCTGTTGCCGGACATCACCGAGGACATGGACTTCACGCAGCACCTGGGGCTCATCGTCGCGAGCGGCCTCGTCCAGAAGCTCGGGGGGTTCGCCACGCTGCGCGCGGGGACCGCCATCGTCCTGGGGCTGGAGGGGAAGACGCGCCGGGGCGTGGAGGCCACCTGCCGCGTGCTGGCCGCGTCCACACGGCGACGGCTGCGCGAGCACGCCCGCCATGCGCCGGAGTCCGCTTTGGTCCTGGCCCTGGCGGATCGCCTGCATGAAGCGGTGATGGGCACGCTGCGTCCCTCGGGGCCGTACACGCTCCAGGGAATGATGCCCAACGTCACCCCGGGGCGGGTGGCGGGAGCGCTCGACACCAAGGGGCCCAACTTCGTGGTGGACGCGGGAGCCAGCTCGCTGGCCGCGTCGCTGCGCGCCTCGCAGGCCCTGCTGGCGAGTGGGTTCGACCTGGTGCTCGTGGGCAGTCCCCACGTGCGTCGTCCCGGAGAGGCACCGGCCGCGTCCGCGCCCGAAGAGGGCATGGCGATGCTGGCCATCACCACGGCCGCGAAGGCGGAGCAGCGAGGCCTGAAGCCCCTGTGTCACCTGCGGATGTCCGCCGGTGGGGGGCATGGGCCGCACGTCGTGCTTCCGCCGCACTCGGCGGCGGAGTCCCTGGAGATCCTCCGGGCAGTTCGGGCCGCCGCCGAAGGCCGGGCCACCACGCTGCGCTTCCACCCGGATGCGGCGACCGGCGTCCGGCTGGAGCTTCAGCTCAGCCCCGGGCAGGGAGTCCAGACCTCCGCAGCGCCCCTCCGCGCCCACGCACCCGTGCTTGCCGAGCCCCCGGCTCGGAAGGAGGAGCCGGCTTCCTCCAGCGCGGAGACGTCCGACGGCTTCGACCACTCGGCGCTCATCCGCTACCACGCGCCGGTGCTCGTGGAGCGTCCGGGCCGGAGCCGAGGACCGTCACGGCTCAACGGCCGACGCGTGCTGTTCATCGCGCAGGATGAGGCCATGGCTCGCGAGCTCGTGCCCCAGGCTCGCGCGTTGTGCGGCTCCGGCTACCGCATCCTGCACGCGGGCCCTTCCGACGCAGGGGAGCGGATCCACGGCATCGACCTTTCGCGGGAGGAGACCGCCGAGGCCGGCTTCGACGCGCTCGGCTTCGAACCGCAGGTCATCCTCGCGGTCTGCCGGATGGAGTCCGGCGCGAGCGAATCCTCGGTGGTCGCCGACACGGCCTTGCGCCATGAGGCCCTGGAGCTGCTCTTCCTCGCCGCGCGGCGCGCCTACGCCGGGCTGACGTCCGGAGCGGTGGAGCTGGCCAGCCTTTGCATCGGGGGCGTCGGTCCGCGCCGGACCCTGCATCCGGTGACGGGCCTGTTCGCCGGCCTGCTCAAGTCACTGGGGCGCGAGGTTCCCGCGCGCAGCATCCGGGCCCTCGCCACCACCCCGCTCCCGCTCCCGGCCGCGCTCGACTGCGTCAGCTCGGAGCTGGGCACGGAGGACGACAGCGCCCCTGTCGAGGTCTGCTTCGACGGCCCCCTGCGATGCGTCCGGCTGCTCCAGCCCACGGAGGTCCCGGCACAGCCCGCGGCCGGGCTCGACTCCGCTTCGGTGGTCCTGCTCACGGGCGGCGGACGCGGGGTGACGGCGGTCCTCGCCGGGGCGCTGCTCAAGCGGTACGGGTGCAAGGTCATCCTCGTCGGACGGAGCGACCCCTCCGAGGCCCCCGAGCGCGTGCTCCAGGCACGCGACGAGGAGCTGGGAGACGTGGAGCGGGAGTTCTACGCCTCCGAGCTTGCCCGCGACCGCAGCCAGCGGATGCCCGCGCTGCGCGGTCGCTTCGAGCGGTACCTCGCCGTGCGTGAGCTGCGGACCACGCTCGACGGGCTCACCCGGCTTCCGGGCCAGATGATCTACCGCGTCGCGGACGTCACCCGGCCCGAGGAGGTGGACCGGGTGGTGGAGGAGCTCGTCCGCGAACACGGAAGGCTGGACCTGGTGGTCCACGGCGCCGGCACGCAGGTGTCCAAGAAGCTGAACCGCCGGCGCCTCTCGGAGCTGCGGAGCACGCTGGACACCAAGCTCCTGGGCCTGCGCAACCTCCGCGAGGCCTGCGCGAGCCGCCTCGCGCGCCCGGTGCCCTTCCATGTCCTGACGTCCGCGTTCAGCTTCATCGGCAACGACGGACAGGCGGACTACGGCGCGGCCAACGAGGCGTTGGACCGGCTCTGCGCCTGGGTCAGCGACGCGAGCCAGGAGGTCCGCTGGTGCAGCGTGGGCTGGCTGGCCTGGGACGGCATCGGCATGACGCGCGGCTCGGAGTACAAGGTGCTCGGGGCCAGCCGCCGGCTCCGCGGCATCCGCGCCGAAGAGGGCGAGGCGCTCTTCCTGCAACTGGTGGACGGCCGCCCGTGCCAGCCCATCAACGTGCAGCTCACCGAGAGCGAGCGGGGCTTCTACGGCCTGGAGGTGCTGGCCTCGCCACAGCCGCCTCCGGAGCCGCCCCGGCCCACGCGGCGGGACATCGTGGTCGACGCGGCGAGCGTCCCCTGCCTCGCGGATCACCTCGTCCGAGGCACCCCCACCCTGCCGGGAGCCTGGGCCCTGGACCTGATGCTCCAGGCGGCGCTGGGGGACGCCCGGCCGGAGCTGCGCACCGTCACCATCGAGGACGCCCGGTTCTCCCGCTTCATCCGCGTGAAGGAGGGAAGCCGGCAGTCGCTGCGCGCCGAGTGCACCCCGCTGACCGACGCCCCCGGCCGCCACAGCGTCCAGGTCCGGCTGACCGGCGACATCACCCATGCTTCCGGCGTGGTGCTCGAGCGCGACCTCGTCTACGCCGAAGCCCGTTTCACGCTGACGGCGGAGCCGCCCCGGGGCTCGCCCCAACTCGACGCGGCCACGGCGTCAGGCCATGGCCTGGCCGTGCACGACCCGCATTGCGCCACCGGCTCCCCGATTGAGCTGCGCAAGATGTTCGACTGCCTGGAGGAGATCCGGCTGGAGCAGACCGCCCGCTTCGCGCGGCTGGACCTGCCGGAAGCCCCCCGGGAGGCAGGAAGCAGCGTGCCCGCGCTCGTGCTGGACGCGGCCCTGCGGCTGAGCGCGATGCACGTCGAGGGTGTCTCCGGCGACGTGTTCGCGCCCATCCAGGTCCAGCGGACCACGTTCGACCGGGACCTGGTGGCGGCAGGCAGCGGCGGCACCTCCCGCCACCTCTCCCTGAAGGCGCTCGCCCCGCGCCTGGAGGGGGACATCCTCCAGTGCGGCACCGCGGCGGCGCACGACGACGCGGGGCGCCTGCGGATGCTCGTTGAAGGCGGCCTCGCCCGTCCCATGGCCTGAAGCCCCCACCTTCCTGGAGGACTCCATGAACGACTCCCCTTCCCCAGCGGTTCCCATCCCCGCGGATGACCCCAAGCGGCTCCGCTCGGAGCTGCGCCGGGCGCTGCCGCCCGAGGCCTTCGAGCGGCAGCCCCTGCGCGGCCTCATCGCGCTCGGGCTCGTGCCCGTGGCGGCGGCCCTCATCTACGTCCTCGCGACCCGGCCCCTGCCGGACTGGGCCTGCCTCCTCATCGCGCTCGTGCTCGGGCAGATCATCACCGCCGTGGGCCTCGCCGCGCACGAAGCGCTCCACCACTCGGTGTTCCACAGCCGGGCGATGGAGGACCTCATCGGCTGGGTCGGCTTCGCGCCCTTCCTGGTGACGCCCGGCAACTGGCGGGCCTGGCATGTCCAGGCGCACCACAGCGCCGCCAACGTCCTCGTCCGCGACCCGGACGTCCTGCCCCGTCAGACGGACTGGCACACCCAGAAGTTCGCGAAGCTGTTCCACGCGATGTCCCCGGGGTCGGGGCACTGGCTCAGCTTCATCAGCTTCAGCCTCTTCTTCACCGCCCAGGGGCAGGCCTTCCTCTGGCACCACTGCCGGCAGCCCGCGTTCCAGCACGTGCACCTGCACCGCACGCGGGAGCGGGTGCTCACCGTGCTCCTCGCGGCCGGTTGGGGCGCGTTGGGGTGGGTGCTGGGCCCCCGGGCCGCGTTCTACGCGCTCGTGCTCCCGCTCCTCATCGGCAACGTCTCGCTGATGATCTACATCGCCACGAACCACTGGATGCAGCCCGCGTCGGAGGAGACGGACAACCCCTTCGTGAACACCGCCAGCGTGGAGACACACCCGGTGCTGAACTGGCTGCACTTCAACTTCAGCTACCACCAGGAGCACCACATCTTCCCGGCGCAGAGCCCCAGGTACGCCCCGCTCTTGCGCAAGCACCTGCGGGCCCTGAACCCCCGGGCGTCCATCGTCTACCCGCACCGGCACGCGCTGCGGATGCTGTTCCGGCGCCCGGCGCTCTACTCCCCGGATGGACAGACCCTGCTGGGCCGGGACGGCACCCCGGTGATGAGCACCCGCGAGCTGCGCCAGCAACTGGAAGCCCCGTCGCCGTGAGCCCCCGCTGAAAAAGACACAGGGCCCGGAGCCTCTGGGTTCCGGGCCCTGCGCACTCAACTCAAGACGGGACTACCGGCCCGGCCAGGTGATGGCGCCCCGGCTCGTCACCGTGCCGGCGGGCACGCCAATGGCCTGGGCCACGTCCGCGGGCAGCGGCTTGCCGCTGTTGTAGGCCACGCTGGAGGGACGCACGACGTAGTTGCGCAGCGACTGGTTCACGAAGAACGGGTCACCGCCCGACGCCAGGTCGTGGCCGTGCAGCTCCCAGCCCCGGTCCACGCGGACCGCGGCCAGCGACGTGTAGTTCACGCCGCCCGTGTCCACCCAGTTGACCAGCGACTTCCCGGTGCCGCCGGAGCGGTAGTAGCTGTTGTAGTCCAGCTCCGAGAAGAAGGTGTTGGGGCCCGTGTTGGTGAAGTTGTTGTCGGAGCGCGAGGCCTTGAGGGTCGTGATGTTTCCGCCCGACATGATGTTGTTCGCCACGTCCACGTTCACCGTGTCCGGCCCGATGTCGGAGCCGCGCCGGTCCTGCTCGTTGCGCGAGTCGTCGTAGATCCAGATGCTGATGGCCGCGTTGTCCACCAGGGTGTTGTTGTAGATCTTCGTGTTCGACGAGCACGTCTGGATGCCGGCGTACGTGTTGTCGTAGATGAGGTTGGACGCGATGATGCCGGTGTCGGACACCTCGTAGAAGATGCCAATCTTGTTGTTGCGGGAGATGTTGCCCACCATCACGCCGCCGCGGCAGTCCTCGTCGCACCAGAAGCCCGCGCCGTTCAGGTTGTGTTCAAAGACGTTGTTGCGCACCGTGAAGCCATTCATGTGGGCAATCTTCACGCCCGCCTGCGCGCAAGAGCGCGAGCAGTTGGTGCCGAAGCGCTCCGTGTTGTTGGCGTTGACGATGTTCTCCTCCAGCAGCAGCCCGTCCGGGACGACCGGGTTGGAGTTGGTGGAGCCGTTGGAGCCAATGGCCGTGAAGCCGTTGCTGGCGAAGACGGAGCGGCGCACCACGCCGCCCTGGGGCTTGATGCTGAGCGAGCCCGCCGCCATCTGCGTGAAGACGCAGTTCTCCACCAGGCTGTTCGTCGCGCCAATGTAGACGGCCGCGCTCGTGGTGCCGCTGTACTCGTTCGTCGCGTAGCGCCGGAAGCCCAGGCCCTTCAGCGTGTAGCCGGTGACGCCCAGCACGAGCGCGACGGGCCGCGCGGCCACCTCCACCGTGTGCCCCGTGGGGTTGGTGGCGATGTAGATGCGGCGGTTGTTCCAGTCATAGAAGAAGTTGCCCGGCGTGGCCTCCGCGAGCGTCTTCACCTCGTGCACGTACGCCCCGTCGATGAAGACCATCTGCGGGTCGCCCGCGGCGGGGTTCGCCGGATCGCCGTACATGTCGAAGTGGCTGCACGGCCCCGTGTTCGTCGTCGGCTGGGCGTCGTATTTGAAGTTGTAGTAGCCGCCGTTGCAGAAGGACGGCGTGCTCCAGTCCATGTACCAGTGGCCGGCGCCGTCGGACGTCCAGGCCGAGGCGGGCTTCACGTCCGTGCCGTCGAACCAGGGCTGCTCGTGCGGATACGCCTGGAGCGTCATCACCTTGGTCGCGACGCGGTAGTTGCCGGCGCCGTTGTTGTACCAGTCGCGGTAGACGCCGCCGCGCACCACGATGGTCCCCCCCGCCGGCACCAGCGCGATGGCGCGGTTGAGCGTGGCCACCGGCGCGGCCTGCGTGCCCGCGTTGCTGTCATTGCCGTTCGTCGCCAGGAAGATGGCGCCGGAAGGAATCGCGTAGTTGGTGTCCGGGATCGTCTTGCCCGTGTTGTCCAGGCCGGTGAGGCCGGGGTTGCCCGGCTCCTGCGCCGCGGCGGGGAAGAGCTGGTCCACGGGGATGATCTGCTTGGGCTGGCTCGCGGACGCCCAGGACAGCTTCACCACGGAGCTGCCGGTGCTGTCGTAGTACTCCATCCGGACGTCGTACTTCTGGTTCGCCGTCAGCGTGATGGTGCCGCTGTTCTCCACGGAGGCGTGGTCGGTCCAGTTGTTCACCAGCTGCTGGCCGTTGACCCACAGGCGCACGCCGTCGTCGCTCTGGGTGAAGAACGTATAGGTCTGCGAATACAGCGGCATCACCTGGCCGGTCCACCGCACGCTGAAGCCGTCCGCCGGCACCCCGGACACGGGCGCGTTCGTCGTCCAGTCGAAGTTCACCGTGGGGTCCGTGCGCTCCACGGTGAGGGTCTGGAAGTTCGCGCCGGTGAAGTACTGGCCCAGCAGGCCCGTGCCGCCACTGGACGTGGGCAGCGCGTACGTCACCGTCAGCTTCGGACGGTTGGCCAGCGTGGCGGACTCCGACGAGTCCAGCTCCAGCCCGTCCATGTTGGTGAGCGCGTCCAGCACGAAGCCGTGGTTGGTGCCCGCGTTCTGCACCCAGCCCTGCACCGCCGCGACGCCCTCCGCGTTGAGGTCCACGCCGTAGCTGCCCGTCGCGCCCGGCAGGAGCGTGGCGAAGCTCGTGGCGCCCCGGTCCGTGGCGCCGCTGGCGCCGCCCGCGGCCCAGGCGGTGGTGCTCGTCGCGTTCGTCCAGGTGGCCTGCGCCTCGTTCCAGGCACGGCCCGCGGCGTGGACGAAGTAGCCCTCGCCCGTGGTCGCGTTCTTCACGAACACGGTCAGCCGGACGGACTGCACCGTCGCGTTCGCGGGGATGGCGCTCACGTCGAAGCGCAGGAGGCCGTTGCTCACCTGCCCGGAGCTGGTGGGGTAGTCCCGGTCCATGCGCAGGGTGGTGTCCGCGCCGGTGTTCACGCCGGGGGTGCTCTGCAGCAGCGACGTCTCCGACACGCCGGTGTACGCCGCCGACGGCGACACCTGCTCCTGGAAGGACACGGTGACAGGGGGCCCGAGCGCGGACGCTTCCGTGCCCAGGGAGTCAGGGGAGGACGGGGCTTCGCCGCAGGCCACGGACAGCAGCACCGGCAGCAGGACGCGCACGCGCCAGCCCATTCGGAGAGAGGGGGAGTTCATCAAGGATGTTCTTCCGTTCATGGGGGGAAGGGAGAGGGGTCACAAGCGACCTGGCCCTCTCATGAAACAGGACATTCTCGATAAAGCCGACAATTTGTTGCGAACCCCGAAGGTCGCGACGCAGCCGGTCATCCCTGCGCGGGAGGCCACTGGACACGGGTCGTAGCGATTTGACGCCCAGACACCCGGTGCATGTCAGGCGGCCGACCAGCCGGTGGCCGGTGCATGAGCGGTGACTCCCCACACCGAGGGCCCTTCCCCACCATTGCCGCAACGGAAGTTCGGAGGATTGAGATGACAATGGAGTCAGTGTCCGGTGTGCGGCGGGTCGAAAACCCCTCCCACAAGGAGTCGCTCCACGACGCGAAGGTGGAGCGGATCGCACGCCAGCTGCGGACGCGGACGGGCACGCGCCCCGTGTCCTTCCGCAAGAAGTCGCCGCCGCACCAGGTGCCCAAGCGCAATGACAAGCGACGGACCGACGAGAAGATCGACCTGGGGGACCTGGATCAAATCCTCGAAATCGATCCGGTGGGGATGACCTGCACGGCCGAGCCCGCGGTCACCTTCGACGAGGTGGTCCAGGCGACGCTGCGCCACGGGCTCACGCCCATCATCGTCCCGGAGCACAAGACCATCACGCTGGGCGGCGCCGTCGCGGGGTGCTCCATCGAGTCCATGTCGTTCCGGCACGGCGGCTTCCACGACACGTGCCTCGAGTACGAGATCATCACCGCCAAGGGGGAGGTGCTGTACTGCTCGCCCCAGCACCACCCGCTGGTGTTCCAGATGATCCACGGCTCGTTCGGGACGCTGGGCATCCTCTCCAAGCTGCGCTTCAAGCTCGTGCGCGTCGCGCCGTACGTGCACGTGAAGTATGAGACCTACGACACGCTGGAGGCGTTCCAGCAGGGCATCTGGCGCCACTTCAACGCCCAGGACGTGGACTACCTGGACGGGCAGATCTTCTCCCCGACGAAGCACGTGCTGTGCGTGGGCCGCTTCGTGGAGCGCGCCCCGCATGTGAGCCGCTACGACTGGCTCAAGGCGTACTGCGAGAGCATCCCGCGCCTGTCCGAGGACTTCCTCACGACCTACGACTACCTCTTCCGCTACAACCGGGGCGTCACCCATGTCCGCCCGCGGAGCCTCCTGGGCCGGGCGCTGTTCGGCAGGCTGGTGCACTCGGACAGCGTGCTGAGGGCCGCGGACCGCTTCCACCGCTTCCTGCCGGACAAGAACCCGAACGTCATCGTGGACGTGTTCGTGCCCTTCTCGCGCACGGCCGAGTTCATGGACTGGTACCACCGCGAGATGCACTTCTATCCGGTGTGGTGCGTGCCCTTCCGCCGGACGCGGGACTACGAGTGGCTGACGCCCCAGTGGTGGGGTGGCGTGCATGATCCGCTGTTCCTCGACCTGGCCGTCTACGGCCTCCCGCAGCCCGACGGCCGCAACCTCTACAAGGAGTTCGAGGACGCGTTGCAGCGGGTCAACGGCACCAAGACGCTCATCTCCTACAACTACTACGACGAAGAGACCTTCTGGACCCTCTGGAACAAGGAGACCTACCAGGCCGTGAAGCAGCGCACGGACCCGGACAACGTCTTTCGCGACCTCTACACGAAGACGTGCCGGGCGGCGCTCGGGCTGTAGGCGGCCAGGGCCTTGGGCGCGCTCTCACGCACCCGCTGCACGGTGGACTCCCAGAGCAGCCGGCGGGCTTCGGCATCGCTGTCAATGTCGATGTCGCCCCGGCGGATCCTCGCCGCGAACTCACGGTTCAGGTCCGCCAGCGACCCCTCCCTACCGAGCAGGGTCGCCAACGCCTGCTGTTCTTCCCGCTGGGGGCCTTCACCATTGCGCAGCTGGCGCTCGGCGATGCCCATGGCGTTGGCCACCATCAACGCCGCATAGGCCTTGTCCCCAGGCAGCAGGGGCAGCAGCTCCTTGCGCAGCACCTCGCGGGCAATCGCCAGCAGCGCGGCACCGTCGGGGCACTCACGCATGGTGTCCCCCGGTCATGCGCAGGAGTTCCAGCTCCAGCTCCGGCACGACATGCGCCGTCAGCGCCAGCTCCAGGGACGGCTCCTGTCCGGAGAGATGCCGTTCGCCCTGTTGGAGGGCAATCACCGCCCACCGCACATGGGCCAGCACCTCCCAATAGAACACCGCCTCACGCTCGGGACGCCGGCCACTCACGCGCTCATAGCCGCGGAACAGCGCCTCGCGGGAGCCCATGCCCCCGGCCTCCTTGTCGAACTGGCCAAAGCGCCAGCAGCGCGCACAGAACCAGCCGAGGTCCTCCAGCGGATCCGACCAGGCCGCGAACTCCCAATCCAGCACGGCCGTGAGGCCCGTCTCATCCACCATGTAGTTTCCCGTGCGGAAATCACGATGCGTCAGCACCAGCGCCGGGGTGACGGGCGCGTGCCGCTCCAGCCAGCGCAGGCCCCACTCCAGTGCCGGAAACGCCGCGCGGTGCCCGTCCAGGAACTCACGGGAGTCCTTCACGCACTGGAGCGCGGGCGACAGCGTGGGAGGCCGGAGGAAGGCGAGTCCTTCTACCGGCGGCCGGATGGCATGCAGCCGCGCCAGTTCCTCGCCCAGGCGCTCCACCAGCAGCTCCCGGTCACCGCCCAGGTCCAGCTCCTTCACGAGGCGATGACCGGAGGCCGTCCCCTTCGCCTTGCGCATCACGAAGAAGTCCCGACCGAACACGGAGGTGTCTCCCAGCCACAGGGGCTCCGGCACCGTCACGCCGGCCCGGAAGGCCACCTGCAACAGGGCGAACTCTTGCGCGCGGCTGTGGGACACGGCGACGCCCGAGGGCGCGTCGGAGCGCAGCACGCACTCCAGCTCGCCCTCATGCGGGCCTCCTGTCACGGAGGTGGACAGCGACCAGTTCTCCTGGATGGCGCCCCCGGAGAGCAGGCGCACATCGTGGATCCGCACCGCATGGGCACCGGCCCTTGCCGCCAGGAACTGCTCCAGCGCCTGCCGCTGCTCATCCCGCATGGGGCACACCTTTCAGGAAGCGGAGGACACGCCCCACTTGAAGAAGTCCGGGCCTTCGGCCAGGTACGCGCGTGACAGCACCATCTTGTGGATTTCACTCGCCCCGTCGACCAGCCTCGCCTGTCGGGCGTAGCGGTAGATCCATTCGACAATCGTGTCCTTGGAGTAGCCCCGCGCCCCCATCAACTGGATGGCCGTGTCGGCGGCTTTGTGCAGGGTGTCCGCCACGTGCATCTTCGCGATGGAGATGTCGGCGCGAGCGAAGTCACCCTGGTCCAGCTTCCAGGCAGCGCTCATCGTAAGCAGCCGGCCGATATGGATGTCCTTCGCGACGTCCCCCAGCATCCACTGCACGCCTTCATGACGGGCCAGGGTCTCTCCGAAGCTCATGCGCCGTGAGACATAGCCCCCCGCTTCTTCCAGGCAGCGCTTGGAGAGCCCCAGCCAGCGCATGCAGTGCGTGAGGCGGGCGGTGCCCAGGCGGATCTGCGTGACCTTGAGGCCATCGCCCACGCCCAGCAGGCGGTGCTCGTCCGGAATCCGCAGCCCTTCGAAGACGAGCTCGCAATGACCGCCATGCTCTTCCGGGCCCATGATGGGAATGCGGCGCTCGATGCGCCAGCCGGGCTGGCTCGCATCGAAGAGGAAGGCGGTGAGCCCCTTGCGCTCATCCTCCGACGTGCGGGCCACCAGGATGAAGTGCTGGGCCCCTTGCGCGCCGGTGATGAACCATTTGCGGCCGGTGATGACCCACGCGTCCCCCTGCTTCTCCGCCCGCGTATAGGTAAGCGAAGGGTCGGAGCCGCAGCCGTCGGGCTCCGTCATGGCGAACGCCGAGCGCACCCGGCCGTCGATGATGGGCTGAAGCCAACGCTCCTTCAGCGCCTCCGTCGCGAGCACCTTCTCCAGGAGGATCATGTTGCCGTCATCGGGGGGCGCGGCGTTGAACATCACCGGACCGAAGGGCGAACGGGCCGCCTCCTCGTAGCAGGCCGCCATGCCCACCACGCCCAGGCCCTGCCCGCCCCGCGACTTCGGCACCTGGAAGGCCCAGAGCCCTTCGGCGCGGGCCCGCTCACGCACCCGGGCCACCACGTCTTCGCGGAGGTTCTCGTGCGCGTCGAAGGCGTCTGGCTGGGTTTCCAATGGCAGGACGTGCCGCGCCACGAAGGCCCGCACCCGCAGCCGGTGGTCTTCAATTTCGGGGGAGAGAGAGAAATCCATCAGGGACTCCAGGAGGACTACAAGGTGGAGCAGAGGTGGCCGCCATCCACCTCCAGCACGCTGCCGCTCATGTAGCTGCCAGCCTCCGACGCCAGGAGCAACAGCGGGCCCTCCAGCTCCCGCATGAGCCCCAGGCGACGGAAGGGAATGCGCGCCTTCATCTTCTGGCCGGCGTCGCTTTCGAAGAAGCCGCGGTTGAGGTCGGTTTCGATGTAGCCCGGCGCGAGGGCGTTCACGCGGATCCGGTGACGCGCCAACTCCAACGCCATGGCCTTGGTGAGGTGGATCAGCCCGGCCTTGGAAGCGCAGTACGGCGACACCGAACCGCCCACGCGCAGCCCCAGGATGGAGGCGATGTGGATGATGCTGCCGGGCGTGCCTGCCTCCACCAACCGACGGGCCACGGCCCGCGCCACCAGCCAGGCTCCCTTCAGGTTGGTGTCGATCACGGCATCCCACTCGGGCTCCTCCACCTGGAGGAAGAAGTGCTCACCGGACACGCCTGCGTTGTTCACCAGCACGTCCAGGACACCGCCCGCCAGCCTCTCGGCCTCGGCCACGCCTGCCTGCACGGACTCGGAGCGGGTCACATCCAGCGACACCGCATGGGCTCGCGCCCCTGACGCGCGCAGGTGTTCGACCTCGGCGGCCAGCTTGTTGGCACTGCGCGCCGCCAACACGACCTCAGCGCCCGCCCGCGCCAGCACCCCGGCGAAGTGCAGCCCCAACCCACCCGAGGCGCCTGTGATCAGGGCGCGACGGCCCTCAAGACTAAAGGAAGAAGGAGTCATGGATGACGCAAACGGTCGAAAGCCAAACGGCATTTGCAATGACACTTGCTGTTGACGGTCCGCCAACAAGCTACCATCATGACGCGGACAGGAGCAAAGAGGCCCTCACCATGAGCTACGAGCACATCCGGTTTTCAGTCGCGGACCGGGTCGCCACCCTGGAGTTGCACCGCCCCGAGGCGCGCAACGGCTTCACCGTGAAGATGGCGGATGAGCTGGCGGACGCACTCGCCCACGCGGATGCGGATGAAGGCGTGCGCGTGGTCGTCCTCACCGGCGCGGGCAAGGACTTCTGCGTGGGAGCGGACCTGAGCGGCAGCTCGCTCGAGGTGACGCAGACGCAGGCTCCCGAGGGCTACTGGGTCGAACCGGCGACGCGGGTGACGCGCCAGATGTTCGCGCTGCGAAAGCCCATCATCGCGGCCATCCAGGGCGCCGCGGTGGGCGTCGGCTCGACGATGATCCTCCCCGCGGACTTCCGCCTCGCTTCGAAGAGCAGCCGCTTCGGCTTCGTCTTCAGCCGGCGGGGCATCTATCCGGAGGCCGGCTCCAGCTGGTTCCTGCCGCGCCTCGTCGGCATGGGCCGCGCGCTGGATTGGATGGTGAGTGGCCGGCTCATCCCGGCGGAGGAGGCGCTCGGCGCGGGGCTGGTCCGCTCGCTCCACGAACCCGAGGCGCTGCTCGACGCCGCCCAGACGCTCGCCCGCGAGCTGGTGGAGACCACCGCGCCCGTGTCCGTGGCCGTCATCCGTCAGGCCCTCTACCGGATGAGCGCCCTGCCCTCTCCGGAGCCCGCCTTCGAGCTCGACAGCCAGCTCATCGCCAGCCTGGGACAGAGCGCGGATGCGCTAGAAGGCGTGATGGCCTTCATGCAGAAGCGACCCGCGAAGTTCTCCCGGACGGTGACGCAGGACCTGCCCGCGTTCCTCCCCTGGAGGGAGCACCCATGAGCCCGGCCGCCTCGCCCCGCTGGAAGCGGCTCGAACCCGACGAGCGCAGGGAGCAGATCCTGGAATGCGCCACGCGGCTGTTCGGCGAGCGCCCCTACGCGGAGGTCTCCACCACCGACATTGCCCGGGAGGCGGGGGTCGCCCGGGGACTGCTCAACCACTACTTCGGGCAGAAGCGGGACCTCTATCTGAAGGTCGTGAAGAGGATGCTGCTCATGCCCGGCCTGGAGGAGAGCGTGACCATGACGGGAACCCTGCGGGAGCGGGTGGAGCGCAGCGTCGAGTGGTACCTCGATACCGTGGCGACCCACGGAAAGACGTACGTGGCCGTCACCGGCATGGGAGGCATTGGCTCCGACCCGGAGCTGGAGCGCATCATCTCCGAGGCGGACGACGTGGCCGCCGCGAAGACGCTCGAGTTCCTGGGGCTCAAGGTCGAGGTCGGAAACGACGCGCGCCACCGGGCGATGATGCGCTCCTACGGCGGACTGGTGAAGGCCTCCATCCGCGAGTGGATCCGCGGCGGGACGCTCTCCCGCGAGGACACCCAGCTGCTCCTGAGCGAAGCGCTGATCGTCATCGTGCGCGACGTCTTCCCCCAGCTGGCGCAGCAGGACGGCCCCGCGCGCGGTGACGCCCGGGCGCCGAAGACGGGGCCCAAGCGGTGACGGGACCGACACCCCAGGGTCCGCTCGCCGGCCGCACGCTCCTGATGTCCGGCGGAAGCCGCGGCATCGGGCTGGCCATCGGGGTCGCGGCGGGACGGCTGGGCGCGAACGTCGCCCTCCTGGCGAAGACCGACACGCCAGATGCCCGGCTGCCCGGGACGGTGCACACGGCCGCCGCGGAGATCGAAGCCGCGGGGGGCCGGGCGCTCGCCGTGGTGGGAGACGTGCGCGACGAGGCGGATGTGCAACGCGCCGTGGACGCGGCCGTGGCGCGCTTCGGCGGCATCGACTTCTGCGTCAACAACGCGAGCGCCCTCGCTCCGCTCAAGACGGAGGAGCTGTCCGTCAAGCGGTTCGACCTGATGCAGCAGATCCAGCTGCGCGGGACGTTCCTCCTGACGCGCGCGGCGCTCCCGCACCTGCGCCGCTCCCCCCACGCGCACATCCTGTCGCTTTCGCCCCCCATCAACCTCGCGCCGCAGTGGATGGGATTGCACCCGGCGTACACGCTCGCCAAGTACGGCATGACGCTGCTCACGCTCGGCTGGGCCGCGGAGTTCGCGGAGGCTGGCATTGGCGCGAACGCGCTCTGGCCCCGGACGCTCATCGCCACCGCCGCCGTGAGGAACCTGCTCGGCGGTGACACGTCGATGCAGCGGGCCCGCGCGCCGGAGATCATGGCGGACGCGGCCGTGGCCCTCCTCCAGCGCCCGCCGCGGACCTGCACCGGGCAGACCTTCATCGACGAAGACGTCCTGCGCGCCGAAGGCGTCACCGACTTCAGCCGGTACGGCGGCGGTCCCGACGTGGTGCTCGACCTCTACGTCGACCCCTGACGGGAAGCGCCACAGCACGTTTGACCAACGCATCGGAGGAGGTGCCCATGGAGCTGTCGCGCGCAGACCTGGAGGCGCAGTGCCAATCCCTGGCGGACAAGCTCACGCTGCCGCTCCTCCTCAAACGCAACGCCGAGGAGTACGCGGATGCCCCCGCCCTCACCGCCGGAGACAGGACGCTCAGCTGGGCGCAGCTGCGTGAGCAGACCGCCGCGCTCACCCGGGGCCTGGACGCGCTGGGGCTGAAGAAGGGCGAGCGGATGCTGATCATGATGTCCGCCCGGCCGGAGCACTGGGTCGTGGACCATGCCGCGGTCCACCTGTCGGCCATTCCCTGCACCGCGTACCAGACCCTGAGCACCGAACAGGTGGGCTACGTCGCGCTGCACAGCGGGGCCACGGTGGTGGTGCTGGAGGGCAAGGACGAGGTCGCGCGGTGGTGGCCGGTGCTCGAGACGCTCGGGGCCCTCAAGCGCATCATCGTCCTGGACGCGGCGGCCGTTCCCGCCGGGGATGCGCGCTTCGTCTCCTTCGCGGACGTCGCGGCCCGGGGACAGGCGTTGCACCAGGCGGAGCCCCGCGTCTTCGAGGACGGCTGGAAGGACATCCGGCCTGACGACCCCATCGCGATGATGTACACGTCGGGCACCACCGGCGACCCCAAGGGCGTGGTGCTGAGCCACCGCAATGCCTTCTACGAGGCCATTGCCGTGGACGCCTCCATCCCCGTCCCGATGCGGGTGCCGTCCATCGCCTATCTCCCGCTCGCGCATGTCGCGGAGCGCGAGCTGGGGCTGTACCGCGCGCTCTACAAGGCGCTGCACGTGCACATCTGCGCGGATCCCGCGGACCTGATGCCGCTCTTGGCCCGGGCGCGCGTTCCCGCGTTCTTCGGCGTGCCGCGCTTCTGGGAGAAGCTCGCGGGCGGCCTGAGGGCGAAGGTGGGCGCGCTCGAACCCTCGCGGCGCGAGCCCCTGCTCGCGGCCCATGCGCTGGCCCTGGAGTCCTTCCAGCTCCAGGGCTCCGGACGGGCCGTGCCCCCGGAGCTTCAGCAGAAGGTCGCGGAGGCGGAGGCCCGCGTCCTCGCCCCCCTGCGCAAGATGCTCGGCCTGGACGCGCTCGGATGGGCCAGCAGCGGTTCGGCGCCCATCCCGGTGGAGATCCTCGAGTACCTCGGGGGCTTCGGCATCCAGGTGCTGGAGGTCTGGGGCATGAGCGAGACCACCGGCTGCGCGACCATCAACACGCCCGCGGACTTCCGGCTGGGCGCCGTGGGCAAGCCCATCCCCGGGCTGCAACTGCGGCTGGCCCAGGACGGTGAAATCTTCGTCCGGGGCCCCGTGGTGTTCTCCGGGTACCTCGCCGCGGACGGTCAGGTCGTCAGCGGGGTGGACGCGGACGGGTGGCTCGCCACCGGCGACATCGGCACGCTCGATGCGGACGGGTTCCTCACCATCACCGACCGCAAGAAGGAGCTGCTCATCACCTCGAGCGGGAAGAACATCGCGCCCTCCAGGCTCGAGGGCATGCTGCGCGCGCACCCCCTGGTGGGACAGGCGCTTGCGATTGGCGATGGCCACCCCTACGTGACGGCGCTCCTCTCGCTGGACCCGGAAGTCGCGCCCCAGTGGGCCCGGGCCCAGGGCCTCGCGTCGGAGTCGCTCGCCGACCTCGCCCGCCATCCCGGCGTCCGCGCGGAGCTGGAGGTCCTCGTCGCCGCGGCCAACGCCCGGCTCTCCCGCGCGGAGCAGATCAAGTCCTTCGCGGTGGTGCCGGAGGCGTGGTCCCCCGCGACGGGCGAGCTGACCGTCACCCTCAAGCTCAAGCGCCGCGTCCTCCTCGCGCAGTACGCCGAGCGCATCGCCGCGCTCTACGCGAACACCTGACGCCCCACCCGCCGGATCCACGAGAGCCCCCATGCATGTGAGAACCCCGGAGCAGGCTGCCTTCGCCTCCGCCATCGACGCGTTCTGTCGCGACAGGACGGGGACGCGCGCGCAGCGAGACGCCCTGACGAACCACGGCGCCGAAGCCCACAGCCCCGCCCTCTACGCGGAGATGGCGGAGCTCGGCTGGCTCGGGGTGGGGCTTCCCCCGGAGCATGGCGGCTCCGGCGGTGGCATGTCCGACGTCTGCCTCTTCGCGGAGCGGACCGCCTACGGGCTCGCCCCGGTGGGCGGCTACATCACCACGGCGGTCGCCGCCGGTCCCTACGCGCGGTTCGGGACCGAGGCGCAGCGCGCGACCATCCTGGGAGGCATCGCACGGGGCCGCGTGGAGGCCATCTCCATCTCCGAACCCGGGGCGGGCTCGGACGTCGCCGCGCTCACCTGCCGCGCCACCCGCGCCCCCGGGGGCTTCGTCGTCAACGGGCAGAAGACCTGGTGCTCCAACGCGCACCTCGCGGACCACATCCTGCTGGTGGCCCGCACCGACGCCACCCGCTCGCGGCACGACGGCCTCACCCTGTTCTGCGTCCCCGCGGGCACGCCGGGGATGGAGGTTCGCGGCATCCCGACGATGGGCGGCAAGGAGGTCAACGACGTCTTCTTCACCGACTGCTTCCTGCCGGAGGACTCTGTCGTGGGCGCCGTGGACCGCGCCTGGCCCCAGTTGATGGCGGGGCTCAACAGCGAGCGGCTCATCCTCGCCGCGGCCATGCTCGGCCGGGGGCGACGCGCGTTCGATGACGCGGTCGCCTACGTGAAGGAGCGCAAGCAATTTGGCCAGTCCGTCGGCTCCTTCCAGGCGCTCAAGCACCGCATCGCGGACCTCGCCACCGAACTGGATTGCTGTGAGCTGCTCGTCTACCGCGTGGCCGCCATGGTGGACGAGGCCCCCGAGCAGACCCTCCCCCGCGAGGCTTCCATGGCGAAGCTGAAGACGACGGAGACGGCCAAGCGCGTGGCCCTGGAGGGCATGCAGATGATGGGGGGCTACGGCTACGCCACCGAATACGACATGGAGTCGCACCTGCGCGCCACGGTCATCTCCACCGTCTACGGCGGCACGAGCGAGATCCAGCGCGACATCATTGGCAAGACGTTCGGACTCTAGGAGGCAGACATGACGACACGTCCCCGATGGAGCTCGGACGAGCTCGAGCAGGTGCGCGGGCTCGCGGCCAGCTACTTCACCCAGGAGGTCCTCCCCAACGTGCCCAAGCACGTGGCCCAGGGGTATCCGGACAAGGCGCTCTACCGGAAGGCCGGCGAATTGGGCCTCTTGTGCATGTCCATTCCGGAGGCCTACGGCGGCGGCGGCGGCACGTTCGCGCACGAGGCCATCCTCATCGAGGAGCAGATCCGCGCGGGTGACCCCTCCATGGGCTTCGCCGTGCACTCCACCATCGTCGCGCACTACCTGCTCGCCTATGGGTCCGAGGCCCAGAAGCAGCGGTGGCTGCCCCGCTTCGCGAGCGGCGAGTGGGTGGGCGCCATCGCCATGACCGAACCGGGGACGGGTTCGGACCTCCAGGCCATCACCACCCGCGCGGTGCGTGAGGGTGACTTCTACCGGGTGAGCGGCGCGAAGACGTTCATCTCCAACGGCCACGTCTGCGACTTCATCATCATCGTCGTGCGGACCGGGGACCAGAAGGGCCACGCGGGCATCTCGCTGGTGTGCGCGGAGGTCTCCGACACGACGCCCGGCTTCCAGCGAGGCCGCATCCTCGACAAGCTGGGGGGCAAGGGCCAGGACACCACCGAGCTCTTCTTCGACGACCTGAAGGTCCCGGTGGGCAACCTGCTCGGCGGCGAGGAGGGCCGGGGCTTCGTCCAGCTGATGCAGCAGCTTCCGCCGGAGCGGCTGATCACGGCCATCATCGGGATGGCGAGCCTGGAGCGCGCGGTGCAGGTGACCGTCGAGTACACGAAGCAGCGTCACGCCTTCGGCAAGCCGCTCTTCGCCCTGCAGAACACGCGCTTCGAGCTGGCGGAGTGCGCGACCCTGCAACGGGTCTGCCGCACCTTCGTTGACGACTGCATCACGGCCCACCTCGAAGGCAGGCTCGACGTGACCACGGCGGCCATGGCGAAGTACTGGGTAACGGACCAGGCGTGCATCGTCGTGGACCGATGCCTGCAACTGTTTGGAGGGTACGGTTACATGAAGGAGTACCCTATCGCCCACCTGTTCGCGGACACCCGCGTCCTGCGGATCTTCGCCGGCGCGAACGAGGTCATGAAAGAGCTCGTCGCCCGTTCCCTGTAGCCCCATCACCTGCATCTCCAAGGAGGCTCCGAGTGAGCCAGGAAGCATTCATCTTCGACGCCGTTCGTACCCCCCGCGGCAAGGGCAAGAAGGGCGCGCTGCACGGCACCAAGCCGGTGTCGCTGCTCGTCGGCCTGGTGGAGGCGCTCAAGCAGCGCAACCCGAACCTGGATCCCCAGCGCATCGACGACGTGGTGCTGGGCGTCGTGTCTCCCGTGGGGGACCAGGGCGCGGACATCGCCCGGACGCTGGTGCTCGCGGCGGGCCTCGCGGAGACGACGGGCGGCGTGCAGCTCAACCGCTTCTGCGCCTCCGGCCTGACGGCGGTGAACCTGGCCGCGCAGCAGGTGCGCTCGGGCTGGGAGCACCTGGTCATCGCGGGCGGCGTGGAGAGCATGTCGCGCGTCCCCATGGGCTCGGACGGCGGCGCCTGGGCGTTGGACCCGGCCACCAACTACGACACCTACTTCGTGCCGCAGGGCATCTCCGCGGACCTCATCGCGACGATGGAGGGCTTCACCCGCGAGGACGTGGACCGCTACGCCGCGCGCTCACAGGCGCTCGCGGCGAAGGCCTGGGCGGACGGCTACTTCAAGAAGTCCGTCGTCCCCGTGGTGGACCAGAACAGCCTCACCGTGCTGGACCGCGATGAGCACATGCGCCCGGACTCCACCGTGGCGTCGCTCGGTCAGCTCAACGCGTCCTTCACCGCGATGGGCGAGGCGGGCGGCTTCGACGCGGTGGCGCTGCAGAAGTACCACTTCGTGGAGAAGATCCACCACGTGCACACCCCGGGGAACTCCTCCGGCATCGTCGACGGCGCGGCGCTCGTCCTGGTGGGCTCGGAGAAGGTCGGCAAGGCGATGGGGCTCACGCCCCGCGCGCGCATCGCCGCCATCGCCACGTCCGGTTCGGACCCCACCATCATGCTCACGGGTCCCATCCCGGCCACCCAGAAGCTGCTGGGCATCGCCGGCCTCACGGTGAAGGACATCGACCTCTTCGAGCTCAACGAGGCCTTCGCCTCCGTGGTCCTCAAGTACCAGAAGGACCTGGGCATCCCGGACGAGAAGCTCAACGTCAACGGCGGCTCCATCGCCATGGGCCACCCGCTCGGCGCCACCGGCGCGATGATCCTTGGAACCGTGGTGGACGAGCTGGAGCGGCGCCAGGCGCGCCGCGCGGTCGTCACCCTGTGCGTCGGCGGTGGGATGGGCGTTGCCACCCTCGTCGAGCGCGTCTGAACCCCTCCCCCTTTCGACACCTTTCGAGCCAAGCCCCATGAGCGAACAGAACACCCTGCGCTGGGAAAAAGACGCCGACGGCATCGTGGTCTTGACGATGGATGACCCGGGCCAGTCCGCGAACACGATGAACGCCGCCTATGTGAAGTCCATGCGCGCGGCGGTGGACCGGCTGGTCCAGGAGAAGGCGAGCATCACCGGCATCATCATCACCTCCGCGAAGAAGACGTTCTTCGCGGGCGGCGACCTGAACGACCTGCGCCGCGTGAAGAAGGAGGACGCGAAGCAGGTCTTCGAGCTGGGCGAGGAGATCAAGTCGCAGCTGCGCACGCTGGAGACGCTGGGCAAGCCCGTGGTCGCGGCCATCAACGGCGCGGCGATGGGCGGCGGGCTGGAGATCGCCCTCGCGTGTCACCGGCGCATCATCGCGGACGTCAAGGGCGCCCAGGTGGGCCTGCCGGAGGTGACGCTGGGACTGCTGCCCGGTGGCGGAGGCGTGGTGCGCACGGTGCGCATGCTGGGCATCACGGACGCGCTGATGAAGGTCCTGCTCCAGGGCCAGCGCTACCGCCCGCAGGAGGCCAAGGAGCTGGGCCTCGTGCACGAGGTGGTGGAGTCGGTGGACGCGCTGCTGCCAGCGGCCAGGGCGTGGGTGAAGGCGAACCCCAGCTCGCAGCAGCCGTGGGACGCGAAGGGCTACAAGATTCCGGGCGGCACCCCGTCCTCCCCGTCCTTCGCGGCGAACCTGCCCGCGTTCCCGGCCAACCTGCGCAAGCAGCTGAAGGGCGCGAACATGCCGGCCCCGCGCGCCATCATGGCCGTGGCCGTGGAGAGCACGCAGGTGGACGTGGACACCGCGTTCACCATCGAGTCGCGCTACTTCACGGAGCTGGCCACCGGCCAGGTCGCGAAGAACATGATGCAGGCGTTCTTCTTCGACATGCAGCACATCAACTCCGGTGGCGGCCGGCCCAAGGGCTTCCCGCAGCACACGGCGAAGAAGGTCGGCGTGCTCGGCGCCGGGATGATGGGCGCGGGCATCGCGTACGTGTGCGCCAAGGCCGGCATCGACGTGGTGCTCAAGGACGTGAGCCTCGCCTCCGCGGAGAAGGGCAAGCAGTACTCGGTGAAGCTCGTGGAGAAGGCCGTCCAGAAGGGCTCCACCACGAAGGAGAAGGGAGACGCGCTGCTCGCGCGCATCACCCCCGCCGCGGACCCCGCCGCGCTCGCGGGCTGCGACCTGGTCATCGAGGCCGTGTTCGAGGACGTGAAGCTCAAGCACAAGGTCTTCCAGGAGATTCAAGGCGTGGTCGCCCCGGACGCGGTGCTCGGGTCCAACACCTCCACGCTGCCCATCTCCCTGCTCGCCGAAGGGGTGACGCGGCCGCCCGACTTCGTCGGGATGCACTTCTTCTCCCCCGTGGACAAGATGCCGCTGCTGGAGCTCATCGCAGGCAAGCAGACGAGTGACGCGACGCTGGCGAAGGCCATCGACATCGCGGTGCAGATTGGCAAGACGCCCATCGTCGTCAATGACAGCCGGGGCTTCTTCACCAGCCGCGTGATTGGCACGTTCCTCAACGAGGCCATCGCCATGGTGGGTGAAGGCATCCCGCCCGCCTCCATCGAGCAGGCCGGGCTCCAGGCGGGCTACCCCGCCGCCCCGCTCCAGCTGGTGGACGAATTGACGCTGACGCTGCCCCGGAAGATCCGCCTGGAGACCCAGGCCGCCGTGGAGGCAGCGGGCCAGACGTGGCAGGTGCACGGCAGCTACGCGGTGATGGACGCGATGATCGACCAGCACGGGCGCAAGGGCCGCTCCACTGGCGGAGGCTTCTACGACTACGCGGACGGCAAGCGCACGGGCCTGTGGCCGGGGCTCACCCAGCACTACACGAAGCCCGGCCACACCATCCCCTTCGAGGACATGAAGGAGCGGATGCTCTTCGCCGAGGCCATCGACACGGTGCGCTGCTTCGACGAAGGCGTGCTGCGCTCCGTCGCGGACGCGAACGTGGGCTCCATCCTCGGCATCGGCTTCCCGCCGTGGACGGGCGGCGTCGTGCAGTACATCAACGGCTACGAAGGGCCCACCGGCACGGGGCCGCGCGGCTTCGTCCTGCGCGCGCGCCAGCTGGCGGAGCGCTACGGGAAGCACTTCCTGCCCCCCGCGTCGCTCGTCGCGAAGGCCGAAAAAGGCGAACTCCTCCAGTAGCCACCTCTCACGGAAGGGGATGTCCCATGGTCCGAACACCTCTCGACGCGAATGCGCTCGTGGCAAGGCAGCGCGCCTTCTTCGAAACCCGCATCACGCTCCCGCTCGAATGGAGGCGGGAGCAGCTGCGGGCGCTCGAGCGGGCGGCACGCGAGCACGAGGCAGACATCCTCGCCGCCCTCAAGTCGGACCTGGCGAAGAGCCCGGAGGAGGCGTACCTCACCGAGGTCGGCAGCATCTACGGCGAGCTCAAGAACGCGCTCAAGCACGTGAAGGCGTGGATGCAGCCACGACGGGGCTCCGCGCCGCTCGTCATCCAGCCGGCGCGGGCGTACCAGTACGCGGACCCGCTGGGCGTGACGCTCATCATCGCCCCGTGGAACTACCCCTACCAGCTGTCCATCGCACCGCTCATCGGGGCGCTCGCCGCGGGCTGCACGGCCGTGTTGAAGCCCAGCGAGCACGCGCCGGAGACGTCGCGCGTGCTCGCGCGGATGCTGGGCCAGGCCTTCCCTCCAGAGGTCGTCGCCGTCGTGGAGGGGGCCGCGGACGAGAGCCGCCGGCTCCTGGAAGAGCGCTGGGACCTCATCTTCTTCACCGGAGGCACCAGCGTGGGCCGGGTCGTGGCGGAAGCCGCGGCCCGGCACCTCACCCCCACCGTCCTCGAGCTGGGCGGCAAGAGCCCCTGCATCGTCGACCGGAGCGCGGACCTGGAGGTCACCGCGCGACGCATCGCCTGGGGCAAGTACGTCAACGCCGGGCAGACCTGCATCGCGCCGGACTACGTGCTGATTCCCCCGGAGCTCAAGGGGCGCTTCACGGAGCTGGTGCAGAAGGCCGTCCGGAGCTTCTACGGCCCGAACGCGCGCGAGAGCAGCGACTACGGACGCATCATCAATGCCCGCCACTTCGAGCGCATCTGCGCGCTCGCGGCCGACGGGAAGATCGCCTTCGGGGGCGAGCGCGACGCGGCCAGCCGCTACTTCGCGCCCACCGTCATCACGGATGCGCCCCTGTCGAGCCCGCTGATGCAGGAGGAGATCTTCGGTCCCCTGCTGCCGCTCGTCGACTGCCCGAGCATCGACGACGCCATCCGCTTCGTGCGCGCCCGCCCGAAGCCGCTCGCCCTCTACAGCTTCGCGCAGGACGCCGCGGTGAACGACCGCGTCCTCTCTGAGACGTCCAGCGGCGGCGCGGTGACGAATGACGTGTGCGTCCACTTCGCCGCGGAGGGGCTCCCCTTCGGCGGCGTGGGCGATTCGGGCACCGGCGGCTACCACGGCCAGGCGAGCTTCGACGCCTTCAGCCACAAGAAGAGCGTGGTGAAGCGGCCGTTCGCGCTCGACATGAAGCTGCGCTACCCGCCGTACGTCGGAAAGCTCGGCCTCTTCAAACGCTTCCTGTGACGGGTGGGCGGGTGCAGGTGGCGCCGGGCTCCTGGCGCCACCTGCCTCCCTCCGTCAGGGCTTAAAGCGTCTTCACGTATTCGATGATCGCCCAGCGCTCGTTGTCCGTGAGCGACTGGTTGAAGTCATGTCCGCCGTTGCCCATTCCGTAGAGGTACGAGTTGAAGATCATCCGCGAGCGGATCTGCTTCTGGGTGATGGGGGGCGGTGACTGGTAGGCGAGCGAGTTGTAGTTGGCGACCAGGTTCGCGATGTTCGCGAAGATGACGTCAGGCGTCGCCATGTCCTGGGTGCAGGGGATGAACGGATCATTGGCGGGCTTGTTGGCGCAGGCCATGGGCGTCACGCTCCAGCCGAGCTTCGCGAAGTCATACGCCGAGTAGCTCATGTCGTAGCCCGCGTTGGTGCCCAGCGCGTTGGGGGCGGTCTGCTTGCGCTTCCACACCGCGGGCCGGTCCGATGGCTTCAGCACGTCCCAGAGGGTGGGCACGCTGCCGTTGTGGAAGTAGGGAGCGGAGGCCCACGCCCCGTAGAGCGGCGGCGCGATGTAGCCAAACGGCTCGTTCCACACGTTCGGTCCCACGGGCGAGTACACGGGGCCGGTGCCGTTGTCGTAGGCGGCGCGCGGCACGCGGCGCAGCGCGCTCATCACGATGCCGTCGTAGAAGGGGCCGTGGTCGGGGTGCTGGTCGTTGTAGGCCAGGAAGGACGTGTTCCAGGCCCTGCGCTTGCGCTCATCCGCCATCAGGCCCTTGCGCGCCGGATCCGTCCGGATGGTCTCAATGGGCGTGATGACGCCCGCGATGCCCTTGAGCCGCGGGTCGGGCAGGAAGGCGGGGTCCGCCGCGTGGCGCGGCGAGTAGACGCCGTGGCAGCTCGCGCAGGAGCCATTGCCCGGGGCCTTGGGGATGTTGGCGTTGGCGCCGTTCGCCCAGAGGTCGCGCTCGTGGAAGAGGATGGCGCCCTGCTCCGCGAGCGCGGTGTTGATGGCCTTGGGGTAGGCCGGGGGTGAGAGCGAGGTGAAGAAGTTGTCGTTGTCCTCGAACTCGTTGGACAGCGCCCGGCGCTCCGCGGGCGAGCGGGTCAGGTTCGCGACCCCGAAGGCCATCTCCGAGCGGACGTTGTCCGAGGAGAGGGCCCCGTCCCAGAACTGCCGCGTCTTGAAGGCGCGCTGCCACCAGTTGGGCGCGCGGGACATGCCTCCCGCATGGGTCGGGAAGTATTCCAGCAAGCTGGGCGCGAGTCCCAGCGAGTCCATGTCGAAGAGCGCGGGCAGCAGGTCGACGATGCCGATGGCGTCACTGGAGCCACGGCCCACGCTCCAGGGGACGGGGATGATCTCCAGCACGGTCCCGATGCCCGTCGAGCGGAACATGTCGGATTGGATGAGCCCGGCGTCCACCGCGTCGCCAGAGCGGCCCCAGGCAAAGCCTGCTTCCTGTTCGGTCCCGAGCCGCGAGTCGTGGCAGCCCGAGCAGCTGGAGGCGATGTTGCCCGTGAAGCGCCCGTTCGAGTCCCGCTCCTGCACGAGCCCGAGGGGCAATTGGCCGCTGCCGCCCTGGGTGAGGTTGGGGTTCTCCCACGGCAGCGGGTAGGGATTGCGGAACGGCGCCTTGGAGAGCCCGTAGCGCTTGATGACCTGCTCGTCGAAGTCCGCGGGGCGGAAGGGGTAACCCCAGAGCATGAAGATGTTGTAGTAGGCCAGCGAGGTGCTGAACGGCTGGAAGTAGGCGCGCGTCTCGATGTTCGTGCGCCCCCGGTTGACGCTCGCGCGGAACTCGCCGCACGTCTGGGGATTGGGCGGCAGCGTCGAGACGAACGGCGCGGGCGGGTTGTGCAGGTCCAACCAGTAGGCGTTGAACTGCACCGCGGCCCCCGGCTTGTTGACGCCCGGCACGACCAGGGTGCGCGGGTCCACCGGCAACGGCGTGGAGTCCGGCTTCCCCTGACACGCCGCCGCGAACGGCGCGCGCAGCGTCGTGGACTCCAGCAGCGGCAGGGGCTCCGCGCCCGCTCTGGCAACCCACAGCGTGACGATCAGGGAACCCGGTAATGCCCACTCACGGCTCCATCGCAGTCTCATGCGCGCGGCCTCCTTGTGATTATTGGCAACCTGCCAATAGCCCGTTTTCTAGGCTCCGGAGGGGGCGCCCACAATACGCAGTGCGTCAATCGACATCCGGCGCGGCTTCCCTGGCACCAATATCAGACAAGATTGATATGCCCATTCCCACGGGCGCCCCACCTCCCTGCGGGCGCCTGAACGGAGGGGAAACCCAGATGAAAATCTTTATGAGTGGTGCCCGTGGCTTCGCCGTCGCGCTGGTCGGTGCGGGGGCCTTGGCTGCCACGAGTTGTGGTGAGGTCCAGGGCACGCCGGAGAACACCGCGGCCCAGGTCAGCGCGAACGATCCGGTGTCCGCCCCGGGAGCTGCCGGTGAGCAGGAGCTGCGGCGCACTGCCAACGACGTAGCCAACCTGCTGGACGATGACGTCGTGCCGCCCACCGTGGAGCTCACCTCACCGGCCCTGGACAGCTTCCTGCGCGGCACCGTGGCGCTCACGGCGGACGCCAGCGATGACGTGGGGGTGGCCCGCGTGGACTTCCTCCTCGACGGCGCCACGGTCATCGGCACCGCCACCCAGGCCCCGTACACCGTGAACTGGAACACGACGGCGACGTCGGGCCCGCACTCGCTGACGGCGCAGGCCTTCGACGCGGCCGGCAACCCGGGCACCTCCAGCGCGGTGAGCGTCCTGGTGGACAACCACGTCCCGATCATTCTCATCGGCCCGCCGCAGTACAACCCCAGCAACCAGAACTACGTGCGCGGCATCGTCAACGTGGGCTGGGCCGTGACGGACCAGAGCCTCTCCGGCGTGGCGTATGTGGAGTTCCTCCAGAATGGGGCCTGGATGGGTTCGACCTCCGGCCTCCCGGACGCCTCCACCTACTACTACTCGTGGGACACGCGGGTGCTGGGCAATCGCTCCTACACCCTCACCCTCCGGGCGACCGACAACGCCGGCAACGTCCAGACCAGCACCCGCAACCTCATCGTGGACAACGCGCTGCCCTCGGTGAACCTCGTCGCTCCGGCCAACGGCACGCAGGTCAGCGGCGTCGTCACGCTGACGGCCTATGCGGGCGACAGCCAGGCGCTGCTCTACGTCCGGTTCGAGGTCGACGGCGAGATGCTGACGCCCTTCTCGACCAGCTCGCCGTTCACGAAGACGTGGGACACCACCGGCAAGTCCGGCACGCACCAGATTGTCGCCATCGCCGTGGACCGGGCGGGCAACAGCAAGCGGAGCAACGTCGCGACGGTCACCGTCCCCTGAGTTGAAGGTGCAGGCCGGGCCGCGAGGCATCCCCTCTCGGCCTTTCAGGTCGCAGCGGCATGACTGAGATTTTCAAGCGATAGCGGATCGAACCGGGGAAACTCCAAGAACCTGGGAAATCAGCGCAACTCCGCGAGCGAGGTCCCGACAATCGCTCAAGGAGATTTCATGTCCAACTACCGCATCCAGAAGGGCGACACGCTTTCGGCCCTCGCCGCTCGCTTCAAGACCAGCGTCTCGGCGCTGGCGCGCACCAACAACATTTCCAATCCGAACCTCATCTTCGCGGGCAAGTCCCTGCGCATCCCCGGCAAGGGCGACAGCTTCGAGCCCTCCAAGGGCTCCGGCGGCACGAAGGGCTCCGGCGGCACGGGCGGCTCGAAGGGCGGCGGACAGGTCCAGGGCAGCGGTGGGGCCGGGCCGGGCAACGCGACGCCCGCGATGCGCAAGCTCGCGGATGCGGGCCGTGCGGCCGCGATGGGCATGGGCGGGTACAACAGCCAGGGCCTGTGCGCCACGGGCGTGAGCCGGGCCATCCAGAACGCCTACGGCGTCAAGGTCTGGGGCAATGGCAACCAGATTGACAACAACCTGCCGCGCGACAAGTTCAAGCAGGTCAACATGTCGCTCGAGGAGGCGCTGAAGACGCCGGGCCTCGTGCTCACCTGGGAGAAGACGTCCTCGCGCCTGGGCAGCATCTACGGCCACACCGCCATCACCACCGGCGACGGCCGCTCGTCCGTGAGCGACTTCATCGAGCGCAACACGCTCGGCGCCGGTGGCCGCTCCGGGCTGAAGGTCTTCATGCCCACGGTGTAGCTTTCGCCCTACGGCAAGCACACCGGCAGTACCGTCGCCTCCGGGGCTGTTGACCGGGGGCGATGTCATGCCCGCTGCGCCTTCAGTCCGTGAACGTGTCCGGCTCCTTGCTGTAGCCGGACTCGCTGTAGAACGTCACCCGCTCCCTGCGCGAGGCGCCCTCGAGCGCCTTGATGACGAACTTCTGGGCGTCGGGGCCCCACTCCTTCACCTTGGCGGGGTCGACGCCCTTGTCCTTCACGTACTGTTCGAGCGCCGCGACGGCGACCCGCCGACCCGAGCCCGCGTTGACCGCGAGGTCGACCATGAGGGCATTGCCATACTCGCTGGTGATGACGTCCTTCAATTGGAGCTTCGCCTTCACGGGCTGACCTTCGGCGTTCTTGCCCACCACCGGCACCTGGACGTTGCGGATGCTGGAGATCTTCCCCTCGCTGGCGAAGTGGACCTGCGCCTGCTGCATCGCCGGATCCGCGCCCGCGGCCATGAAGACCGCCGCCAGCTTCACGTCGGTGCGGATCGCCTCGGCGGCCTCCAGGCCCTTGAGGACGGTGCCATCCCCGCGCGTGAGCACCACACCCTTGGAGTCGATGTCGAGCCCGTACTTGCCAAAGTGCTTCTCGTATTGCGCCGGGTCGTCCTTCTTCAGGTCGCGCATGAAATCCGCCAGCGTGCCATTGCCGTCCTTGCCGAGCGTCCACTGGGTGAAGCCCCATGACACGCGGCCGGTGTCCCAGGTGTTGACCTTGCTGAAGGTGCCCTCCCGAGCGGAGACCGACGCGAGGATCTTCTGTCGGTCCTCGCTGATGCCGCTCTTCTCCAGCTGGGTGGCGATATTGTCTACCGGGTCCCCCTCGATGGCGCCGCCATCCACCGCCGACCACGAGTTCGTGTACGCCGTCTCACGGCCATCCCGCATCCGCACGGTCGTGTCGCCCACCGTGACGTCCGTGCGGGTCTGCTGCACGTCCACCATCGGCGTGTAGGCCGCGACGCGGGCGAGCAGGCCGTCCTTCAGCGTCTTCTGGTGGGTCTGGGCTTCGGTGAGCTTCGCCTTCGCCGCGTCCAGGTCCGCCTTCTGGGTCTGCTTGAGCATCTCTGCTTGCGTCGCATCCTTCGGCACCTTCGCCTTCGCGTGCCTCTTCTCCAGCGCGGCGACCCGGTCCCCGGCGACCTTCACGGCCTTGTCGGCCTGCAGAAGCCCCGGGTTCGAGCCGATGTGCTCCTTCATCCAGGCCTTGACCTTCTCACCCTGGGCGGCGACCTGCGCGTCGGCGGCGGCGAGCTTCGCCTGCGCGGCCTGCTTCGCGGGCTCGGTGGTCGCCTTGGCGACGGCCGCATGCGCCTTGACGCGAGCCTCCACCGCCTTCTTCAGCGGGGTGTAGATCTCCACCTTGGACGGCTTCCACCTCGCGATGTTGCTGGGAATGATGTCATTGAACTCCACGGCGTTGCCACGCTTGATGACGCCCTCGTCCTTCGAGGTCACCTGGAGGGCGTCGAGGTTCTTCTGGACGTCGGGAGCCGAAGTCCTGGCGGTCGCGGCGGCCTTCGCCGGGGCCTGTACCGGCGCTGCGGCGGCGGTCTTCGCCGGGGCCTGCGCCGGCCCGGTGGGGGCGGCCAACACCGTTCGCCCGAGCGCCGCGAGCGCGCGCTTCAGGTCCGGCCCCTCGAGTTCCAGGTCGAGCGCTTCACGCAGCGGGGTGCTGGTCAGCTTCTCGTAGCGCTCCGCCACCTGCGGCAGCAGGGCCGGGTCCAGGCCCTCCAGGACCTCGTGGACGGCGGCCTCGTCGGTGCCCCAGATGTCATCCATCGCGGCCTTCAACTTCGCCGCGGCGGCGTCCGCGGGGCTGGCGTTGGCCGTGCGCTTCGTGGACATCACGGACATCGGGTTGAAGGAGAAGGCCTGGTTGGTGGGCGGACGCCCGCGAATCTGCTCGGCCAGGCGCTTGAGCGTCGCGCCCTTCGCGCCGCTGGCGATGGCCTTGAAGAGGAAGGCGCGCTCGGCGCCCGCGTCAGCGCGGGGTGAGGCCTTGGCGCTGAGGCCCGCCTTCGACAGCAGGGCCGACAGCTCCTTCTGCTGCGCGGGGCTGAACCCGGCGATGGCCTCAGCCGCGGTGGCGACGACGGAGGCCGGCAGCGCTCCGGAGAGCACCTGCATCAAAGCCTGTCGCGTCGCCCCTTCCGGGAGCGCGGCGACCTGCTGTTCAACCTTCTGCTGCGAGGGCGCCTTCTTGCCCGCCGCGACCGGCGCCGCCATGGATGAAGCCGCGCTGGGAGCGCGCGAGGGCACCGCCGTGGCAGGCGCCTTCGTGACTGGCACGTCCACCTTCGAGATCTGTGAAAGCTTCGGGGCGGGTGAGCGGGTGATCTTGACCATGGGGTTTCGCAGACTAACGCAACATGTGGATGCCCTGGAGGGTGAGAAGGCCCTGGTGCGCCCGGGCGCAAGGGTTCGAGACTTCACGGTGAAGCCTCCCACCCGGCCTTGACGTTGGAGCTGGCCGCTAGACTGGCTTCATGGCCACAAGGCACCGCGTCTATCTTGTCCCGGGCTTCTTCGGCTTCACCCAGATGGGCGACAAGGAAACGGAGCGCATCGCCTATTTCCAGCACGTCCCGGGGTTGCTCCAGCAGCGGTTCAAGGAGCGGGGCATCGACGCGCAGGTGCACCCCGTCGCCTCCTCCCCCACCTCCGGGCTGGAGGCGCGTGCGCGCGACGTGTTCCGGGAGATGGCCCGGACGGCGAACGAGGATGACGCGGACCTCCACCTCGTCGGGCACTCCACGGGCGGGCTGGATGCGCGCAGCGTCGTCTCCCTGCGCATGGCACAGGAGGCCCCGGCCTTCGTGAAGCGCGTGCGGTCGGTGGTGACCATTTCCACCCCGCATCACGGCACCCCTCTTGCGACCTACTTCCACCAGGGCGACGTGGGGAAGACGCTGCTGCGCTACCTGTGGCTCTTCACCTTCCTCACCCTGCACCGCAAGGCCATGCCCTTCAGGGCCGCCGCGCTCCAGGCGTGCTACCGGATCATCCTGCTGGGCGAGCAGGTGAAGCTGCCGCCCAACCTCTTCAATGAAATCGCCCGGCTGACGGCGGACCTCTCCGAGAGCGAGCGCGAGGAGCTCCTCCGGTTCTTCAGCCGGGTGGGAGAGGACCAGACGCTCATCCGGGACCTCATGCCGCTCAGCGTGCAGTCCTTCAACGCGGACACGGCGGACCGGGAGGGCGTGCGCTACGGCTGCGTCGTCACGGGCGCACCGCCCCCCAGTATCTTCAGCCGCCTGTCTCCCGACCTGCTGCTGCCCCCGGACTCGCTCCTCTACGCCATCTTCTGCTTCCTGTATGGCAAGAGCGCGCCCCACTCCGCGGAGCTGAGGATTCCCGAGCGCACGCCAGCGCAGACGCAGGCGCTCCAGGAGGCCTTTGGCGGGAAGTTCGAATCGTGGAGCGACGGCATCGTCCCCAGCCGCTCACAGGTCTGGGGAGAGGTCATCCACGTCGCCCAAGGCGACCACCTGGACGTCATGGGCCACTTCGACCAGCCGGAGAAATACATCAGCTGGCTGAAGTCGGGCTCCCGCTTCCAGGAGGAGCACTTCCATACGCTGTGGGAGCGGGTGCTCGACTTCACGGTGGGCCGGCCCCCCGCCTGAGCGGGCTCCCGGTGATGCACGTCCCGGCCGGGCCTCCCTATCCTTCTGAATGGACGCGAAACCCAGCCCCGCGGACGAGACGCGCCACTACGTCCCCACGCCCTTCCCCGAGTCCAGGGCCTTTGCCTGGGACGACCTGCTGGAGCCTGCGCAGCGGGGCCTGTACGAACTCCTCTCGTGGCTGGAAGCCGCGTGCGGAAGCAGCCTGGGCATGAGGGAGACCCGGGACGAGCACCTCTCCACCAGCCTGCTCATCTCCGGCCCCCGGGGCGCGGGGAAGACGACCGTGCTGCTCAGCGCCGTCCAGGCCCTGCGGCACTGGCGGGCGTTCCTCGGGATGAAGCCCGGAGGGCGGCTGGAGGCCGGTGCCAGCGGGGCGGTGGCTTCGGGGCGGGAGGCGATGCGCAGGGACCTGTGCACGACGCTCGAGCGCATCGAGGGGCGCGTCGTCTGGCTGGAGCCGCTCGACCTGGAGCCGGTTCCCACGGGGGCCAACCTCCTGGCCACCCTGCTGGTGCGCGTGCGTGCCGCCCTGGATGCCCCGCAGGAGGACACCTCCCCCAGCACCGGACGCGGCCGGTGGTCCTCCTCCATCCTCGAGGAGAGCGCGGAGGAGGCCTGGGGAAAGTTGGATCACCTCATCCGGGATGCCTCGTTCATGTGGGAGGACAGCGCGTCGACGCTGGACATGCGGGCGCGGGCGGAGCAGCAGATCAAGGCCGCGGAGATCTACGCCACCTTCCAGCCGCGCTTCACGCGGGCCATGGAGGACGTGGCGAAGACGCTGGCGCTGCCCCGCTTCGGCACCGCGCAGGGCGAGCAGATCATCCTCGTGCTGCCCATCGACAACGTGAACCGCAGCATCGAGCACCTCCACAACATCGTGAAGCTCACGCACATGGTGGCCAGCCCCCGGCTCTGGTTCGTGCTGGCCGCGGGCCACCAGGAGTTCCAGCTCTTCATGGAGCGCTCCTTCCAGAAGGAGCTCATCACCTCCGGGCAGACGGGCATCGGGACGGTGGGCCAGGACGAGACGCTCTCCATCGCCCGGCGCCAGTCCGCCACCACGCTGCGCCGCGCGCTGCCTCCCAGCTACCGCATCAACCTGGGGCCCGTGGATCCCTACCGGGCGTGGGACTTCCGCCCCCAGGGGGTGGCGCCGGAGGAGGCAGGACTGACGCTGGGCGTGCTCCTGGAGCAGCTGCGGCTGCCCTGTCCTCCCAAGCGGGAGAAGACGCAGGTGCTCCGCTCCCTGGCGGACCTCATCAACCTGGCGCCCCGGCTCTCCGACACGGTGAAGACGACCTATCGCGCCGCGACGGCGGAGGGGAAGGAGGCGCCCCAGCGCAAGGTCATCCTCACCCACCCGGGAAAGCTCGCCCTCAGCCTGCCGGCGCGCACCCTGCAGGACCTCTGGCATGCCGCCCGGCGCGAACTCCAGAGCACCCGCGCCTCCTCCCTGGAGGCCGCCGTCCTGGAGGAGGAGCGGACCGTCCGGGTGGCCACGGAGATGCTGCGCAACGCCACTGACGAAAGCGACCTGCCCGCCTGGGCAAGCCAGCAATTGCTCAACCGGATCCTCCGCTCTGACGACAAGGGGCTCATCTTCCTGGACCTGACGGGCAAGCCGGTGCGCCGCTCCAAGCGGACCACCCTGTCGGACGTGCTGGAGTGGCCGCGCCGGGGGACGAAGGGCGAGGGCAACGGCGATGCGGAGGCGGATGAGCGGGTGCTGCTCAGCGAGCTGCACCTGCGGCACTTCCACGACGTGGTGCTGACGCTGAGCGACCCGGACCGGAAGGGCTCCAGCGTCACGCTGCCCGGCAACGTGGCCGGCTGGTTCATGCTGCTGCACGACGTGCTGATGCTGTTCGAGCCGCCCCGGGTGCTGAACCCGGAGGTGACGCCCTTCGAGATGAGCCCCGAGCTGGTCGTGACGATGCACGAGCTGTGGGTGGACACCGCCGCGCACCCCGAACCGCTCGTCCAGCTCGAGTGCTGGTGGAGCCTCCCCACCTGGAAGACCTTCGTCGAGTTCGCCATCTTCACCGCGCAGTGGAAGGCCTTCTTGAAGAGGACGGGCGAGGGCTACTTCAAGGTCGACCCCCTGCGCGACTCGCGCGCGAAGGTCGGCGCCCACCACCGCTTCATCCAGGCGGCGTGGGTGGAGAACATCTGCTCGGTGGGCGGCCGGGAGCTGGGG
>NZ_RAWG01000279.1 GCF_003611735.1 Corallococcus sicarius | reverse complement strand
AGAGACGGACATAGCAAGGGTCATGCCTCGGGCTTCACGAGGCATCCAGAGCGGAGGGGGCTGCCCCTCCCCGGAGTAGGACTGGAGTTTCTCCAGGGTGGCCGGGGAGGTGATCCTGTCAACGCTTCAGGGTGAGGGCTCGTCGGTGGGCAGCTGCGCGAGCATCCGCCGGGCGACCTCGTGCTTGTTGTTGAGGGCCAGGGTCTCGTCCAGCAGCGTCCGGGCGGTGGCCACGTCGTTCTGGCGCAGGGCCAGCCGCGCGCCCAGGACATAGGCGCGCATGAGGGTGGTGTCCTCCGTGCGCAGCGCCTCCAGCTCCTTCGAGACGGTCTGCAGGGTGGTCCCGGGAGACCCGGAGCTGAGGGCGAACTCCGCATGGGCCAGCCGGCTCCAGGCGGCGGCGCTCTCCACCTGACGCAGGCGTTCAGCGAGGGCCAGCGCATCGGCGTGGCCCGTCACCGAGGCATACAGGGCCTGGGCCTTCAGGCGCGCGGCCACGGTGGCGGCGGGCTCCACCGCGGGCGCGGTCCGGACGGCGAGCATCAGCGCATCGAGCCGCTTGCGGAGCGCCTCGATGCCAACGCGCATCGGCTGCTGTTCGCGCTCGAGGTCGCGCATCTGCTCACGCAAGGAGTCCGCGCGGTCCTTCCAGCCCTCGGGGCGTCTGTCGGCGGTGAGCTGGTCGGCCTGTCGCTTGAGCTGATCCGACTGGACTCGCAGCCGGTCGAACTCCGCGTTCAGGTCACTCAGTTGCAGGGTGAGGGCCACGGCCAGCTCTGCCTGGGCTTCGGCGTACTTCGGGTGGGTGGCGGCCAGGGATTGGAGGGACTTGATGGCCTGCTCGCGCGAGGCCGGGTCATCGCGGCGCAGCTGCGCCACGGCGACGTCCTTCTGCGCCACGGCTTCCGCGGGCATGGCGGTGTTGCGGTCGCGGAAGGCGGGATACGCCAGGTACCCGGCGAGGCCGATGCCCGCCAGCACCGCGAGCACCAGGAGCAGGCGCGACACGGTGGAGGGCGACGACGCACCGGGCCCGTACTCGGTCACCACGGGCTCGGGGCGCGCGGCTCCGAGCAGCTCCGGAGGCAGGTCTCCGGAGGGCCTGCGGGAAGGAAGGGGCCGCTCCATGGCGCCCCCCAGCAGCGAAGCCCCCGGCGCGGCACGCGAGGTCTCGGTGCGGGCGAACGCGGCCGGATCGTCGGGCAGCGAGAGGGTCGAAGTGGATGCGGAGCTTGCCCACGGAACGTCGCCATGACCTTCCGGAACGAGCCGGCCGCGGGAGCCCGCCGACTCACCCGACCACGACGAAGACAGCGGCTCACCCGCCGGCGAGATGTCCCCGAACGAACGGGACGGAGCGCGGCCGGAGGACGGCTCCGGAGTGCCGGCGACCGCGCCGAACGCCCGCGTGGATCCGCCGGGTTCGACGCCCTCCGACACGGGAGCCGCAGGGCCCTGGACCGCGCCAAACGCCCGCGTGGACCCAATGGCCTCGGACGCGCCTGCCGAAGAGGCCGGGGGGCCCTGGACGGCACCAAACGCCCGCGTGGATCCAATGGGCTCAGCCGCACCGGGTAACGAAGCCGGAGTGGCGGACACCGCGCCAAACGTTTGCGTGGAGCCAATGGCCTCGGCCCGCCCCGGCGCAGAAGCCGCAGGGCCTTGGACCGCGCCAAACGCCCGCGTGTGTCCAATGGGCTCGGACACGCCGGGCGACGAAGCTGCGGGCCCCTGGACGGCACCAAACGCCCGCGTGGAGCCGATGGGCTCGGACACGCCTGACGATGAAGCCGCAGGCCCCGTGACCGCCCCAAAAGCCCGAGTGGATCCGATGGGCTCGGACGCACCTGACATCGAAGGCACAGGGCCCGACACCGCCCCGAACGCCCGCGTCGAGCTCCCAGGCGTCTCGGAAACCTGCGCCGACCCGAACGGAGGCGTCACGCTGCGCGCCGGTCCAGACAAAGGCACAGCGACTCCCGGCCCCCCTGCCCCACCCGCCGACGGGCCCACGGCCCCGAACGCCCGGGTCGCCCCCATCGCCGGAGGCTGCACCCCGGACGCCGTGGTGCTCACCGGAGGCCGGGCCACCGGCGCGACGGAAGGCGGAGGCGGAACAACGCCCGTCGTGGTCAGGGGGCCCGAGGCCGGCGTCGGCTGCGGAACGAACGAACCGGACGCGGTCATCGAACCCGCGAACAGGTGCGTGGACTTCATCCCACCAGACGTCTCACCCCCGAAGACCTGGGTGGACGTCATCGCTCCCGAGCGATCCACTCCACCACCCGCGGGAGGAGGCTTCGGCGCGGGCGGGATCGCCCCCTGGGGCGAAGCCATGAAGACATGACCACACCGCGTGCACTGCACCGAGGCGCCGCCGGGCGGCAGGAGTCGGGCATCCAGCACGTACTGCATCGAGCACTGCGGGCAGGAGATCTGCACCGGCCGTCCTTACCACACGCCTCCCCTGGCACCAGCCGCGTCCAGCACCGCGGCTGCCCGAAGGGTCTGCAACTTGGCAGCGCCCACGCCCGGCACCGCGTCCACGTCATCCCAGCTCGTGAACCGGCCCTGCTCCTCGCGCGCCGTCACCAGTCGCCGGGCCAGGTCCCGCCCCACACCGGGCAACAGGGCAAGCTCCTCTTCGGACGCGACGTTGAGGTCCAGCTTGAGACCCAGCGCGAGCGCGGTGGCGCCCGTGGGCACCGTCCCCGCTCCACATGTGGCGAGCCCCGCCGCGTCCAGCCGCACGGCCTCCGGCGGACAGTCGAGCGAGGGCCTCGCGTCCGGCCAGCGCGCCCGGGCCACGAAGCCCAGGGCGAGCAGGCCCAGCGACACCACCGCGAGCGCGGACGTGCGCCCTACCCGCCTCAGGCCTTGGTCCCCTGGAAGGCGTCTGCCTCGGACACGGTGTCGGTGGCGGCCACGGCGGGCGGCGCATCCAGCCCGAAGGCCGTGTGCAGCGCGCGCACCGCCAGCTCCGTGTACTTCGTGTGGATGACACACGACGTCTTGATCTCCGACGTGGAGATGAGCTGGATGTTGATGCCCTCCTGGGAGAGCGTCTGGAACATCCGCGCCGCCACGCCCGAGTGGTTGCGCATGCCCACGCCGACGATGGACACCTTGGCGATGGTGTCATCCACCTCCACGCCCGTGGCGCCCACCTCCTGGGCCGCCTGCTTCACCACCTCGTGCGCCTTGACGAAGTCCGCCTTGGCCACGGTGAAGGTGACGTCGGTGCGGCCGTCGCGAGACAGGTTCTGCACGATGAGGTCCACCACGATGTGCTTCGCGTCGAGCGCCCCGAAGAGCTTCGCCGCGGCGCCCGGCTGATCCGGCACGCCCACCACGGTGATCTTCGCCTCGTTCCGGTCGTAGGCGACCCCTCGAACCAGCACGTCCTCCATGGATGCGTCCTCCTCACAGACGAGCGTGCCCGGATCCTCGGTGAAGGAAGACTTCACCCACAGGGGCACCTTGTACTTCATGGCGAATTCGACCGAGCGGATCTGCAACACCTTGGCGCCCAGGCTGGCCAACTCCAGCATCTCCTCGTAGGTGATGCGGTCCAGCTTCTTCGCGGCCGGGCACACATTAGGGTCGGTGGTGTAGACGCCATCGACGTCCGTATAGATCTCACACGCATCGGCCTTGAGCGCCGCGGCGAGCGCCACGCCCGTGGTGTCGGAGCCACCGCGCCCCAGCGTCGTCACGCTGCCCGTCTCGTCCACGCCCTGGAAACCGGCGACGACGACGATCTGCTTCCGGGCCAGCGCGGCGCGGATGGGCTCCGCGTCGATGCTCTTGATGCGGGCTTTGGAGAACGTGCTGTCGGTGACGATGCGCACCTGGTGGCCGAGGAAGCTCACGGCCTCCCCGCCCTGCGCCTGGATGGCGAGCGCAACGAGGCCGATGGACACCTGCTCGCCGGTGGCGACGACGACGTCCTGTTCGCGCTCGTTCGGCCGGTCGGTTATCTGCGCGACGAGTTTGAGCAGGCGATTCGTCTCGCCGGACATCGCGGAGACGACGACGACGACGTCATGGCCGGCCTTCTGGGCGGCGAGGCAGCGGCGCGCGACGTTCTTCATGCGCTCGGTGTCACCCACCGAGGTGCCGCCGTACTTCTGGACGATAAGGGCCAAGGGGCTCACGACCTCCCTGCACGGACGGGCGCACGCTATATGGGCCCCAGGGCCCGGGTGTAAAGGGCCACTGCCACCCCGCCGCGTTTCCGCTAGCGTTCGCGGCGAACCATTTTCAAGCCGCTTTTCTGGAGCACCCTGCCATGTCCCGCCCCCGCCTGCTCATCGATGGTGACACCCTGAAGCTGGAGGAGATCCTCCAGGTCTCCCGCCACGAAGTCACGGTCGAGTTGGCCCCCGACGCCGCGAAGCGGGTGCAGGCCTCGCGAGCCCTGGTGGACCGGGTGGCTGCGGGAGACACGCCGTCGTACGGCATCAACACCGGCTTTGGCACGCTGGCGGAGGTGCGCATCGACCGCAAGGACCTGCGCGACCTGCAGCGAAACCTCATCCTGTCGCACGCGTGCGGCGTGGGCCATCCCCTGCCCCTGCCGGAAGCGCGAGTCCTGCTGCTCCTGCGTTGCAACGTGCTGGCGAAGGGCTTCTCCGGCATCCGGATGGAGACGCTGGGGCTGGCCATCGACATGCTGAACCGGGACGTGGTGCCGGTAGTGCCCGAGCGAGGCAGCGTGGGCGCGTCCGGAGACCTGGCCCCGCTGGCGCACCTGGCGCTGGTGTTGATTGGCGAGGGTGAGGCGTTCTTCGAGGGCGTGCGGATGCCGTCGAAGCAGGCGTTGGAGAAGGCGGGCCTGAAGCCGGTGGTGTTGGAGGCGAAGGAAGGCCTGACGCTGATCAACGGCACGCAGGCGATGTGCGCGGTGGGGACGCTCCTGCAGCTGCGAGCGGAGATGCTCGCGGACGTGGCGGACATCGCGGGAGCGATGACGGTGGAGGGCCTGCTGGGCAGCCACAAGCCGTTCCTCCCGGAGATCCACGCGGTGCGTCCGCACGCGGGCCAGAAGGCGGTGGCGGACCACCTGCGCCGGATTCTCAAGGGCAGCGAGCTGGTGGAGACGCACGTCAACTGCAGCAAGGTGCAGGACCCCTACAGCCTCCGGTGCATCCCGCAGGTGCACGGCTCGGCGCGCGAGGGCATCGCCTTCGCACGTCGCATCCTGGAGGTGGAGGTGAACAGCGGTACGGACAACCCGCTGGTGTTCGCGGACACGGAGACCATCCTCTCCGGAGGCAACTTCCACGGGCAGCCCATCTCGTTGGCGATGGACGTGGTGGCCATGTCGCTCACGCAGCTCTCCAGCATCAGCGAGCGGCGAGTCGAGCAGATGGTGAACCCGTCCCTGTCGGGCCTGCCCGCGTTCCTGGCGAAGAACTCCGGGTTGAACTCCGGGTTCATGATCGCCCAGGTGACGGCCGCGGCCCTGGTGGCGGAGTCACGCATCCTGAGCCACCCCGCCTCCGTGGATTCGATTCCGTCCTCCGCGGGCCGTGAGGACCACGTGTCCATGGGCATGACGGCGGCGCTCAAGGGGAGACAGGTGTCGGAGTTCGCGCGCTCGTGTCTGGCGATTGAGGTGCTGGTCGCGGCGCAGGCGCTGGACTTCCGTCAGCCCGTGAAGCCTGGCAAGGGCGTGATGGCGGCGTATGAGCTGGTGCGCAGCAAGGTTCCGCACATGGATAGGGACCGCGAACTGCATCACGACATCACGGCGGTCACGGCGCTGGTGGAGTCCGGAGCGCTACGTGATGCGGTAGAATCAACAACCCGCAGTCCATAGGATTACGCCCCCAAGCGAAATTGCGCACATTTCAATAGCCACGCTTTAGCCAATAGGAACCAGCTTGCCTTCCAGACAAACAGGAAAAGCCATTCCGAAATCGAGAGCGCAATGAGCCTAAAGTATGCAAATGAAGTTAGCACAATTAAGTCCTGCCCCCCCAGGTCATGCACCCCCAGCACCCGTGAAGCATTTCGGGTAGTACATGCAGATCCAAATCACCCAAACAACTTCAGACCTCCTGCAATCATTGATCCCAGACGCGCGTTTCCCGACGACATAAAACGATGCAGCGCATACGCACTATCACTCTTCACATCACAAAGCGCTGTCGAAACATTCATTAAAACAGTAGAATTAAACAATCCAAAAATACGAAAATCAATCGGAGATCACGTCGCTTCAGGCACCATTCAGCCCACCGACGGGTTGCTTTCCAAACCTGACAGACATGGCCACTTTGATCTCTTCGAGGCGGCCGGAACCAATGTGGCCCCGCGCTTCACTGTCCTGGGAGCAATTCCATGAATCCAATTCCGGGCTCACGCATTGAGGGCTTGCAACTGCCACGACTCTCAAAAATCCGCGACATCCAGTACTTTGAAGGGCCTCTCCTTTCAGAATTCAAGGACGAGCGCGAAGACCACTACCTAGGGCATTGGTGCGACTGCGACGACACAGCCAATCGATGGCTCATCGTACGAACCCCCAAGCGGGATATAATTCGCCTAGTAAACCAGATCGACACATTGCGACAGACGCTAGTGGGCGGGAAACAAGATCGCCTCTACTATTTTATCGACATCTCCGCAGACATGAGTGTAACCGCAGTGTCACTCGCAACTCGCACTGTCATTCCAGACGACTATCTACCATCAACAGAATCTTTCATCAGCGCGAGCCTGATGCCGGCAGACGAAATCACCGATCATCAATACTCCATTCTGCTCGATGGGGACTGGTCAACCGAGGCTCTTCGCGACGTGCCAAAAAAATACGAAAACGCCTACTCACTCCTATACGCATCCAAAACCAAGCAAGCAACATCCGATCTCGGGAACTTCCCATGGATCGGCGGCTTTAGCACAGTACACTTCTATGACAGAATGAGAATGCGCGTACCACTAGAGCACAGGCCTCGAATAGAGGCAATTCATTATGCATCTCCTGGATATATAACCTTTCGTTCCGATCGACGAATCGGCCTTCTTGTTGCGCGCTCCATTCATTCATATCTGGCAAATTCAGAAGCAGCAGATAGCGCCTACAGCGACACAGAGCGATACATACGCACACACGAACTAAACGGCTCAATGATGACAGCCACTTACGATGCTCGCAAACATGAACCAGAGCTCAGCAAACTTGGGGAAGCCCTCTCACGTTTCCTCGAAGGAGTCGATTGGAATTGGTTGTCGCAAAAAACAGGTTCGGCGTTTGAGGCTACAAAAATCGCAATGGCGCATTTTCGCCGCCTTCGCGAACTAGCACTCTACGAAAAAAATGGCTTAGTGAGCTTTATTGAACCAACCATTCCAGAAGGCGCCGATTAACACCGCAATACACCTCATGTGAATTTTATTCACCTTGCAAGAAAGGGGAGTGAGGCTTCTTCTGCACGACATAGCAACTGTCCTCCACCTCGTCGTTTCAGGATGGGACACCCGGCCTGTGATGCAAACGAGTCTTCGCCGCAATCATGAGCAAGGCGGATGTCCGACGATTCGTCTTCCTCAACGATTCCTTTTGCAAATACTCTTGTTGATAGATACCATCCTCATGGCCGGCCGGAACAAACTCATTACTCACTGAGGAACTAGGGGCTGTCCCTGATCTCTAGTCCGAAAATTCGACCTACCGGATCGAACATCGGGGTTGGACCCGGCTTCGGGAGGCATGAGGAGGTTGCCAGCCAGCGTCAGGCATGATCAACGCTGGCTGTGCGCCGACATGAGCTGAGCGATGCCGAGTGGAGCCGCATTGAGCCCTTGCTGGGCTCGCGCAGCGGTCCTCCCTCGAAGCGTGGGGACGTAACCGTCCGGCCAACGACGTGCCGGAGGGCTTGAGGGCAGACGTCAGCCGTGCTCGGCGAGCGCCGCGACGTGTTGAGGGGTGAGGGGGAGCTCCGTGCGTGGGTTCAGGAAGAGTCGGCGGCGCGCAGCCGCTTCCATTCGTGCGTAACCGTCCGGCCAACGACGTGCCGTGAGGGATTGCCGGGGTAGCAGGACGCGGCGGACGCTGGCACGCATGTCGAAGCAGGCAGAGAAGCCGGAGTGGGCCCGTGTCGCGGAAGCGTTCGAGGCCAGCGGGCAGACCCAGCGGGAGTTCGCGTTGGCGCGAGGCGTGAGGCTGAGCACGTTGCAGTCGTGGGTGTACCGGCGGCGGCGGGGTGAGGCGACGCGAGCCGAGCCGGTGCGCCGTAACCGTCCGGCCAACGACGTGCTGAGGGCCTTTGCTGTAGAGAGCGACGGCGGCGGACACTGGCGAACATGTCGAACGCCGATGTGACTTTCAGTCAGAACTGGTATCGCTCGGCCTCTTGGTAGAACTGAGTCAGGGAGAAGTCCAACAGCGCCCGCCGGGAACCCAGGTAGCGCTGAGCACGGACGAAGGGCAACCAGACACGGTTGCCAACGCGGACCTGCGCCTCCTCCAACTTCTTCCGCAGTATCCACTGGCCGCCCAGTCGCCGGACCAGCACATCCCCCAGGTATGCGCCCACGGCGGGCACCAGGTTCTCGTCGATATTCTGCCGCTCGAAGATCTCCGGGTAGTTGAAGCGCCAGAGATGGAAGTCGACGTCCGTCAACGACTCAGGAGTCGCCTCGAAGACCGAGGGCACCTCTGTGTGCAAGAACACCACGAGGTGTTCGGCGAGGGCCGCATAGCGACTGAGGGCGCGGGCCGTATCCTCCACGTCCACAGGCAGGGAGGCGTTCGCGGGCAGCCACTCCTCCGGCTCGGGCGGCCGGAAGGCGTTGAACTCGGCAATCCTCCGCTGGCGCTCACTGACTCCGTACGCGTCCGTCACGCGCGAGAGCAGCGGTGCCACATCCGGGTGGAAGTGTGGCGCCACGGGTGCCAGGGCGGCACTGCGTTCTCTCAGGGCGAGCAACACGGTGTCGACGTCGAGATCAGGCCGGAGGTGCGCCAGCGCCCGCGCCTGGGCCTGACGTGACTCCTCACTGGCGAAGTCCGTGACGGTCGGCCACGTCACCAGGAGGACACAGCCATTGGGGAGTTCCTCCACCCTGTGGGCGGGGGTGGAGAGCATCCGCTCGCGGCCAACAGCTTGGACCAACGCAGGCCCAAAGACGTTGAGCCAATAGACCGCATATATCTTGTCGAACCCATCTCGGATGGTGACCTGCATGTCGCGGCCAAAGAGCGGCGACCCGGACAGGACTTCGTCCGCGATGCTGTGCGCCGAAGCATGGGTCACGGGATACCGCGAGGCCCATGCACGAACCATGTCGATGAAGTCACGACAACGCGCCTCCATTGAAAAGAACGAGAGGGGTTGCAGCACAAGCTGAACGTCCAACTCTGGAGGGAGCGGTGGAAACCAGATCGTAAGCATCATATCCAACGCAGGCCATGTCGTACGATACAGGCCGAGGGTTGCGCCAGTGTCCTCGCGCTCCTCTTTCAAAGCTTTCCAGAAGTTGGCTCGGCTATATTTTCGCGCCCTCTTCCCCTGAACGACGTTCGGCATCCAGCCCCCAGCAGATGCCTCCAATGTATCAAGAAAGGGATCAATTTCGCTTTCCAGCGATGCCTGGGGACTGAAGACTCCCCTGAATGAGAACTGGAGACGATCCTCTGCATTGGATTCTTGGGGATTCAGGACTTTCATTCGACGGACACCTCCACTCCTTTGACCTCGCGCCGGATCCTCTCCTCGGCGACTCTGAAATATCTGATTTGTTCAGGCGTGAGTGCGACGTCCTGATAGATGAGGCGGACCCTCTGGACTTGGATCTGCACCCCATCGACTTCGGACTGGAGGGTGCGCCGCCGGATGTTCAACGTCTCGCCGTAATACCGCAGCGCGGCGCTCGCGTCCGTCATCATCTGCGCTACAAGACCTTGTCCCTTTAGCACCTGAAGATCCCGGCTCTTGAAGCTGTACGTCTCCACCCGGGACGGTTGGCCAGCGGGGGGCTCCGCCTCGATGACGAGCACGTCCGCGAAGCGGAGGTCCGCCTTCGCCACGCCCACATGCGTCTCGATGCGGGGCTGATTGAAGCCCTGGAGCCACTTTCGTTGTTCCCGTGGGAGGGCCGCATCCTTCCGCAGCTTGACCACCATGGAGCGCTCGAACTCCAGCCCCCGGGCGAAGAGTCCGCGCACTCGGTGGTAGTCCCTCCACGTCAGGGGCCCCCTGGACTCCGTGCCCTGCTTGAGCTCCGCGAGCCGCCGCTCGAAGTACACGACGTACTCAGCCCAGCGCGGGTGACCTTCGGCTCCCGGCTGCGGAGCCTCCCGCGAGGGGCGATGCTTCTCCAGGTCCACCACGGCAGAGGACAGGCGCGTGCCCGGTGCCTCCTGTTCCAGTTGCACCCAGCGGGCTTCCACGGCCTCCCGCTCGAAGCCCGCCGCCTCGTGCACGCGGGTGGCGACCTTCGCGGCACCGCTCCTCCCCGCCGTCGGTCCTGGCCGCTCGCCGCTCGCCTCCGCGAACAGGGCCTGCGCTTTCGCGGCACTGCCTCTCGCCTCGTACAGGGCCAGCAGCCCGGCCTCGCCTGACTGCGCGGCGAACAGTGCATTCTCCCGACGGGATTGCAGGTGCCGGAAGAGGTCGCGAACGGCGTCGACTCCCAGCTGCTCTCGCAGCCGTGCCATCCCCCTCTTCAATCCTTCCGCGGTCGCGGCCTCGGCGAGGAAGCGCGCACCCTTCCCTCTGGCATACAGCGCCACCATCAGCCCGGCGGGCGCCAACTCGCGGGTGGCCTGTTCGTACCGACCCTGGGCCAACGCATACGCCCCATGGCCCGTCCCAGCCGCCAGGTGGAAGAAGCCCATCGGCACGCCGAACGTCAGGTGGTCGAAGCTCCCCAACGCCACGCTTCCCGGTGCGAAGCGCTCCGCCATCAGCGCCTTCTCCACCTCGTCGAGGGCCTCCTGGTAGGGCGGCGGCAGTTGCCCGCGCTTCGCGCTGAACTCCGTGTACAGCGGCTCGGCGAAGACGGGGATGGTGGCCAGGGCGTCCCGGCCAGCCCGGCCCAATCCCCGGAGGGCATCACCGGCCTGCTCGCTCCGGTCGGGGTACTCCGAAAGCTCCAGGCCCCGCCGCCGCAGCTCCTCGCAGACGGTGGCCATGCTCCCCAACGTTTCACCCAACTGCTTGTCACGGGCCAGCAGCTGGACCACCTCGCGAAGCTCGTCGTCGAAGGCGGCGTGGACGAGGAAGAGGGCGAACACCTCCGCCAGGGCGACGCCGTACTTCTCCGTCGCCGTCACCAGGAAGCCAGCGCGCTTGCGGCTGAGGACTTCGGAGGACTTCGCGTCCAGGGGGCCGAGCGCGCCCAACCGCACCGCATCCCAGTCCTTCAGCGACGCCACCAGCCGGGGCATGTCCACCCCGCGCTGCATGGCCACGAACTCCGCGGGCGAGCCGCATGCCAGGAAAGGGGCGAGCAACTCCCGACTGGAGGACAGGTGAGGCCAGCCCGGAGGAGGGGCCTGGCCTCCGCAGAGGACCGCCTCCTCGCGGGTTGTCAGCTCAGGGCTCGAACTCCTCGCGACCGAGCCCTGCTCACGCTTTGGTCCGCGTCGTCGGTTCAGCCGCGCTGACGCCTCCGGCTCCAGGGACGACGACGCTTCCTCCTCGAAAGCGCCACCCGTCGGGGTCCATGAATCCTCCGAGGAGCGCTGCTCGTAGGCCCGTGGAGCAGCCCCGAGCCGCGAGGACTGTGTGACGCAGCCGGAGAAGAGCAGGAGCGCAACGGACAGAAGCCACCAGCGGCGCAGCAGGGAGTCAGCGCGCATTGTCGACTCCGATTCCGACCGAGGCGAAGGCCCCCGGGCGCAGCGTTCCCTCCGGTGTCGGGTACAGCAGCGTGCCGCCCTGTCCCAGGGCGTACAGCCTTCCCGCGAGGAAGCGCCAACGCACCTCGCCCGAAGTGAGGTAGCGAGTCCCCGGCTGGCGCAGGCCCACCGCGAGCCCGCGAAGGGCCACCTCGACGTTCCGCTGGAAGAGCTGCGCCGCCATCCTCATGTCCGCATCCATGCGGCCCCAGGTGAAGGCTTCCGCGGAGACGGAGAGGCGCAGGTGCCGCTGCACCAGATCGCCCAGGTGGACCGCGTCCCAGCTGACAATCACCTCGCCAAAGGCGGAGGAGCCGTTGGGGAAGGAGGACTCGAACCGCGCCAGCTCGTAGTCCGGGCCGAAGGCCCCCTGTCGGAAACCGCCGCGCTGCAGACGCACTTCCAGCCGCGCCTGCAAGTCCAATGTGGGCGACACCGCGTCCGCGCCCAGACCGGCCACCGCGCCCCACGCGCCCCCTGCTCCGGGCTGGCCTCCCCACCCGGCGAACACCTGTGCCTCGAAGCCGCTGTCGCGTCCCCTCCGCACCATCACCACCGCCGTGCCATCCACGTGCGCCAGCGTCGCCGACCGCGACATGGCCCCGGCCCGTGAGCCATCGTGCACCGCTGAGAGTGACAGCGTGTAGCGACCCGGCTGCGAGGACCGGCCAGCCAGGACGTGTTGCACGTCCAACGCGACCTCCGCCCCCATCAGGCGAGCCCCCAGCACGTCGGAGACAAACGCCTCGGTGTACAGGGCCCCCAGGGTGCCCGTCAGCACCGCGCCGGCCGGGTGGTAGTCCGGGTTGTTGCGATTGGAGTAGCGCCGCACCAGGTGCCCGGACAGCAGGCTGTAGCAGTCCAGGGAGCCCGCCCACAGCGCCACCGGCGAGGAGTCGTTGCCCACCGAGAGCAGGCGCAACAGTTGCCCCCAGTCGGACAGCGTGTCCCAGTCCTCCTTGCGGACACGGCCCGCGCCCTCACCGCCGCCCCACAGTCGCAGCCGCACGGGAGCGCCCAGGTTGAGGCCGAACTCCTCGCCACCGTCCACCACCAGAGTCGACCAAGCGAACAAAGGCGATAGACACAGGGCCAGGGTTGAAGCCGCCCGCCAGCGTGCCGACCGTGGGCATCACGGGGCTGCTGGCACTCGTGCGCTGGTGGAGGGGGCGAGATGGGGGG
>NZ_RAWG01000278.1 GCF_003611735.1 Corallococcus sicarius | reverse complement strand
CCCCAGCGCGTGATCCCCATCCCCCACGCTCCCGCCTTCGTGGAGGGCGTGCTGCACCTGCGCGGCGCGATGCTGCCGGTGGTGGACCTGCGCCGACGCCTGCTGGGGCAGGAGACGCCAGCGACGAAGCGCACGCGGCTGCTCGTGTGCAGGCTGGGCGCGCGGCGCGTGGTGGCGCGGGTGGACCGCGTCGCGGAGGTGCTGCGCGTGCGCAAGGGCGACATCAAGCCCGCGCCCGCGCTGATGGCCGCCGGCCGCACGCCCTTCATCGTCGGCGTGTGCGGGCCTCCGGAGCGGCTGCGGCTGCTCTTGGACCTGAAGGCGCTGCTGCGCGCGGAGCTGGAGCGGGAGTCGCGCGGGACGCCGGGGTGAGCAGGCGCTTTCGTCGCGGGGCGCAGCGATTTAACGCACGTCCTCATGCGAGACCTGAGCGGACATCGGACGGCGCTGGGCTTCCTCTACCTGGGCCTGAGCGCGCTGAACCTGCTGGCCGCGGCGGGGCTCGCCTTCGTCACCTGGCTGGTGACCCAGATCGCCACCGGACGGCACCGCCCTGCGCCCGTGTGGGAGGGCCTGCCCGTCTACGTGATGGCGGGTTTCACCCTCTTCGTCCTGTGGATGGCCCTCTCGGGGCTCGCGGTGGGCGTGGGCCTGTTGCGCGGCGGCCGGGTGTCCAAGCCGCTGGCGCTCGTGCTCTCCATCCTGATGCTGCCCACCTTCCCCGTGGGCACGGTGCTGGGGGTCTACTCCCTGTGGTTCTTCTCGCAGGAGGGGTGGGACGCGGAGCCCGGGATGCAGCACGGGATGTGAGCGGGACCCGGGCGGCGCCGGGAGTCCACTCGCCCGGCTTCTTCGGGCAGGATGCGGGGGACTCGAAGGGCGGGCCGCCAGGGGAGTACGGCACATGAGTGACACGGTGCAGTCCCTCGCGGGGCAGGAAGAGGCCCGGTACCGGGCGTTGCAGGCGGTGGACCCGCGCGCGCCCGGAGCCCTGGAGACCTTCACCGCGGGGCTGCACGACGAGAGCTGGCGCGTGCGGCACGCGGCGGCGGAAGGGCTGCGGCGCCTGCCGGACCCCGAGGGCGTCACCGCGCGGCTCATCTCCGTGCTGGGCGAGCGCGGCGCGACGGGCGCGCGCAACGCGGCGGCCGAGGCGCTGGCCGGCATGGGCGAAGTGGCCCTGCGCCCCGTGGTAGACCTGTTGGCGCACGAGGATCCGGATCAGCGCAAGCTGGCGGTGGACATCCTGGGGCACCTGGGCCGCGCGGAGGTGGAGGGCGTGCTGGTGCAGGCGCTCGCGGACGTGGACCTCAACGTGCGCGTGTCCGCCGCGGAGGCCCTGGGCCGGATGGGCGGGGACGCCGCGGCGCGGGCGCTGGAGGGCCTGCTGGACGCGGAGACGGTCCTCCTGCGGCTCGCGGCGCTGGAGGGGCTCGCGGCGCTGCGCCGGGCGCCGGCCGTGACGCGGGTGATGCCGCTGGTGGAGGAGCCGGGGTTGCAGCGCAGCGCCCTGCGGCTCTTGGGGTGGTGCTCCCCGGGCGCGTCCACCGTGCGCATCTGCCGCGCCCTGGGCTCGCCCGTGCGTTCCGTGCGCGAGGCGGCCCTCGTCGCCCTGGGGACGCAGGCGGCGGCGCTGGGTCCCTACGAGCGCGGCGAGCTGGATGCCGTCGCGCGCGGGGTGCTGGGCCGCATCCCGGAGGTGAAGGAGCGGGTGGCGCAGGCGCTGGACGGCGAGGACGTGCAGGTGCGGGCCGGGGCGCTGGTGGCCGCCGGGGCGCTCGGAGAGGCGTCGCTGGCGCTGGCGGTGGCGGAGGTGGCGCGCGAGGACCGGCTCCTGCGCGAGGTGCTCTTCACGCTGGGCCAGCTGGGCCCGGACGGCCGGCGTCTGCTGCTCGCGAACATGGGGGCGCTGTCGCTGCCCGCGCGCACGGTGGCGGCGGAGGCGCTCGTTCTCCTGGTGGACGCGACGTCGGTGCCGGAGCTGTGCGTGCTGCTGGAGTGGGCGGAGGATGACCTGCGCGCGGTGGTGGTGCGGGCGCTGGGGCGCACGCGGTCTCCGGAGGCGCTGACGCCGCTGGTGGACCTGCTCGCGGATCCGTCGCTGTCGGGGACGGCGGCGCGGGCCCTGGAGCAGCTCATCACGGTCCATCCGCTGGCGGCGCTGGCGGCGCTGGAGGCCGCGGTGGAGCAGCGCACGACGCCCGCGGCGGTGGCCGTGTTGGGCCGTTGGGGGGGCTCCCAGGTGCTGCCCCTGCTGCGGCGGTTGGCGCGCGACGAGGAGGCGCCGTGGCGCGCGGCGGCGGTGGAGGCGGCGAGCCGGGTGGATGGCCGCACGGGCCTGGAGCTGGCGCGCGGCGCGCTGGCGGACGAGTCCGCGACGGTGCGCATCGCGGCGGTGCGGGCCCTGGGCCGCATGGGCGGGAAGGAGGCCGGCAGCTTCCTGGGCCTCGCGCTGAACGACGAGGACCGGGCCGTGCGCCTGGCCGCGGTGGAGGCGGTGGGCGTGGGCGGCGTGACGGAGCGGGCGCAGGAGCTGGAGGCGCTGGTGCGCCACGGAGACGGCGCGCTCGCGGTGCTGGCCGTGCGGGCCCTGGCGAAGCTGGGGCAGGTGGGGGCCGGCATGCTGTGGGACGCGCTGGGGCACTCGGACACGGAGGTGGTGAAGGCGGCGCTGGCGGCGCTGACGTCGGCGGAAGGGGCGGCGGACGGCGCGGCGCTGGCGGTGTCGCTGCTGGGCCATCCCCGCTGGGACGTGCGGGCGGCGGCCGCGCGCGTGCTGGGCGACCTGGGGCGCCCCGAGTGCCTGCCGTCCTTGCAGCAGGCGCTGGCGGTGGAGCACGACGCGCTGGCGCGTCAGGCATTGGTGGATGCGGTGGCACAGCTGTCCGGGCGCTGAGGGGAGGACGCATGCCACGCTTCGACGAAGGCCGTCCCGAGATGACGCTGGAGGAGTTCCGGCTCCTGCGCGACCACGTCTATTCCCACTGCGGCATCCTCATCCACGAGGACATGAAGTTCGTGATGGAGCGCCGGCTGTGGCCCCGGCTGGAGGCCCTGGGGCTTTTGGACTTCAGCGCCTACCACCGCTACCTGCGCTACGACATCCAGCGCACCGCGGAGCTGGAGGCGGCGGTCGAGTCCCTCACCACGCACGAGACGTACTTCTTCCGCGAACCCGCGCAGCTCAAGGCCTTCTGCGACGAGCTGCTCCCCATCCTGGAGAAGCGCAACGCGCGCACCCGTCGCCTGCGGGTGTGGTCGGCGGGATGTTCCTCCGGCGAGGAGGCGTACACGGTGGCGATGCTGCTGAAGGACAGCGGCCGCTTCAACGACTGGGACGTGGAGGTGTACGGCACGGACCTGTCGCGCCGGGTGCTGGCCGTGGCCCGCCGCGCCGAGTACGGGCCCAGCGCCCTGCGCGCGACGCCGCCCGATTTGCTGGAGCGCTTCTTCGTGCCCGCGGGGCTCAACCGCGTGCGCGTGCGCGACGACGTGAAGGCCTGGGTGAGCTTCGGCCACCACAACCTGACGGACGAGGCGACGAGCCAGCTCCTGCCGCGCACCGACGTCGTCTTCTGCCGCAACGTGATGATCTACTTCGACCAGGCCGCGCGCCGCCGGGTGCTGGCCGTCATCCGCGACCGGCTCTGTCCCGGGGGCTACCTGCTGCTGGGCCACGCGGAGAACCTGCTCAGCCTGGGCGCGGACTTCGAGCTGGTGCACCTCCGGGGGGACCTCGTGTACCGACGGCCGGACCTGCTGGGAGGGGAAGGACGCTGATGGGACGCCCGCTCAAGGTGCTCGTCATCGACGACTCGGCCACCAACCGCCGCATGCTCACCACGCTGCTGGAGTCGGCGCTGGACGTGCAGGTGCTGGACTGGGCGGGGGACGGCGAGGAGGGGCTCAGGAAGGTCCTGGAGCTGAAGCCGGACGTGGTGACGCTGGACCTGGAGATGCCCCGGCTGGGAGGCCACACCTTCCTGCGGCTCTTGATGCACGCCGCGCCCACGCCCGTCATCGTCATCTCCAGTTACGCGCACAAGTCGGACGTGTTCAAGGCGCTGGAGTTGGGCGCGTTCGACTTCATCGCCAAGCCGCCCCGGAGCACGCCGGAGGCGCTGGAGGGCCTGCGGCGGGAACTCCTCGACAAGGTGCGCGCGGCCCGCCACATGAAGACGGGCGGGCGGCACGGGCCCGGGGCCGCGCTGCGCAGCGCGGTGTTCGCGGGCGAGGCGCCCCAGGTCATCGCCGTGGGCGCGTCCACGGGCGGGCCCCCCGCGGTGCAGCGGCTGTTGGAGGGGCTGGCGAGCGAACCCACCGTGAGCGTGCTCGTGGGCCAGCACATGCCGTCGCAGTTCACCCGGGCGTTCGCGGAGCGGTTGGACCGCATCGGCCCCTTCACGGTGACGGAGGCGTGTGACGGCGACGTGGTGGCGCCGGGGCACGTCTACATCGCGCCAGGGGGGCGGCACCTGCTCCTGACGGACCGCTCGGGGCGGATGGAGCTGCGCACGCCCGGGCCCATGGGCGCGGACAAGTATGCTCCGTCGGTGGACCGGCTTTTCGAGAGCGCGGCGCAGGTGCTGGGCTCGCGCGCGGTGGCGGTGGTGCTGACGGGCATGGGCTCGGACGGGGCGCAGGGCGTGCGCGACGTCCGGCGCGAGGGCGGAGAGACGTGGGCCGAGTCCGAGGACACGGCGGTGGTGTTCGGCATGCCCAAGGAGGCCATCGCCACGGGCGCGGTGACGCGGGTGCTCCCCCTGGACGACATGGGCGCGGAGCTGGCCGCGCTGGTGCGCAGACGCCGACAGTCGACAGGGCAGTGAATCGGTGGTTCCCGGACAGGCTGCGTCACAATCCCGGGCTGGCGGGCCCCCGGGTGCTAGGCTTCCGGGCATGTCGCAGCAGCAGATCCGCGCGCTGGTGGTGGACGACTCGCAGGCCATGCGCCGCAGCATCATGTACGCGCTCCAGCGCCTCTCAGGGGTGGTCTGCCTGGAGGCCGAGGACGGCGTCGCGGGGCTGAAGATGCTCACCACGCAGGGCCGCTTCGACCTGGTGCTGACGGACATCAACATGCCGCTGATGGACGGGCTGAAGCTCATCAGCCACATCCGGCGGGCGACGGATCACCAGGGCGTGCCCATTGTCGTCGTGACGACGGAGGGCGCGGAGGTGGACCGGGCGCGGGCCATGGCGTTGGGCGCGAGCGCCTACCTCGTGAAGCCCGTGCAGGCCCGGGTGGTGCTGGAAACGGTGAAGGAGCTGCTCAAGCTCGACTGAGCTTCGAGCACGCTTTGGGGACCCAGGCACGCATGGAACCGGCGTTGGACGTCGAGGGGTTGCAGAAGACGTACGGCGCGGTGCAGGCGGTGCGGGGGCTGACGTTCCAGGTGGCCCCGGGCGAGGTGCTGGGGCTCGTGGGGCCCAACGGCGCGGGCAAGACGTCCACGCTGCGGTGCCTCGCCGGCATCCTGCCGCCGTCGACGGGCCGCGTGCGGGTGGCGGGGCACGACCTGGCGGTGGCGCCCGTGGAGGCGAAGCGCGCGCTGGCCTTCCTGCCGGACGAGCCACGCTTCTTCGAATACCTCACCGTCTGGGAGCACCTGAACTTCACCGCGCGCCTCTACGGCGTGGAGGACTGGGAGGAGCGGGGCCGCGCGCTGCTGGAGGAGATGGAGCTGACGGGCCGCGAGCGCTCCCTGCCGGGCGAGCTGTCGCGGGGCATGAAGCAGAAGCTGTCCATCGCGTGCGGCTTCCTCCACCAGCCCCGGCTCATCCTGCTGGATGAACCGCTGACGGGGTTGGATCCGCTGGGCATCCGCCGGATGAAGGCCTCGCTGCGGCGTCGCGCGGAGGAGGGCACGGCGCTGGTGTTGTCCTCGCACCTGCTGCCGCTGGTGGAGGAGCTGTGCCACCGGCTGCTCGTCATCGCCGGAGGCCGGGCGGTGGCGCTGGGCACGCTGCCGGAGATCCGTGAGCAGCTGGCCGGCGGAGCAGGGGACGGGGCCTCGCTGGAAGAGGTGTTCGTGCGCATCACCAGCGCGGCGGCGGAGGACCCGGACGCGTCCGGGCCGGGGCCCCGGGACTCGTGAGCTTCTCGCGGGCGGTGGCGTTCCTCTGGGCGAGGACCTGGCGCAACCGGCTGGTGCGTCAGGTGCAGCGGCTGAAGCGTCCGCGCTACCTGCTGGGCGCGCTGGTGGGCGCCGCGTACCTGTACTCGCTCGTGGGGCGCAGCGTCTTCGTCCAGGGCACGGGCCGGGGCGTGTCCCTCAATGCGCGCCTGTTCGCGGAGTTCTCGCTGGAGCTGTCGGTGCTGGGCACGCTGATGACGGCGTGGGTGCTGGGCGCGGACCGGCCGGCGCTGACCTTCACGCAGACGGAGGTGCAGCACCTCTTCCCTGCGCCCGTCACGCGCCGGGCCCTGCTGCACTACAAGCTGCTGCGAGGCCTGTTGAGCGCGAGCCTCGCGGCGCTGGCGGCGACGCTCTTCGTGGGGCGCTTCACCAGTCCCCGGCCGGTGCTCTTCTTCTGCGGCGCGGCCCTGGCCATGGGGACGCTGTACCTGCACGGCACGGCGGCGTCCTTCGTGCGCGCGTGGCTGGTGTCGAGGGGCCGCTGGGGCAGCACCGTGCGCTGGACGGTGGTGGGGCTGGTCCTCCTGGCGGTGGCGTGGACGCTGCTGTCCACGCTGCGCGTGCACCCCTGGCCGGAAGACATCTCCACGCCCTACGTCCTCCGCGAGTGGCTGCGGGAGGTGCTGAGCGCACCCGGAACCCGGGCGTTGCTGTGGCCGGGCCGAGCGCTGGTGGCCCCCGCGATGGCGCGCAGCGGACAGGACTTCCTGCGCTACCTGCCCGCGTCGCTGGCGTTGCTGGTGGCGCACTACGCCTGGGTGCTGGCGGTGGAGGTGCCCTTCGAGGACTCGGCGGTGGCCGGAGCGGACGCGCGGACGCGGCAGCGGGCCCAGCGGGGCGACCGGGGCGCGCGCGGAGGCACGCTCCGGGTGGGGCGCGTGCCCTTCGTGCTCCGTGCGCGGGGGCGTCCGGAGGTGGCGCTGCTGTGGAAGAACCTCATCGCGCGCAAGCGGCTGGGCGGAGGGCTGGTGATGCTGCTGGCTTTCGTGCTGCTGGGCGCGCTGGTGGCGCTGGTGCTGGGGGACACGCGGCTGTTCGCGAACACGCGTGAGCTCTTGGGCCCCATGAGCCTGATGGTCGCGGTGGCGATGGCCGTCGTCGGGCCGAGCGCGTTCCGCACCGACCTGCGCATGGACCTGCCGAAGCTGGAGTTGCTGCGCGCGCTGCCGCTCACGGGCCGGCAGGTGGTGGGCGCGGAGCTGGCGGCGTCGGCGCTGACGCTGGGCGCGGCGCAGTGGGTGATGCTGCTGGTGGCGCTGGCGCTGGGCGTGGGGACGGACGACGAGACGCTCGCGCCGTGGTCGACGCCGGTGGTGCTGGGGCTGATGCCGGTGTTGCCGGCGCTGGGGCTCGCGGGGCTGTTCGTGCAGAACGCGGCGGTGGTGCTGCTGCCCGCGTGGATCCCCGCGGACTCGGAGCGGGCGCGCGGCGTGGAGGCGCTGGGCCAGCGACTGCTCACGCTGGTGGGCACGCTGGTGGTGACGTTCCTGGGACTGTTGCCCGCGGCGGTGGTGGCCCTCCTCGTGGGCTATCCGCTGTTCACTGTCATGGGGCGCTGGGCCGCGCCCCTCGCCGGGCTGGTGGTGGCGGGGGCACTCTTCGCGGAGGTGGCGCTGGGCGTCGCCCTCCTGGGCCGCGCCTTCGAGCGGCTGGACGTGTCCGAAGAGCAGTCGAACGAAGCGTGAACGCGAGCACGAAGGGAACACCCCATGAAGGTCGGCTTCATCGGAATGGGAAACATGGGCGCGCCGATGGCGAAGAACCTGCTCGGCGCGGGCCATGACGTCGCGGTCTGGAACCGCACCGCCTCCAAGGCGCAGCCGCTGCAAGCGCAGGGCGCGCGCGTGGTGAAGACGCCCGGCGAGGCGGCCCGCGACGCGGAGGTCGTCGTGTCGATGCTGGCGGACGACTCCGCCGTGGAGGCGGCCGTGCTGGGGCCGGACGGCATCGTCGGGGCGCTGCCGAAGGGCGCGGTCCATGTCTCCTCCAGCACCATCTCCGTCGCGCTCTCGGAGCGGATGACGAAGGCGCACGCGGACGCGGGCCAGGGCTACGTCTCCGCCCCCGTCTTCGGCCGCCCCGAGGCCGCCGCGGGCAAGCAGCTCTGGGTCGTCACCGCGGGCCCGAAGGCTGACGTGGACCGCGTGCGTCCACTGCTCACGGCCCTGGGCCGGGGCCTGACGGAATTGGGCGAGACGGCGTCGGCCGCGAACGTGGTGAAGCTCTCCGGCAACTTCCTCATCGCGTCGATGATGGAGGCCCTGTCGGAGGCCTTCGCGCTGACGGAGAAGTCCGGCGTGGAGCGCGCCGCGTTCCTGGATGTCTTCAAGTCCGTCTTCGCCCGCGCGCCCATCTTCGAGAACTACGCGGGGGCCATCGCGAAGGGGCAGTACACGCCCGCGGGCTTCGCCCTGCGCCTGGGCCTCAAGGACGTGACGCTGGCCCTCGAAGCGGGACGTCACGCGGAGGTGCCCCTGCCGCTGGCGAGCCTCCTGCGAGACCACTTCCTCACCGGCGTCGCCCAGGGGCGTGGCGATGAGGACTGGTCCGCGCTGGGGGCCCTCGCGCAGGAACGCGCGGGCCTCCCGAAGAAGGGCTGACGCACGAAGGGCCTCCACGGGGGATGAACCCGGGAGGCCCTGTTGCTTCACGTCACCGTGCAGCGACTAGAACTGCGCGGAGCCCGGGACGCGCGGGTAGGGGATGGCGTCGCGGATGTTCTGCAGGCCGCAGATGTAGACGATGAGGCGCTCGAACCCGAGCCCGAAGCCCGCGTGCGGCACGGTGCCGTAGCGGCGCAGGTCGCGGTACCACTGGTAGTGCTCCGGGTTCAGGCCGAACTTGACCATGCGCGCATCCAGCACATCCAGGCGCTCCTCGCGCTGGCTGCCGCCGATGATCTCCCCGATGCCCGGGGCGAGCACGTCCATCGCGGCGACGGTCTTCCCGTCCTCGTTGATGCGCATGTAGAAGGCCTTGATGGCCTCCGGGTAGTTCATCACCACCACGGGCCGGCCCACGTGCTCCTCGGTGAGGTAGCGCTCGTGCTCCGTCTGGAGGTCCTTGCCCCACTCCGGCGTGTACTCGAACTTCTTCTTCGCCTTCTGGAGGATGGAGATGGCCTCCGTGTAGTCGATGCGCTCGAAGCTGGAGCCGATGAACTTCTCCATCCGCTCCGTGACGCCCTTCTGCTGGCGCTCCTCGAAGAACTTCATGTCCGGCGCGCACTCGTTGAGCACGGCCTTGAACACGTACTTGAGGAACCGCTCCGCCAGCGCCGCGTCCTCGTTGAGGTCCGCGAAGGCGATCTCCGGCTCAATCATCCAGAACTCGGCCAGGTGCCGCGTGGTGTTGCTGTTCTCCGCGCGGAACGTGGGGCCGAACGTGTAGACCTTGGACATGGCCAGGCAGTACGCCTCCACGTTCAATTGCCCGGACACGGTGAGGTAGGCCTCCTTGCCGAAGAAGTCCTTGCCCCAGTCAATCTTCCCGTCCGGCCCGCGCGGCGGGTTGCTGGCATCCAGCGTGGACACGCGGAACATCTGCCCGGCGCCCTCCGCGTCGCTCGCGGTGATGATGGGCGTGTTGACCCAGCAGAAGCCCTCTTCGTGGAAGAAGCGGTGCACCGCCTGCATCGCTGAATTGCGCACGCGGGTGATGGCGCCGAAGGTGTTCGTGCGCACGCGCAGGTGCGCCACCTCCCGCAGGAACTCCAGCGAGTGCTGCTTGGGCGTGATGGGGTAGGTGTCCGGGTCGTCCACCAGCCCCAGCACCTGCACCTCGTCCGCCTGGATCTCGAAGGACTGCCCCTTGCCCTGCGACTGCACCAGCGTGCCCCGGCAGATGACGGAGGCGCCGGCGGTGAGGCGCAGGACCTCCTTCTCGTAGTTGGGCAGCGAATTGGGGGCGACGACCTGGATGGGGTCGAACACGGACCCGTCGCTCACGTTGACGAAGCTGATGCCCGCCTTGGAGTCGCGGCGCGTCCGCACCCAGCCGCGCACCTCCACCTTCGAGCCCGCCTCGACCGAGCCCGACAGGGCCCTCTTCACACTCACGACCTGCATGGTGCTCTCCCTCTGCTGCCAGACCGGGAAGGCGAGTTAGTCGTGCCCGGGCCGGAGGGCAAGCACCGAGCGAGGCCTGCCCCCTTGAGGGCCCACCCACATGGGCCTCCCCGTCAGTCCCCTGGGGTCCCCAACCGTCCGGGCCTTCAACGCACCAAGACTAGTTGCCCGCATGTCGCACCTCCCGCTAAGAGACTGGAAAGCCATGGCGATGAACGAGCGTTACGAGCCGCAGTCGATTGAAGGAAAGTGGCAGACCCGCTGGGACCAGGAGGGCGTCTTCCAGGCAGGCAGGCGTCCGGGCGCCCCCAAGAAGTACGTCCTGGAGATGCTGCCGTACCCCAGCGGTCAGATGCACATGGGGCACGTGCGCAACTACCTCATCGGGGATGTCTACGCGCGCTACTACCTGATGCGCGGCTTCGACGTGCTCCACCCCATGGGCTGGGACGCCTTCGGTCTGCCGGCGGAGAACGCGGCCATCAAGGACGGCGTCCACCCGGCCATCCGCACCGTGGAGAACATCGAGTCGTTCAAGGCGGAGATCAAGACGCTCGGCTACAGCTACGACTGGTCGCGCGAGGTGAACACCAGCCAGCCGGAGTACTACCGCTGGAACCAGTGGTTCTTCCTCCAGATGCTGGAGCGCGGGCTCGTCTATCGCCGCTTCAGCAAGGTGAACTGGTGTACCGGCTGCCACACCGTCATCGCCAACGAGCAGGTGAAGGACGGCCGCTGCGAGCGCTGCTCCTCGGAGGTGCTGGACAAGGAGATGCCCGAGTGGGCGTTCCGCATCACGAAGTACTCGCAGGACCTGCTCGACGCGCTGGACACGCTCAAGGAATGGCCGGACAGCATCACCGCCCGCCAGCGCAACTGGATTGGCCGCTCGGATGGCGCGGAGGTGGACTTCCGCGTGCAGGGGCATGACGCGGCCCTGCGCGTCTTCACCACCCGCGTGGACACGCTCTTTGGCTGCACCTACGTGGTGCTGGCGCCCGACCACAAGCTCGTGGCCCAGGTGACGACGCCGGAGCGCCGCGCGGACGTGGAAGCCTTCGCCAAGCGCATGGCGGCGCAGAACAAGACGGAGCGCCTGGGCGAGGACGCGGAGAAGGAAGGCATCTTCACCGGGGGCCACGCGCTGCACCCGTTCACCGGGCAGCCGGTGCCGATCTGGATCGCCAACTTCGTGGTGAGCGACTACGGCACCGGCGCGGTGATGAGCGTGCCGGCGCACGACGAGCGCGACTTCGCCTTCGCGCGCAAGTACTCGCTGCCCGTGCGCGTCGTGATTCAGCCGGCCACGGGCGACAAGCTGGGCGCGGGGGAGACGCTGACCGGGGCGGCCACCGCCGACGGCGTGCTCGTGGACTCCGGGGACTTCACCGGCCTGCCTTCCGCGGAAGCGCGCGTGAAGATGGCCGCGACGCTGGAGTCCCAGGGCCAGGGCAAGGCCACGGTGACGTACCGCCAGCGGGACTGGGGCTTCAGCCGCCAGCGCTACTGGGGCACGCCCATCCCCATCGTCTACTGCGAGAAGTGCGATCCGGAGCGCAAGGGCCTCCCCGTGCCGTTGGATCAGCTCCCGGTGCGCCTGCCGGACATCGACACGCAGGAGGTGCTCACCGGCCGGGGCGAGCCGCCGCTCGCGAAGGTCGCGTCCTTCGTCAACACCACCTGCCCGAAGTGCGGCGGCCCCGCGCGTCGGGAGGCGGAGACGATGGACACCTTCGTCGACTCCTGCTGGTACTTCGCGCGCTACCTGTCGCCGCACTACGACGCCGCGCCCTTCGACCCCGAGGTGGCGAAGCAGTGGCTGCCCGTGGACGTGTACGTGGGCGGCCCCGAGCACGGCACGATGCACCTGCTCTACTTCCGGTTCTGGACCCGGGTGATGAAGCTGCTCGGCCTGTCGCCGGTGGACGAGCCCGTCAAGCGGCTCATCACCCAGGGCATCGTCAACGGCGCCGACGGCCGGAAGATGGGCAAGCGCTACGGCAACGGCGTGGCCCCGTCCACCATCGTGCAGAAGTACGGCGCGGACACCGCGCGCACCTACGTGCTCTTCGCGGGCCCGCCGGAGCGCGACTTCGACTGGTCCCACGAGCAGGTGGAGGGCGTGCACCGCTTCCTCAAGCGCGTGTGGGCGCTGGCCGCCACGCACCACGCCTCGGTGGCGGACGTCACGTACGACGGCCCCTATGAGGGCAAGGCGCTGGAGACGCGCCGCGCGGCGCACAAGTGCCTCAAGCGCGTGGGCGAGGCGATTGAACGCCTGTCCTTCAACACCGCCGTGGCCGGCGTGATGGAGTGCGTGAACGCGCTCTACGCGGTGGGCACCCCGGAGACGCCCGCGGAGAAGGCGGCGATGGCGGAGGCGATGCGGCTGCTCGCGCGCATCCTCACCCCGTTCGCGCCGCACATCGCGGACGAGGTGGCGGAGGCCTACGGCGCCAGGGCGCTCACCGTGACGGAGGCCTGGCCGGAGTTCGACCCTGGGCTGGTGGTGGACGACGTGATCCCGTACGCCGTGCAGGTGAACGGCAAGCTGCGCGCGGAGGTGCGCGTGGCGGCGGATGCGAGCGAGGCGGACGTGCGCGCGGCGGCGGAGGCGGAGGAGAAGGTGAAGTCCGCCCTCGAAGGCAAGACGCTGCGCAAGTTCGTCTTCGTCCCCAAGCGGCTGGTCAACTTCGTCGTCGGCTGACGGAAGGGGAGGGGCCCCGTGCCCGCGGAAGTGCTCGTCATGTGCTCCGCCTGCGGGCGCCCCCAGTCGGCGGCCCGGCGCCGCTGCGCCTTCTGCAACGCGGAGCTGCCGGAGGCGCCCCTGCCGCCCCTGGCGCCCGCGTCC
>NZ_RAWG01000277.1 GCF_003611735.1 Corallococcus sicarius | reverse complement strand
CTAAACTCGACTAGTCGTCGGCAGCGTCAGATGGTTATAAGAGACAGCACCCCCTCCTTCAGTTAGGGAACAATTTTCCTGTTAGCGTGATAGCGGGGGGCGTCCGAGCACGTTGACCAACCCCCTCCAAGCAGCGACCATCGATGATCCGGGGGGCAGGAAGGGAGGGCGCCATATGGAAGAGTATTCTCGTGTTCATGTACGGCAGGTGCACATTCGCCGCACATGCGACGCCTCCATGCGGTGCGGGACGCTTCAATCGTCACGTGTCGAAAGTTTTTCCATCTTCAGAGCGATTGATGCCCTCCCGAGGCTTGCAGGGTCGCCTCGCCATGGAAACCTGATCCCCCCATGGGCACCGATGACCTCTTCGCGCACACAGTCCTGTCCGGCCACGGTGACGCCGTGAGCGACAGTGGGGGGATGCCGGTTTCGATGATGCCGCCCGGTGAGGAGGTCCAGGAGGGCGCGGTGCTGGGCAACTACCAGCTGGAGCGGCTCCTGGGAGAGGGCTCCATGGGGCGGGTGTTCCAGGCGCGCCACGTGCGACTGGGCCGTCAGGTGGCGCTCAAGGTGCTGCGGCCGGAGCACGCGCGGGACAGCTCGTTCGTGCAGCGCTTCTTCCAGGAGGCGCGCACCGTCAACCAGGTCAACCACGAGCACATCGTGGAGATCTTCGACTTCGTGGACGAGTCGCCCGACGGGCACGTCTACTGCGTGATGGAGCTGTTGCGCGGCCAGAGCCTGGGCGCGCTCCTGAAGGAGGAGGGGCTGACGCTGTCGCGGGTGCAGCGCATTGGCGTGCAGGTGTGCGCGGCGCTGGGCGCGGCCCACCAGGTGGGCGTGGTGCACCGCGACATCAAGCCGGACAACCTCTTCATCAGCCAGCGCTCGGGCCAGGCCGACTTCGTGAAGGTGCTGGACTTCGGCGTCGCCAAGCTGATGACGACCCAGACGGGCGTCAGCCTCACCGGGACGCTGGACGGGACCATCATCGGGACGCCCGCGTACATGGCCCCGGAGCAGGCCGCGGGGCTGCCGGTGGACGCGCGCGCGGACATCTACGCGGTGGGCAACATCCTCTACGAGATGCTCGCCGGCCACCCGCCCTTCCAGGCCTCGGCCTTCGGGCAGCTGGTGGTGCAGATCATCACCCAGGCGCCGCCGCCGCTGCCCGCGCAGCTGCCGTCGGGTGAGCCCACGCCGCCCGCGCTCGCGTCGCTGGTGATGCGCTGCCTGGCGAAGGAGCCGGAGGCCCGGCCCCAGACGCTCGCGGAGGTCACCACCGCGCTGCTGCTGCTGCCCGCCGTGACGCCAGCGCCGCTCGCGCTGGAGCCCGTCGCCGAGGAGGCGGAGCGGCCCACCCTGCGCATGAAGGTGCCGGGGCTGCTGCGCGACCGGAAGCTGCAGGTGTCCGCGGCGCTGGCGGCGCTGGCGCTGGTGTCCGGCATCACCACCTGGACGGGCCTGCACGCGATGCGCGCGCCCGAGGCCCAGACCCTGGAGCCGTCCGCGGTCGCCGCCGTCGCGCCGCGGCCCATGGCCGGCGCCACGGATCCGGTGACCCTGACGGTGCACTCGTCTCCGCCCGGCGCGAAGGTGGTCCGCCTGGATACCGGCGAGGAGCTGGGCATCACGCCGCTGACGAAGGCGCTGACGCGGCAGGCGGTGCCGCCGCAGCTGCGCGTGGAGCTGGCCGGATACGTTCCGTTGGAGCGCTCGGTGGAGCTGAAGCAGGATGCCGCCGCCGCGGAGCTGACGGTGCCGCTCGTGAAGGCGAGCACGGGACCGCGCCGCGCGCCGGCCCGCGCGCCGGGTCGTAAGGGAGGAAGTCGGGATGCGGTCATCAATCCGTTCGCGGCGCAGTGATCGCAAGGCCCTGGGCCTCGTGCTCACGCTCGCGTTGGGAACGCCATTCCCGGCGGTGGCGGCGCAGTCGGACGCACCCGGGGCTGCCGCGGAGGAGCAAGCGCGGGAGCGCTTCTCCGAAGGCAACATGGCGTACGACCTGGGCGAGTTCGACCGGGCGCTGAAGGCCTTCAGCGAGGCGTACCGCCTCAAGCCGCTGCCGGCCTTCCTCTTCAACGTGGCGCAGTGCCACCGGCAGCTCAACAACCCGTCGCGCGCGGCCTTCTTCTACCGGCGCTACCTGGCGCTGTCGTCGGACGAGCCCGCCAACGCGGACGTGGTGCGCGAGCTCATCACGGAGATGGACGGCAGGGCGCGCGTCCAGGAGGAGCAGCGCCGCGAGCGCGAACGCTTCGCGAGGGATCGCGAGCTGCAGCGGGCGCGTGAACAGGCCGCGCTGGCGGAGGCTCGCGCCAGCCAGGCGAAGCTCGCCGTGACGCCCACCGCCACGCCGGAGCGCGATGGTGCCTCCGAGGCCCTGGCCCTGCAGGTGCCGGAGGCGTCGGTGCGGACGGAGGCGGCCGCGCCCAGGCCGTGGTCGCGCCGCTGGTACGTCTGGGCGGGCGCGGGCGCGGTGGCGCTGGTCGCAGGCGGCGCCGTGTGGCTCGCCACGGCGCCCAACCCCCGGGACACGACGCTCGGCACCGTCGGGCGGTAGCAGGCCCCAGGCCCGGCGTTGGCGCGTCTCCAGCGCGGCGGGTCGCGGCCCGCCGTCAGCGCGGCGGGGCGGCGGACTGCGCCATCACCTGCGCGGCGATGCGGGCGATGCGCGCGTTGAACGACGGCGCGTCGTGGAAGGTGAGGCGCACGTCGCCCACCTTCAGCTCGTCGCCGGGTTGCAGCAGCCGGGGCTGTTCGGGCTCCAGCGGCTCGCCGTTCGCCGTCACCGGCCGGGACTGCGCCAGCCGCTCCACCGTCCAGCCGCCCTCGGGCGTGGGGTGCAGGGCGAACTGTTCGCGCGACACCGTGGCGTCGTTGACGACGAAGGTGTTGTGCGACGCGCGCCCCAGCTTGAGGGGGCCGCGATCCGCCACCCCCATCAGCTCGAAGCACAGCGCATCGCCCGCGGGCAGGCAGTCGCGCAGGTCCATCATGGGCAAGCGCGTGGCGGCCACATTCTGCTCTTCGGGGACGTTCCAGGCGCCGGCCTCCCACACCAACCACGCGTGCGGGTACTTGGCGCTGAACTTCTCCTTGAGTGCCAGGTGCTGCCGGATGAGCAAGGAGAGCAACAGGGCTCGCATGCTCCAGACATAACCCCATCTGCGCCCCGCGCCGCCAGCCCGTGTTCCAAGGTGTCCACGATTGGTCGAATGGCGGGCGGGCCTGCTGTTAGAGCCGGGCGATGACGGCCTTCGCCATGCGCTCCGGCGCGCCGGGATCCAGGGTGAGGAACAGGCACGGCTCCGTCACCTCCACCTCCTGCAGCCGGGTGCGCCCCGCGTTGTCCGTGGCCACGTCCACGCGCGCGTACAGGAGCCGGCGGCCTCCCGACGCCTCGAGCACCGCCTCCGCCACCTTCAGCTCCGCGGCGTCCTCCGGGGTGAACGCATGCGGCTCGGCGAAGCCCCGGGGCGCCGTCGCGAGCGTGGGCGGGCGGCGCACCGCATGGCTGAAGGCGCCGTTGAAGAAGATGTACGAGCGCTCGCCCTCCGTCTCGAAGGCCCGGAGGTAGGGCTGCACCATCACGTCGCCTTCCCGCGCGAGCTCCGCTGCCTTCGCGGTCGCGGCGTGAAGCTCCCCCTTGCGGAAGATGAAGACCTTGAGCCCGCCCGCGGCCACCGCGGGCTTGAGCACCACCTCATCCCAGCCGCGCTCGCGCGCCACGGCCTCCACGTCCAGCGCGCCGCCGGGTGACACCCAGACGGTGGGCGTCAGGGGAAGCCCCTGCGCCTCCATGCCGCGCAGGTAGCCCTTGTGCGTGTTCCAGCGCAGCACGTCCGCCGGGTTGAAGAGGCGGGTGAGGGCGCCCACGCGGTCCGCCCAGGCGACGAACTCGTCGCGCCGCAGGTGGCTGTCCCACACGTTGCGCACCACCGCCGCGCGCACCCGGCTCCAGTCCACGGTCGGGTCGTCCCAGATGACCGGCTTCGCATCCAGCCCCAGCGCGCGCAGCGCGGGCACCAGCGGCGCATCCAGCGGGTACAGCTGCGGCATTCCTGCGTAGGTGACGACAGCAATGTCCAAGTCAGCGGCTCCGGGAGCGGGGATGCGCCGCCTTCTAACGCGCCCTTCCTCGCCGCGCAGCCGTCCCTGCGGCGTTGGGCTGCCTCAGGCCGAGCGCCTGGCGGGAGGCTGCGCGGGGGCCAACGACTCCGTGGGCTCCTTCGTGAGCGCCAGCGCCAGCGCCTTCGCCTCGCGCGCCACGCGCCCCAGCTCCGCCTGTCCATGGGGGTAGGGCGCCGCGGGACCTTCCAGGGCCAGCAGCTGCTGACGCAGCGCCGCGCCGTGGGGCGTGCGCCGTTCAGGGTCCTTCTGCAGCAGGCCCATGACGATGGCGTCCAGCGCTGGCGGCACCGCGGGGTTCAACTGCGAGGGCGGGACGACCTCCTGATCCACCGCCGCGCGCAGGAGCACCTCCTCCGAGTGGCCCGTCAACGCGCGCCGGCCGGTGAGCGCCTCGTGCAGCGTGAGGCCCAGCGCGAAGAGATCCGCGCGCCCGTCGATGGGCTGGCCCATGGCCTGCTCCGGCGCCATGTAGCCCAGCTTGCCGCGCACGCTGCCGGCCACGGTCAGGTGGGCGCGGACCGCGTCGCGCGCGATGCCGAAGTCCGACAGCTTCACCTCGCCAATGCGCGAGATGAGGATGTTGGGTGGGTTCAGGTCGCGGTGCACCAGCCGCAGGGGTTCGCCGTCCGGGCTGGTGCGCCGGTGCACGTAGTCCAGCGCGGACGCCAGCTCCGCGGCCATGAACGTCGCGGCCGCCAGCGGCAGCGGCTTGCGGCCCTGGGGCCGGAGCACGCCGTTCAAGGGCAGCCCGTCCACGTACTCCATGGCCAGGAAGTAGGTGCCGCCGTGGCGGCCCAGGTCCAGCACCTGGACGATGTTGGGGTGGTTGAGCGTGGAGCACAGCTCCGCCTCGCGGCGGAACATGGTCACGAAGGCTGCGTCGTCCGCGAACGACGGCAGGATGCGCTTCAAGGCCACCTGCTTCTCGAAGCCGCCCTCGGGCGAGTACGTGGCCCGGTACACCTCCGCCATGCCGCCCGCGCCCAGCCGTTCGTGCAGCACGTACTTGCCCATCACCTCCTGCTCGCGCAGCGCCGCGAGCGCGCTGCGGGTGCGCTCCAGGAAGTGCCGCGCGAGCGTCGCCGTCAGCGCCCCGGTGGCCACGAAGAAGAACGCGCGCACGCAGATGAACAGCGGCGCCAGCGTGATGAGCGGATCCGCCGGCAACAGCGGCCGCACGAAGCCGAAGTAGAGCGTCAGGTACTCCGCCGCCACCAGCGCCCCCGCGGCCAGCCCCAGGCGCGGGTTGCTGCGCAGGCCCGCCAGCGTCACCAGCGTGCCCCAGATGACCAGCGTGGGCGCGGTGAGCGCGTACACCGGGCCCTGGTAGCGCAGGTCGAACGTGAGCACCACCGCGGGGATGCTCACCTCGATGGCCACGTTGAGCCACGGGATGGCGGGGTGGAACGTGCCCGAGCGCAGCACCCACCACATGCACGCGTAGTAGCCCGCGAGCACCGCCGACAGCCCCATCAGCGCGAGCGTCAGGTCCCAGCCCATCGCCGGGCCCAGCGCCCCGGCCACCACGACGCAGATGCCGGACAGGATGCTCATGAAGCGCGCGACGGACAGCTCGCGCGCCTGCGCATCGCGGCGCAGGTGGGCGTCCAGGAAGCGCGACACGGTGCTCGATGGATTCCGGGTGATCATGTCCCCCCTACTCTAGAGCTTGTACGCCCGCGTCATGAGGTCGCACCCCCACACGTTGGGTGCGCTCGTACCACACGTCCAGGCACATGACAGGCCTGTGACAACCGCTTTGAGGCCCACGAAGTGGACTTCACGGGTCAAGTATCGCTGAAATGTTGCACCCCGCTCTCTCTCCCCATGAGAGGCACTGGGTGCTCCTCGTTGGACCGACCCTGTCGGTACTGCCTTCGGGCAGGAGGCTTCATGCGCAGCTCCCCCCGCTTATTGCTGGCCGCCCTGGGCGCGGTCCTCCTGTTGGGCAGTGCCTGTGGATCCGATGATCCGGAGAAGCCCCAGGCGGTGTGTGGCGACGGCAAGAAGGAGGCAGCGGAGGCGTGCGACGACGGCAATACGGCGAACGGCGACGGGTGCGAGTCGAACTGTACGGTGACGTTCAACGGAGGGTTCACGCAGTGTTGGGCCTCGGCCCCCGCGGAGCTCCCTGACGGCGCCACCTGCGCGGTGACGAAGGCGGGCACGGCGGGGAGGCTGTTCACCGGCGTGGTGCTCGCGGACGGTGAGACGTTCGTGGGCGGCCAGGTGCTGGTGGACGCCCAGGGCATCATCCAGTGCACCGGGTGCGACTGCGCCCAGGCAGCGGGGGCCGCGGAGGCCACGCAGGTGCTGTGCCCCACGGGCGTCATCTCCCCGGGCCTCATCAACCCGCATGACCACATCACCTTCCCGGGCGCGCCCCAGGCGAGCACCAGCACGGAGCGCTACGAGCACCGGCACGACTGGCGCGTGGGCGCCAACAAGCACACGCGGATCAACAACCCGGCCAACGCCAAGGCGGACGCCATCCTCTGGTCGGAGCTGCGCCAGGTGATGGCGGGCACCACCTCCATCGCGGGCGCGGGCGGGCAGAAGGGCCTGCTGCGCAACCTGGACGTGGGCGGCACCAACGGCGTCGCGCAGCAGGAGGGGCTGGCGGAGGGCTACGCGAACTCGGACACCTTCCCGCTGGGGGACAGCAGCGGCACCATGCTGGCGGAGGGCTGCTCGTACAGCTCCTTCCCGGTGGCGGCGACGCTGGTGTCGCGCACGTCCGCGTACCTGCCGCACATCGCGGAGGGCATCGCGGCGACGGCGCTCAACGAGTTCCGCTGCCTGTCCACGGGCTCCGGCAACGTGCTGTTCCCGCGCTCGGCCATCATCCACGGCGTGGGGCTCACCGCCCGGGAGATCTCCGAGATGGCGGCGCGCGGCACCGCGCTCGTCTGGTCGCCGCGCTCCAACATCTCGCTGTACGGCGACACGGCGATGGTGACGACGTTCAAGACGCTGGGCGTCCCCATCGCGCTGGGCACGGACTGGATCCGCTCCGGCTCCATGAACATCCTGCGCGAGCTGCGCTGCGCGGATCACCTGAACACCACCCGCTACGCGAAGACCTTCACGGACGTGGAGCTGTGGCGCATGGTGACGTCCAACGCGGCGGACCTGGTGGACGTGTCCGAAAAGGTGGGCCGCATCGCGCCGGGCAAGGTGGCGGACCTGGCCATCTACCGGCTGAGGACGCACCAGCGCTCGCCGCACCGCGCGGTCATCGACGCGGAGCCGCAGGACGTGGTGCTGACGATGCGCGGCGGCAAGCCGCTCTACGGCGACCAGGGCCTGGTGGACGGCCTCAAGGGCGCGGACACGTGTGACACGCTGGATGTGTGCGGCGCGCGGAAGGCCGCGTGCCTGACGTCGGAGATCGCCAGGGACCTGGCGGCGTTCCAGGCCTCGCCGGACACCAAGAACCTCTACCCGCTGTTCGCGTGCGGCACGCCCACCCACGAGCCCACCTGCGAGCCGGCGCGCGGCGCGGTGGGCACCGTCTTCCCCGTGGCCGCCGTCAACGGCTCCACCGTCTACGCGGGCGTGGCGAGCACGGACGACGCGGACGCGGACGGCCTCCCGGCCGCTTCCGACAACTGCCCGGCCATCTTCAACCCCGTGCGCCCCATGGACAACGGGCGGCAGCTGGACACGGACGGCGACGGTTCAGGCGACGCGTGCGACCCGTGCCCCCTGGAGGCGGGCACCACGTCATGCGTGGCCTTCCGCGGCGAGGACGATGACCGCGACGGCGTGGCGACGTGGCGCGACAACTGCCCGTTCGTCTCCAACGCGGACCAGAAGGACACGGATGGCGACGGCAAGGGCGACACGTGCGACGGCTGCCCGGCGGAGGCCGGCACCTGCGCGAACCCGGACCCCGCCGACTTCGACTACGACAACATCCTCACCCCCGCGGACAACTGCCCGCTCGTGGCCAACGCGGACCAGAAGGACACGGACGCGGACGGCGTGGGTGACGCGTGCGACGCGTGCCCGGTGGCCAACCCGGACGGCGCCGCGTGCGCCCTCACCGTGTACGACGTGAAGACGACGCCGACCTTCGGCAACACGTCCCTGGTGGGCGCGAAGGTGGTCGTGGACGACGTGGTGGTCACGGGCGTGGATGCGAAGTCGGACAAGGGCTACTGGGTCCAGGTGGCGCGCATTCCCGCGGGCAGGGGCGTGGAGAACTCCGGCCTCTTCGTCTTCGCGGCCAAGGCCGACGTGGCGGTGGGCGACAACCTCAAGCTGGAAGGCACGCTGAAGGACTACTTCGGCCTGCTGGAGCTCATCGACGTCACGATGACGAAGAACAGCGCCGGCAACGCGCTGCCGGCTCCGGTGGTGGTCCGCACGGACGCCATCCGCACCGGTGGCCCCCAGGCGAAGGCGCTGGAGGGCGTGCTGGTGGAGGTGCGCGACGTCGTCACCACCCGGCTGGAGAACAAGGACCGCGAGTTCATCGTCGACGAGAACGCGTCCGGCGACCCGACGAAGAGCGGCCTGATGGTGGACGACCAGGGCTTCGCCTACCCGACGCAGGCCGTGGGGACCGTGTACCGCGTGATGCGCGGCCTGCTGACGTATGGCTTCAGCAACCACAGGCTGGTGCCCCGGAGCGCGAGCGACATGCTCATCCCGCTGCCGGCGCTGACGGGCTTCACGTCCGGTGGCTTCGCGCGCGTGGGCGGTAGCAGCGCCATCCCGCAGGCCCTCACGGTGACGATGGCGTCCATCTACCCGGAGCCCGTCACCGTCTCCATCACGTCGTCCGACCCGGCGGCGCTGAAGGCGGTGGACGCAAAGGTCGTGATCCCCGTCGGCCAGACGAGCGCGGCGGTGGCCCTGGAGGCGCTGGCTCCGGCGGCGGCGGTGGAGCTCACCGCGACGCTGGACACGTCCTCTCAGAAGACCACGCTGCGCGTGCTGGGCGCGAACGAGCCGGCGTCCATCACCGGCCTCACGCCGCAGACGGTGGGCGTGGCCCCGGGCGGCACGGCGCGCTTCACCGTGACGTTCGACCGGCCGGTGCCCGCGGGCACGACCCTGGACCTGAACCTGTCGCCCTCGGGCTTCGGCACCTTCGCCAACAAGGCGGTGGTCACCGACACGCTGACGGCCACCTTCGAGCTGACCCTGGACGATGCCGCCACCGGCTCCGCCACGGTGAGCATCACCGACGGCGTCAACACCCTGGACGCCACCGTGAACGCCATCACCAATGTGCCGCGGCTGACGGCGCTCTCTCCGTCCACCGCCACGGTGAACGCGAGCGCGCAGCAGGTGTACACGGTGACGCTGGAGTCCGCTCCGACGACGGCGCCCGTGCAGGTGCTGCTCACGCTGACGCCCCCCGCGGGCACGGCCTTCGGCGCGCTGGCGGACACGTCCGTGACGGTGCCGGTGGGCCAGACGAGCGCGACGGTGGTGTTCACCGCGGATGCGGAAGGGGACGGGGCGGGCACGGTGTCCGCGTCGCTCAATGGCATCACCCGCACGGCGTCGCTGACCGTGCTGCCGCCTCCCGCGAAGCTCGCCAGCCTCACGCCGGATGTGGTGACGGTGTCGGCGGGCAAGACGCAGGTGTTCACCGTGACGTTGGATCGCAAGGCCCCGGTGGGCGGTGCGACGGTGGACCTGGCGCTCACGCCTTCGGACGTGGGCGCCATCTCGCCCTCCGCGGTGGTGGTGGTGCCGGCGGGCCAGACGACCGCGACGGTGACGTTCACGGCCGCGGCCACGGAGGGCGCGGGCCAGCTCACCGCGTCCTACGCCGGTGTGTCGAAGCAGGCGGCCATCACGGTGAAGGTCGTCATCGGCGCGGACCATGTCGTCATCAGCGAGATCGCCGGCCAGGGGCTGACGGTGAACGGGGATGACTTCATCGAGCTCTACAACCCGACGGATGCCGACGTCGACATCTCCGGCTGGAAGGTGCTCTACCGCACGGCGAGCACCACCAGCAGCACGACGGCCTTCACGGTGCTGGCCACGCTGCCCACCGCGACCATCAAGGCGCATGGCTACTTCCTGGTGGCGGCCACCGGCTACAGCACGACCGCGGTCCCCGCGGATCACCTGTGGGGCAACACCGACATCTCCGGTGCCACGGGCAACGTCCGCCTGGGCACGGCTTCCGTGTCCCTGGACCCCACCGCCACGGACGGCGTCATCGACACCGTGGGCTTCGGCACCGGCCGCACCGTGGTGGAAGGGGCCGCGGCCCCCGCGCCCGCGGGCAGGGGTGGCAGCATCGAGCGCAAGGCCCGGGTGACCTCCGACGCCACGAGCATGCTGGCCGGCGGCGCGGATGTGGCCGCGGGCAACGGCCACGACTCGGATGACAACTCGCTGGACTTCGTGCCCCGCACGGAGCGCCAGCCGCAGAACGCGCAGAGCGCGACCGAGCGGCCGTAACGCCACGGCGACCGAAGAAATGACAACGCCCGGTCCCCACTGCTTCAGGGGGCCGGGCGTCTTCGTTTCTGCCGTCCCGTCAGCCTGGCAGCGGGTTGCGCACGTGCAGGCCGCCGGAGAGGATCTGATCCAACGACGCCATCAGCGGGTCGTAGTTCACGACGTCGCGGAACAGGTTGTGGTGCAGGAGGATGCCCAGGTAGCCGCCCATCATCGTGTGGGCCATGTGCACCGGGTCCACCTCCGCGCGGAACTCCTGACGCTTCTGGCCGTAGCGGATCATCCCCGCCAGCACCTCCACGTAGAGGGAGATCTTCTCGCGCAGCATCTCCGCCACGCGGTCGTTGGAGTCCGCGGACTCGGCGGACAGCATCCCGAAGAAGATGCCGTATTCGCGGTGGTAGCGCAGGAACTGCGACGTGCGCGAGACGACGAACACCAGCTGCTCCCGGCCGGACAGGCTCCGGCGTTCGGTGAGCAGCGGCAGGAACTCCGCGCGGTAGCGCTCGTGCAGCTCCTCGATGGCGGCGAGCAGCAGGTCTTCCTTGGTGGGAAAGTGCCAGTACAGCGCGCCGGGTGTCATCCGGATGGCCTTCGCCAGGTCCGACATCGTCGTCGACAGGTAGCCCCGTCGCGCGAACAACGTGATGGCGGCCTCCAGGATTTCAACCCGCGTCCGCGCAGCCCGCTCCTGCTTGATTTCGCGCTTCGCCGGTTCCTTGCTCATTTCCGGGTAAATCTACACCTCATGCGGCAAGGAGGGTCACCTTAACGATTTCCGCGGCCGCGCCCACGCGCAGGGGCGGGCCCCAGAACCCCGTGCCGCGACTGACGTAGAGGTGTTTGTCGCCGTCCTGGAAGAGGCCGGCGTCGTGCTTCCAGATGGCGGAGACGGCGACGGTGAAGGGGAAGAACTGTCCGCCGTGCGTGTGTCCGGACAGCTGCAGGCCCATGCCGGCGCGGGCCGCGCCGTCCCAGTTGGAGGGCTGGTGCGCGAGCAGCACGGAGGCGCGCGAAGGGTCGCGTCCCGCGAGCGCCGCGTCCAGGTCGTAGCCCTTCTTCCCGTGGCGCATGGACCAGTCGTCCACGCCCACCAGGTCGAACGATGCGCCCGCGTCACCGATGGACACGTGACGGTTGCGCAACACGTTGATGCCCATCCCGGTGAGCCCGTCCGCCCACGCGCCCGCGTTCCAGTAGTACTCGTGGTTGCCGGTGATGAAGTGCGTGCCCGCGCGCGCTCGCAGGTTCTGGAGCGCGGCGACGGAGGGGCCCAGGTCCTTCACCGTGCCGTCCACCAGGTCGCCGGTGATGGCGACGAGGTCCGGCTTGAGCGCGTTGCAGCGCGCCACCAGCTCGTCCATGAAGCGGCGCTGGATGATGGGGCCCACGTGGATGTCGCTCAGGTGCACGATGCTGAAGCCGTCCAGCGCCTTGGGCAGGCCGGGCAGCCGCACCGCGACCTCGTTCACCACCGGCGGATGGAACGCGCTCCACATGCCGAAGCCCGTGAGGCCGCCCGCCGCGAGCACCGCGCCCCCCGCGGTGGCCCGCGCGAGGAAGCGCCGCCGGTCTTCATCGACAGGGGCAGGGGACGGCACGGGCGCGGCCGTGACGGTCAGCTCCGCGAAGGACGGCTGCGTGGCCGGAGCGGGCTCGAGCGCCGCGACAGGCGCCAGGACGCCACGCGGGCCCTGCGTGCGCGCGACGAGCCAGCGCGCCCCGCCCACCGCCGCCAGGGCGAGCAGCAGGTACACGGCCACGCCCATCCACGTCCACGAGTAGACGGCCACGATGAACGCGGAGGGAAGCACGCGCGTCACCACCCACGACAGCAGCAGGGGCAGGCACAGCAGCGTCAGCAGCACCTTCCCGGTGTTCCGCCACGCGGGGCGCGTCGACGTGTCACGGAACAGCCGTCGGTACAGGTAGACGTGGACGGAGGTCGCGACGGCTCCGACGACCAGGACGAACAGGGCGATGCGCAGCGGGGTTTCCATGGCGGCCCCATCCTCGCGCGCACGCTCGCCGACGCAACGGCGTCCGCGTGAAGAAGCGTGAAGCGAGGGGGCCTGCGCCGGGGAAGCCGGTTATTTCCGGGCGTCGCCCAGCGCCACGCCAATCTGCTGCCACTCCTGGGCGTAGGTGCCCCGGGAGAAGGCGCGCAGGTCGTCGGACGTCACCGTGCCGCGCGTGAGCGCCGTATCGAGCGCGCGCACGATGGCGGCCTTGTGCGGCTGCTCCACGTAGGGGTTGTCCTGACGGAAGACCTCGCCGAAGACGGACTCCAGGCGGCCGTCCTGCTTCAGGCGCTCCACGATGCGGTTCTGCGACACCGGCGCGTCCGAGTGCGCGTGCAGCATGGCGGACGCGATGCCGCCAGGGCGAGCAGCAGGTACACGGCCACGCCCATCCACGTCCACGAGTAGACGGCCACGATGAACGCGGAGGGAAGCACGCGCGTCACCACCCACGACAGCAGCAGGGGCAGGCACAGCAGCG
>NZ_RAWG01000276.1 GCF_003611735.1 Corallococcus sicarius | reverse complement strand
CGCCACCACCCCCGCCCGACTGCCGGCACACGCCGCCGCCACCACCGTTGGCGGGCAGGCCCCAGCCCAGGTCCAGGTCGCCGTACCGGAGCGGATCCACCCCTTCGCCCAGCCAGAAGCCACTCCCCGCGGAGAAACCCTCCAGGCCCGTGCAGCCCGTCACCCCCAAGCCCACCGGAGCGAACAGCCCTCCCCGGAAGCCCTTGCCGCTCGCGTCGATCACACCGTCGTTCGTCACCTTGCCCCGGGCCACGAACGCCAGCACGCCGCCGGTGCTGCCATCCCACTCCTGCGCGACGAGCCCCGTCCCTCGGGGGATGACGACGTCCTCGTACTCCGGGACCCGGATCACCTGCGTGACACCCTCCGCGTAGGCATGGGCCAGCGGCGCGGCCAACTCCAGCGCCTCCTCCGTGCCGGAGCGCACGCGCTCCACCCGCGCCAGCTCCCAGACGCCCACCGGGCCTCCGGAGAGTTCGATGAGGACGGGGTCATTCCCCTCCAGGGTGGACCCCATGCCCTGCATCTGGACCACCAACACCAGGTCCCCCCCCGAGAAGCCGCGGGTGGAGAGGAGCGGGATCCGGGACGTGCCCGCGGCGACGGGCTTCGTCACCTGGGCGTAGTCGTTGATCACGGTGTCCGGACCGCGTGCGGTGTAGTGCACGCCGCCGGACCCGAGGAAGAGCAGGTCCGGCGTGGCCAGGACTGCGGTCCCGGCCAGCACCACGCCGGCCACCAATGCCTTGAGGAGCGCGGGCTTCGTCATCATCGGGTCTCTCCGGTGCCCGGCTCACGCTTGGGGCTCGGCGTCTTGTCCGCCTGGGGGTCGACGATCAGGAACTCCACGCGGCGGTTGTTCTCCCGGCCGACGGAGGTCAGGTTGCTGTCAATGGGGCGGTCCTGTCCGTAGCCGTAGGCCGCGAGGCGCTCGGGCGGGACCTTCTTGCCAATCAGGTACTGGCGCACCGCCTCCGCGCGGCCCTGCGACAGCCGGCGGTTCGCGTCCGGCATGCCCCGGTCGTCGGTGTGCGCCCCGACCGCGATCAGCGGAAACTCGGGGTGCTCCAGGATGACCTGCGCCACCCAGTCGAGCACCGGGTTGGAGCGCGAGTTGACGCGCGTCTGCGCGGGCTCGAAGTAGATCTTCCCTCGCGTCTCCAGCCGCGTCGCGTGGAGCACCACCAGCGGGAAGATGTGCTGCGGGCAGCCCTGGTTCTCGTACGTGCCGACTTCATTCGCGCAGCTGTCGATGCGGTTGGGCACGCCGTCCTTGTCCGTGTCCGACTCCGGGCAGCCGTCGCGCTCCACGGGCCCCGCCTCGTTCGGGCACGCGTCCTTGTCGTTGTCGAGCCCGTCCTTGTCCGCGTCGCGCACCGGGCAGCCCTGGTTCTCTGGCGGCCCCGCTGCGTTCGGACACGTGTCCGAGTCGTCGTCGGTGCCGTCCTTGTCCGTGTCGCGCAGCGGGCAGCCCTGGCTGGACGCGGGCCCGGGCTCCACCGGGCACATGTCCAGCGCGTCCTCCAGGCCGTCGGTGTCCGTGTCCTTCTTCTCGCAGCCGTTGCGCTCCAGCGTGCCGAACACCGTCGGACAGCGATCGATGCCGTTGGGCACCCGGTCGTTGTCCTCGTCCATCTCCGGGCACTCCTCGATGGTGTGCGCCAGTCCCGGCTCGCAGTTCACGGAGGACTCGCCCGGCCCGCGCCGCGGCGTCACGTTTCCAAAGGCCCCGCCCACCATCAGACGGAAGAGCGGCGTCCCCGGCGCGCTGCCCACGCCCATGCCCGCGAGCGCGAACAGCTCGAAGGACGGCTTCACCAGGTAGCGCGCGCCGGGCAGCAGCTCCACCGCCCCGGGCTGCGCCGTCAGCGGCACCATGCCCCGCACGTTCAGCTCCCAGCGCAGCCGCCGCCCGGTGGTCGCGAGCGCGGCGCCGATGCGCAGCTCGTTGCCCACCTCGTCCACCAGGATGCCGGGCCGCTGGGTGAGCGCCTGGCTGGGCCGGGTCAGGAAGCCGACCTCCAGCCCTCCGCGCAGGAAGCCGAAGTGCCGCCCCACCATCAACCGGGGCGCAAGCCTCAACGCGCCATCCCGCGCGAGCCCCGCCTGACTGCCGACCGGCAGCCCCACGCCCATCTCCAATGCCAGATCCACGCCCCCGCCATCGTCTTGCGTGAGCAGCCCCGCGCGAGCGCTCACCGCGGGCGTGCCCAGCGCGAAGTTCGCCGGTGCGGAGATGTTCTCGCCTGTCAGGTCCGAGCCGCTCTGGTACGCGACCACCGGCAGCTGCAGGCCGAACTGCAACCAGCCTGTCGCGGCATAGGCCACGGCCAGATGCGTGGTCGCGCGGCTGCCGATGATGCGGAACGTCTCACCATCGCGCTCGAAGAGCAGCGGATCATGCGCGTACTGCATCGCCACGGTCGCCCGGTAGTGGCCGGCGGGCAGCAGCTCTCCCAGACTCACCAGGAGTGAACCCTCGGCGCCAGGGTTCAGCTCCAGCCGCTCCAGGTCGATGCCGGGCAACGGCGTCTGCGCAAGCGCGGGGACGGTCAGCAGGAGCGACAGCAGTTGCAGATGGCGCAGGAGCATCCTTCGTTTCATCGCTCTCCCGGAGGGTAAGTCCTGGCGTGGGCTGCCCGAATCCGTGTCGTGATCCATGGCCCCCCGCCCTCGCGCAACACTATAACAGCAGCTCGCACCCCCAGTACATTCGCGACGAAATGCTTATCGATGCCCGCAAGCACTTGCGGACCCGTGCCGTCGCGTGTTTCTAATTTGTCAGGCGATCACCCATCCCGATGAAACAGGTGGCGGGTGACCCTGGGGGCTTCCGTGGCGCGGGAGAATCAATGATCGCGAATGCTGCGCTGCTGGCGAACCAGACGGAATTCGACTTCCAACTCGGGCCCCACGCTGCCGAGGATGTCACGGTATTCGGTTTTAAGGCAGACGAGTCGGTGTCTCAGCCGTACTCCGTTGAAGTCTCCCTGACCCCCAATCCAGACGTGGAGCTGGATGACACGGCGTTGCTTGGAAAGGACGCGCGGCTCACGGTGCAGTTGGGTGACGGCACGGCCCGCTTCTTCCACGGCGTCGTCGCCCGCATCGACCGCCGGGACGAAGGTACGGGGCCGCAGCGCCGACGCTATGGGGTGACGGTGGTGCCCCGCCTGTGGACGCTCCGGCACACGCGCCGCAGCCGCATCTTCCAGGAGCTGACCGTCCCGCAGATCGTGCACAAGGTGCTCGACCAGGGTCAGGTGGAACACCGGCTGGCGCTCTCCGGCAGCTACCGCAAGCGTGACTACTGCGTGCAGTACCGCGAGTCGGACCTCGACTTCATCTCCCGGCTCCTGGAGGAGGAGGGCATCTTCTACCTCTTCGAGCACGGCGAGGACGCGCACACGATGGTGCTCGGCGACGCCGCGTCGGCGAACCCCGCCATGGCGGGCGAGCCCAAGCTCGTCTTCCGCGAGCGCTCGCGGATGGTGGCGGAGAAGGAGTTCATCCACACCCTCGCCGCCAAGCTGGAGGTCCAGCCCGGCGCGGTGGCGCTGCGCGACTTCAACTTCACCCGCCCCGCGCAGGACCTGGGCGCGCAGAGCGCCGACGACGGGGGCGAGTCCGCGCTGGAGATCTACGACTACCCGGGCCTCTATGACGAGCCCGGGGCCGGCAAGGCGCTCGCGAAGATCCGCCTGGAGGAGCTGCGCGCCCGCGTGGAGACCGTGTCCGGCGCCAGCTATAGCCGGCGCCTGTGCGCGGGGCACACCTTCGAGCTGGCCGAGCACCCGGACGCCGCGCTCAACCGCAAGTACCTGCCCCTGTCCGTGCGCCACACCGGCCAGCAGGCCGAGGCGCTGGTGGCGGAGCAGGCCTCGCTGGGCTCCAAGGAGGGCTACCGCAACGAGTTCCTCTGCCAGCCCGCCCAGGTGCCCTTCCGGCCGCCCCGGGTGACGGCGCGCCCGGTCATCTCCGGGGCGCAGACGGCCATCGTCGTGGGCCCCGCGGGCGAGGAGATCCACACCGACGAGCACGGCCGCATCAAGGTCCAGTTCCACTGGGACCGCGAGGGCAAGAACGACGACAAGAGCTCCTGCTGGATGCGCGTGAGCCAGGCGTGGGCGGGCCCGGGCTGGGGCGCGCTGTACCTGCCGCGCATCGGCCAGGAGGTCGTCGTCGAGTTCCTGGAGGGAGACCCGGACCGGCCCATCGTCACCGGTAGCGTCTACAACGGGCAGAACCCGCCGCCCATCGATCTGCCCGCGGAGAAGACCAAGAGCACGCTGCGCTCCAGCTCCAGCCCCGGCGGCGACGGCTTCAACGAGCTGCGCTTCGAGGACGCCGCGGGCGCGGAGGAGATCTTCCTCCACGCCCAGAAGGACCTGAACATCGTCGTCGAGAACGACAAGACGCAACAGGTCGGCGGCAACGAGACGCTCCTCGTCAAGAAGGACCGCAGCCGCACCATCGAAGGCAATCAGTCGCTCGAGGTGAAGAAGAACGACGACTCCGTCATCGGCGGCAACCAGACGCTGTCGGTGTCAGGCAACCGCTCCACCTCCGTGGTGGGCAATCACAGCGAATCCGTGATGGGCGACCAGTCCGTCCAGGTGAGCGGAAACCAGAACATCGCGGTCACCCTGGCCTCCGCTGAAACGGTCGGGCTGGGAAAGATGCTCAATGTCGGTGGAGCGCTCGCCGTCACGGTGGGCGCGGCCCTCAATGAGCTGGTGGGCGGCCTCCGGTCCGAACAGGTGGGCGGCGCCAAGGTGGAAGTCGTTGGCGCGAAGAAATCCGAGACCGTGAAGGGCTCCCGCACGCTCCAGGTCGGCGGTGACCTGTCTGAAGAAGTGCAGAAGTCTCGCACACTCAAAGTGGAAAAAGACTTGCTGTTGAGCGTGGGGGGAAAGCTCAACCACGCCGTCAAGGATTCCTACACGCTCTCCGCCAAGGAGATTGCCCTGGTGGCCCAGGAGCAATTCACCTTGAAGGTCGGTTCGGCCACCCTCCAGGTCAAGAAGAACGGAGACGTGGTCATCAAGGGCGCCAAGATCGAAGTCACCGCGAGCGGTGACGTGATCATCAAGGGCTCGAAGATCTCCGAGAACTAGGCCACGAATTCCCAGACAATGATGCGCACCCTGCAATCCCTGTCACGGGCCGCGACCTGTCGTCCCGGCGTCGGGGCCACGAGCTGGCCCCGCTTGTTCTGCCTCCTCGCCGCCGTGCTGGCGACGGGGTGCGTGAAGCGCGTGGCCCAGCAATGCGAGACGCCGCCCCCCTTCTACGTGGTGCTGGACGTCTCCGAACAGGTCAACCCCGATCCCCGCGGGCGCTCGCTGCCCACCGTCGTCCGGGTCATCCAGCTCAAGGACAGCGCCCGGCTGGAGCGCGCCAGCTTCCGCGACCTGTGGAGCCGCGCGGAGGAGCTGCTCAAGGATGACCTGCTCCAGTCCTCCGAGTTCGTCGCCGCGCCCGGACAGACGAACCAGCGCTGGCTGCAGCGCGACCCCAAGGCCCACTTCGTGCTGACCATGGGCCACTTCCGGCAGCCGCTCGGCTACTCGTGGCGCACGGTGGCGGTGCTTCCGCCGGTGCCGGAGGAGCAGTGCGTGGAGCGCCCGGCGGGCGGTGACCTGGGGCCTCCCAAGCGGGGCGACCAGGAGCTGCGCTACCGGCTGCAGGGCTACCAGATCGATCTCATGCTCCAGCCGCCCGTCTCCACCTGGGTGCCGGAGCCTTCGCAGCAGCCATCCCCCGGTGTGATGCCGGAGCCCCGGAGAGGTGCATGAAGTCCCCTCAACGCGTCGTGTGGTCGGAGGGCATGTTCATGAGCCCCCACCACCTCCAGCAACTGGACATCTACCACGAGGCCCTGCTGGACACGCGGCTGGGCTCGCTGGAGCCGTACCCGTGGGGCGTGGTGTCCCTGGCGTTCGACATGGAGTCGCTGCGCGCGGGCCTGGTGCAGCTGTCCAGCTTCACCGGCATCCTTCCGGACGGCCTGCCCGTGTCCCTGCACAGCGGAGACCCGGAGGCCCCGGCCGCGCGCCCCGCGGACGGCGCCTTCCCCGCCGCGCAGCGCGTGCTGGACGTATTCATCGGCGTGCCGCGCGAGCGCAGCGGCGTGGAGAGCTACGGCGGCTCGGACAAGGTGGGCAGCCCGCGCTACACGCCCTCCACCCGGCCCATCAGCGACCTCACGTCGTCCACCTCCATCGTCCCGGTGTCCTTCGGCCAGCGCAACGTGCGGCTGCTCTTCGGCACGGAGCAGCGGGACGACTTCGAGGCCATCAAGATCGCGGAGCTGGAGCGGGACAAGGCCGGCAACCTGTCGCTGGTGCCTTCCTACATCCCGCCGTGCCTGCGCATCGACGCGGCGGGGGCCATCACCCACGAGCTGCGCATGCTGCTGCGGCTGCTGGTGTCCAAGCAGCGCCAGCTGTCCTCGCGCCGCCGGCACCGGGACGCATCCGCGCTGGAGTTCACCGCGTCGGACGTGACGCTCTTCCTGGAGCTCAACGCGCTCAACGGCATCATCCCGCTGGTGCAGCACGCGCTGGACGCGGGCAACCTGCGGCCCCAGGGGCTGTACCTGCTGCTCAGCCAGTTCGCGGGGCAGCTGTGCACGTTCGCGGTGAACGCCGACCCTTCCACCCTGCCCGCCTTCCAGTTCATCAACCTGCGCGCCACCTTCGAGGAGCTGTTCCGGCGCATCGGTGAGCTGATGCACGCGGTGGCGCTGGAGCAGTGCCTCACCGTCACGATGGAGGCCGGCGCGGACCGGCTCTTCCGCGGGAAGCTGGAGGACGAGCGGCTGGAGCGGTGCGGCCAGTTCCTGCTCACCATCCGCAGCGACCTGCCGGAGAAGGTCGTCGCCGAACAGCTCCCCAAGCTGTCGAAGATGGCCAGCTGGGGCGACATCCAGGGGCTGGTGCAGGCCGCCGCCCCGGGCGTGCCGCTGGAGGTCACCTACCGCCCGCCGCCGGAAGTTCCGGTGCGGCCCGGCGTCGTCTACTTCAACCTCGCCCTGCAGGACGGCTACTGGAAGAACGCCCTGCGCGACCGGACGCTCGCGCTCTACCTGCCGCAGCCCTTCGACGTGAGCACCACCAGCGTGGAGCTGCTCGCCGTCCCCACCTCCAACCGCTAGCCCCCGCTGGAGCCGGAGCGCTCGTCACGAGCGCCCTGGCACCGCCGCCCCGCCCATGGACCGAGTCAACGAAGCCACCAAGGATTGCCTCGACGCCGCCATCCAGCTCCGACGTTCGGACGCTGCCGCGGTGCCGCCGCCGGAGAAGCTGCACTTCCAGCTCCGCGGCATCGTGGACGAGCTCTTGCGCCGCTCCGCGGTGCTGGGCTTCAGCCACCAGGACGCCCAGGACATGGCCTACGCGCTGGTCGCGCTCCTGGACGAGGTGGTGCTGGGCAAGCCGGAGCCGTACCGGCAGTTCTGGATGAGCCACCTGCTCCAACTGCACTACTTCAACGAGAACGTGGCCGGTGACGGCTTCTTCGCGCGGCTGCACGCCGTGCGCAAGGACCCGCACCGCGCGGACGTCCTGCGCGTCTACTACCTCTGCATGCTCTTCGGCTTCCAGGGCCGCTACCGCATCCGCGGCGGCGAGCTGGAGCTGATGACGCTCATCGACACCGTGCAGAAGGACCTCCAGCGCGCCCGTCCGTTCGACTTCGACGTGCTGTCGCCCCACGGTGAGCGCCCCACCGAGGCGCTGTTCTCCGCCCGGCGCAAGGCCTCCATCGTGTCCATCGCCGCGGGCGCGCTGGTGGCCGCGCTGCTGCTCTACGGCGGGTTGCTCTTCAGCCTCGACAACACGCTGAAGCTGTTCATGAAGGACATCGAGGTCCACGTGGCGAAGAACGCCAGCGGAGGCGCTGCCCCGTGATCGCCTACCTCCTCTTCTTCCTCGCGCTGCTGGGCCTGGGCGGGGCCGCCATCCTCAAGCTGCACCTGCCGCCGCTCTGGGTGGCGCTGGCCGTGGCGGGCGTGGCGCTGCTGGTGCTGGGGGGCTCCTGGCTCGTCAAGCGCATCCGGGCCCGGAAGGCCGCCAAGAACCTGGAGGGCGCGCTCCAGCAGCAGGCCGCCGACGAACTCAAGACGGTGCGGCCGGATCTCCAGCCGGAGATCAAGGCGATGCAGGCGGAGTTCACCAAGGCGGTGGAGGCGCTCAAGACCTCCAAGCTGTCGCGCGGCGGCAAGGACGCGCTGGCGGTGCTGCCCTGGTACCTCATCGTCGGGCCTCCGGGCGCCGGCAAGAGCACGGCGCTGCGCAACTCCGGGCTGAAGTTCCCGTACCTGTCCTCCAGCAAGGGGGGCGGCGTGCGCGGCGTGGGCGGCACGCGCAACTGCGACTGGTGGCTCACCAACGAGGCCGTCATCCTCGACACGGCGGGCCGCTACGTCGCCAGCGAGGACGAACGCCCCGAGTGGCTCGCGTTCCTCGACACGCTCATCAAGCACCGCCCGCGCCGGCCCATCAACGGCCTCATCGTGGCGGTGAGCATCGACGAGCTGTTGACCATGGACCCGCAGGCGGCGGGCGAGCTGGGCCAGGGCATCCGCGAGCGCCTGGATGAGATCACCTCCCGGCTGCGCATGCTGGTGCCCGTCTACCTGATGGTCACCAAGTGCGACCTGCTGCCCGGCTTCGTGGAGACGTTCTCTGACTTGCCCCGCTCCGAGCGCGGGCAGCTCTGGGGCTTCACCATCCCCATGGACGCGCAGAAGGAGGCGTCCACGGACCTGCTGCTGGAGCGCTTCGACGAGCTGACGGCGGTGCTGGAGCAGCGCGCCATCAAGCGCATCGGCGAGGAGCGCCAGCAGGAGACGCGCGAGCGCATCCACCAGTTCCCCCAGAAGTTCGACGCGCTCCGCAAGACGCTGTCGGAGTTCGTCCAGCCGCTCTTCCTGGAGAACATCTTCCAGGACACCCCGGTGTTCCGCGGCCTGTACTTCACCAGCGCCACCCAGGACGTGCGCGCGGTGGAGCTGGTGTCGCCGTCCGCGGGAGAGGTCTTCGGGACGACGAACGGACGCCCCCAGGCGGAGACCAGCGCCGAGGGTCGCAGCTACTTCCTCTGGGACGTCTTCACGAAGGTGATGTTCCTGGACCAGAAGGTCGCGGTGCGCAGCTCCGCGGAAGAGCTGCGCCTGAGAAAGCGCCGGCTCGCGGTCGCGGGCGCGGCCTTCGTGGCCACGGCGCTCGTGCTCTGCCTGCCCACCCTGTCCTTCTACAGGAACCGGGAGCTCGCCCGGGAGGTCCGCGACGCCATCACCGTGGTGAAGGCGGACCGCAAGGACGACATCAGCCGGGTGCAGGACCTCACGCCCCTGCGCAAGCAGCTCCAGGAGCTGACCCAACACCGCACCGAGGGCGTGCCGGTGTGGATGCGCTTCGGCATGTACAAGGGCGACCAGCTCTTCCCCGTCGCGCAGTCCTTCTACAACGCGGCGCTGCGCCGGGTGCTCCTGGGGCTCCAGTACGAGCGCATCCAGCAGAGCCTGATGCTCTTCGCGCAGAACCAGGAGCGCCTGGACTGGAAGCCCAGCTCCAACGACTACCGCAAGCACTTCGAGGATTTGAAGATGTACCTGCTCATCACCCAGCCGCGCGCGCAGGGTGAGCCGGAGCTCGACGAGGCCCACCGCGAGTGGCTGGTGCGCAAGATGGTGGAGCACTGGACCAACGTGAAGGGCACGACGGGCCAGGTCGACCTGGAGCAGACCATCAGCCACCACGCCGCGACGTACATCCGCATGCTCGCGGAGGAGCCGGAGCGCCTGGCCTTCCCGCGCGATGACCGCGTGGTGCGCGCCGCCCGCCGGGCGCTCAACCGCGTGCCGCTGGCCACGCTGGAACTGGAGCAGATCATCTCCGACGCCAGCCGCGAGTATCCCGACGTCACGTTGGAGGAGCTGGTGGGCGCGGTCCCCGCCATCCAGGCCAGCAAGCGGATCCGCGGCGCCTTCACGAAGAACGCCTGGGAGAACGTGGTGAAGCCGCGGCTCGCCAACGCCTTCGAGAACCGCCAGACGTGGGTGCTCGACCGCGACTCGGCGGAGGACGAGCGGGCCACGCGCGCCCAGCTGCGCACGGACTACTTCGAGACGTACATCCAGGAGTGGTTCAACTTCCTGCGCTCCATCCGCGTCCAGGAGCCCAAGGACCTGGACCAGACGCAGGAGCTGGTCGACAGCCTCTTGCGCGGCAAGCCGGCCGCGTACCAGCGGCTCTTCTCGGCCCTCCAGCACAACGTGCAGTTGGAGAAGAAGCCCGCCGGGGTCAAGGAGTCCTCGTCGCCGGGATGGATGCAGCGGCTGCTGGGTGAGGAGGAGGAGGCCGCCAAGAGCCCCCCGAAGCTCGTCGACGAGCGCTCACCCAATGGCGACAAGGAGCTGGTTCCGCGCGACGTGGAGAGCGCCTTCCAGCCGCTCATCCTCTTCGCCACGGTGACGAACAAGTCCGACGACGGACAGGAGTCACAGACGGCGTTGGAGCTGTACCAGGACCACCTGGCGGTGGTGCAGGACACGCTGCTCGCGGTGAAGGAGAAGCCCGCCGAGTCGCGCCTGCTGCTCGACCGCATCCAGGTCACGCGCAAGGCGGTGGAGATGCTCATCCGCCAGCAGCAGAGCGGCGCGGTCATCCTCGAACGGCTGCTGCTGCCGCCGCTCCGGGACGTGCACGGCATCGTCTACACCGGCGTCGCGAACGGCAAGAGCAAGATGTGGTGCGAGCAGATCGTCACGCCCTACGAGCAGCTCATGGCGGACCGCTATCCCTTCGTCCGCACCTCGCTGCGCGACGCGCCGCTGCTGGAGGTGGCGGAGTACCTGCGCCTGGATGGCGGCACCATCCGCAAGTTCCACAAGGAGCAGCTGCTGGAGGACGTGGCCCCCAAGGGCCGCAAGTGGGAGTTCGTGTCCCCGCAGAGCGGCGCGAACTACCGGCCGGAGATGCTGACCTTCCTGGAGAAGAGCGGCGCTCTGGCCAGCACCCTCTTCCCGACGTCGGAGTCCGTGGATCCGCTGGTGCGCTTCCAGGTCCGCATCCGCGCGGGCACGTCCGCGGACAACGCCGCGTCGGAGATCTCCGCCGTCGCCTTCACGCTGGACGGCACGGACGAGACGTACCGCAACGGCCCGGACACCGTCTGGAAGCCGATGAGCTGGCCGGGACAGGCCGGCAAACTGGGCGCGCACATCCACGTCGAGCACGCATCCGGGGCGACGGGCGACATCGACGAGCCCGGCGAGTGGGGCCTGTTCCGCCTGCTGGAGCGCGTGAAGCGCATCGAGCCCAGCGCGGACGGCCGCTACTTCACCGCCACCTGGGAGATTGAAGACATGAAGGGCGCGCTCATCTCCATCGACATCCGTCCGGAGCGCACCAGCAACCCGTTCTTCGGCCTGTCCGGCAACAAGGGCAAGCTGATGCAGATCTTCCGCGACCCGGGGCTCCAGCCGCCCCGCGGCATCGCGCGCGGGGACTCGGCCTGCGGCGGGAACAACCTCGTGGCGCAGGACGGGCCTCCCTGATGGTGGTGGCCCCGCTCCCGCACCGCGTCGGCGTGCTCGGCAAGACGCCGCGTCACGCGGAGTTCGTCCGGCACAACACGGCCAGCCCCCTCGCCCAGCAGCTCCACCGCTGGCTGGAGGAGGGCATGGCGCGCGTGCAGCGCGCGCGGGCGGAGCTGCCCGCGACGCCGCACCGCTTCGTGTTCACCGCGCCGGGGCAGTCCACCGCGCTGGTGGGCGTGCTCACCGCGAGCGCGGACAGCGTGGGCCGGGGCTTCCCCCTGGTCGTCTTCACCGAGCTGTCGGTCGCGGAGCTGGCGGAGCGCTACGCCCTCCTGCCGGAGGCCTTCGAGCCCTTCCTCCGGGGCGGCTCGGAGCTGGTCCGGGAGGCAGCGCGCTTCAGCATCCCGGAGCTGCTGGAGCGGGCGGCCCTGCTGCACCCGCCCCGTCCGGGGGACTTCAAGCTCGCGGAGCGGCTCAAGGGCAGCATCCTCTCCGAGCACTCCTGCGCGGAGCTGCTCAAGCCCGTCTGCGCGGACAAGCCCCCCGAGGCCCGCTACTACGCGCTGCACACCTTCCTCACCGCCTGCGCCGGGGAGCACCACCGCGAGCAGGGGCTGGCCCAGGTGGTGCTGGACTGCCCGCTGGACGGGCGCATGGGCCCGGTGGCGTGGCTGGAGCTGGCCTCGCGGCTGTTGCGCTGGCCGTCCACGTCTCCGGGCTTCCTCTGGTCCGAAGGCAGCAAGCCCCGGCTGCTGCTGTGCCTGGGCGCGCCCGCGTCCACCCTCCTGCTCTACCTGGCCCAGCCCGACCTCGCGAGCTCGCAGCTCTGGCCGCTGCGCACGGAGCGGGCCGCCGCGCTCGCCAGCGCGAAGCGCGCGCTCACGCCAGCGCAGCGCGAGGTCCTCGACTCGTCCACCAGCTCCATTGAACAGCTCCTGCGCGCCGTGGCGCGGAAGGTCTGACACGCCATGACCCTCTCCGCTGAAGCCCTTCGCGAACGCTCCCGTCCCTGGCTCGGGCCCATCTCCGAGGAGAAGCCCGCCGGGGTGCAGGCCCGGCACGACCCGACCTACGAGGCCGTGTCCACGGAGGTCGCGAAGCTCGAATCGCCGGCGGGTGACGCGGTGGACTGGGCCGCGGTGGTGCGCGGCTCCAGCCAGCTGCTGCAGCACACCACGAAGGACCTGTGGCTCGCGTCCTACCTCGCCTACGGGATGTACATGACGGAGGGGCTGTCCGGCGCGCTCACCGGCATGGCGGTGCTGGCGGAGGTCACGGACCAGTACTGGCCCACCCTCTTCCCGGAGGCGAAGCGCCTGCGCGGCCGGGTGAACGCGGTGACCTGGTTCGTGGAGCGCATGGGCCGCGTGCTGCCGACGGTAAAGGTGTCGCCCGCCGACAACGAGCTGCTGACGAACGTGGGCATCGCGGCCTCAAGGCTCGCGGAGCTGGCGCGCACCCGCTTCGAGGGACAGGGCCCCGCCTTCGGCCCGCTGCTGGAAGGGGTCATGAGGCTGCGCGCGTCCATCCAGCC
>NZ_RAWG01000275.1 GCF_003611735.1 Corallococcus sicarius | reverse complement strand
GCCCACCCCCGTGACGACCCCGGAGGCCAAGGCCCCGCCCGCGGCGGAGGCCGGCGAGGGCCCGGAGGCGGAGGTGGTGCTGCCGCTGGAAGTGACGGAGACGCCCGCGCCCCGGGACCTCATCGCCGTCGAGTCCCTCAGCGTAAAGGGCAACATCCTGAAGCTCTCCGTCCGGCACGGCGGCGGCTGCCGTGAGCACCGCTACGGCCTGGCCTGGGACGGGCGGTTCACGAAGACGGCGGGCGGTGAGCCCCGCGCGGAGCTCACCGTGCTGCACGACGCGAACAACGACCGGTGCAAGGCGCTCGTCTACAAGGACCTGTCGTTCGACCTCTCCACGCTGCGAGAGGCGTGGAGCGAGAAGGGCCACGGCGACCACGGCGCGCTGCACCTGGACTTCAACGGCGTGCCGGAGCACTCCGCGCAGTTCAAGTTCTGACGGGCGCTTCAGGGGCCCCGCATGGGCTTCATCCCCTGCGCGAGCAGATCCTCGCGCAGGCGGGTGAGCACCTTGCCCAGCAGGTTCAGCCCCCGCCACGTGGCCGGGTCCTGGATGCGCGGATCCTCCGCGTTCAGCCCCACGCCCCAGATGCGGTCCATGGGGCTGGCCTCCACCAACACCGTGCCCGCCGTGCCCAGCAGCGTGTCCAACAGCATCCGGTGCTGGGTGAACTTCGCGTGGTTCCCCTCGTAGACGATGCGCTCACGCTCGCGCTCCCACACCGCCGCGTCGAACGGGCTCACCTTGCGCCCCAGCGCCTTGTGCTGCTTGGGCGTGGCGGCGCGCAATATCTGCTCCAGCACGCGCGTGTCCCCGAAGAGCCGCGCCTTGCCCGCCATCATGTACTGCTCCGCGCAGGTGTAGCGGACACCCTCCACCTCGAACACGGACGGGTGCCACTGCGAGAACGCCGAGTCCTGCTGCCAGAAGAACGTGAACCGTTCGGAACGCGCTTCCATCGCTGCCTCCCAGGCTTGGTGTGATTCATACACGAACGTGATGCGATGGAGGAACCTGACAGGCCCTCCTACAATGCCGGCCCGCCCGCCATGCGACTTCATGAAGCCCAGAAGCTGTTGGACCGTTGTTTCTCTGGCACCCGCGAGGGCGCGCCCCGCCTCCACGAGCCCTCGGATTCCCGCTTCGCGGGGCGGGGCGGCGCGGTGTGGCTGGAATACCGCTGGTACGTGCGCGAGCGCGGCATGGCGGAGGTGTTCCTCAAGTGGGACCGGGTGACGTCCGGGAGCCCCACGGCGGCCGAGGCCACGGTGCTGCGCACGCACCTGCTGGGTCAGTCCCAGATGCTGGCCCAGCGCGCGCTGCGCACGGTGGAGGGGGGCACGCCCGCGCCGGAGCGCGTGCTGGATGTGCTGCGCTCAGACGGCATCCGCCGCGAGTGCGTGGCGAAGGGGCGCACCACCGTCACGGTGGAGCACTGGGAGAGCACGCGTCCCACCGCGCTCCTGGACGTGGCGCGCTTCGAGGAGCTGGCCGCGCCCCTGGAAGCGGAGGAGTCCACGCCCGAGTCCCGCCATGAGGCGGTGCAGCGGCTGGCGGCGGCGGAGCGCAGCCCGCGCGTGGCGGACGTGCTCTTGCGGATGGTGGCGCGCAAGCCGTCGCTGATGGCGCTGCGCATCCTGTCCGAGTGGGGCGAGGTGAAGGCCCGCGAGTTCCTCCAGCGGGACCTGGCCGCGCTGACGCCGGGCAACGCGGCGGACCTGTGGGCCCTCACCGCGTTGGACCGCAGATTCGAGGCGTGGGAGGCCCTGGCGCGCCCCGTGTGAGGCACGCCAGGACCACAAGCTTCTACTGCTTACGTCAGTGGGACGGAGCGCCGCCGACCCTGGGGCCCAGCACGTCGCGCAGCGCATCCGCGACGGAGAGCTTCGGGGACCAGCCCAGGGCGCGGAGCTTCTCCGCCGAACCCACGAGGCTGGGGATGTCCGACGGACGCAGCCGCGCGGGATCCAGCTCGATGCTCGCCTGCACACCGGACAGGTGCAGCATCTCCTCCAGCAGGCTGCGGATGGTGCGGCCCTGGCCGCTGCAGACGTTGTAGGCCTGCCCCGGCTCGCCCTGGGTGAGCAGCAGCCGGTACGCGTCCACGACGTCCTTCACGTGGGAGAAGTCGCGCACGGCGTCCAGGTTGCCCGTGCGCAGGACGGGGTCCACCGTGCCCAGCGCGATGGCGCGAATCTGGGCGGCGAACGACGGCACCACGAAGGTGGGGTCCTGCCCCGCGCCCAGGTGGTTGAAGGGCCGGGCGAGGATGACCGCCATGCCGTAGCTGCGGAAGAACTGCTCCCCGGCCAGCTCCGCGGCGGACTTGGACGCGGAATACGGGCTCAGGGGCACGTGCGGATGGGACTCCGTCGCGAGCGTGCCCTCGGCCACCGGGCCGTACACCTCGCCCGAGCCCACCACCAGCACGCGGGCCTTGGGCGCGCTCTCGCGAAGCGCGGTGAGCAGGTGCACCACGCCCATGGTGTTCACCGCGAAGACGCGCGCGGGGTTCTGGTGGCTCTTGGCCACCGAGCTGAAGCCGGCCAGGTGCAGCACCGCCTCCGGCTTCACGTCGGAGACCGCCGCTTTGACCTTCGCCTCGTCGGCGATGTCGAAATGCAGGGCGGTGCTGCTGATGCCCTCGCCTCGGGGCCCATGCACCTCCACCACCTCGTCGCCGGCCGCCCTCAGGGCGTTGCAGGCATGCCGGCCGACGAAGCCATCCGCTCCCGTGACGAGGACGCGCATCTTACCGCTGCCCTGCCTTCACACGCTCCAGGTCGGCGTCGACCATCATCTCCACGAGCTGCTGGAAGCGCACCGTGGGCTCCCAACCGAGCTTCTTCTTCGCCTTGGCGTAGTCGCCGATGAGCAGGTCGACCTCCGCCGGGCGCACGAACGCCGGGTCGGTGAACACGTGCTTCTGCCAGTCCAGGCCCACGCGCGCGAAGGCGATCTCCACCAGCTCCTTCACGGTGTGCGTCTCGTTGGTGGAGACGACGTAGTCGTCCGGCTCGTCCTGCTGGAGCATGCGCCACATGGCGTCCACGTAGTCGCCCGCGAAGCCCCAGTCGCGCTTGGCGTCCAGGTTGCCCATGGGCAGCTTGTCCTGGAGCCCCATCTTGATGCGCGCCACGTTGTACGTGACCTTGCGCGTGACGAACTCCAGGCCGCGGCGGGGCGACTCGTGGTTGAAGAGGATGCCGCTCACCGCGAAGAGCTTGAAGGACTCGCGGTAGTTCACCGTGATGTGGTGGCCGTACGCCTTCGCCACGCCGTACGGGCTGCGCGGGTAGAAGGGCGTCTCCTCCGACTGCGGCACCTCCAGCACCTTGCCGAACATCTCGCTGGAGGACGCCTGGTAGAAGCGCACCTGCGGACGGGTGTGGCGGATGGCCTCCAGCATCTTCGTCACGCCCAGCGCCGTGAACTCACCGGTGAGCACCGGCTGGTTCCAGCTCGTGGGCACGAAGGACTGCGCCGCCAGGTTGTAGACCTCGTCCGGCTGGACGAGGCTCAACAGCGCCGCCAGCGAGAATTGATCCAACAGGTCGCCCTGGTGCAGCTGGACCTTCCCCTGGAGGTGAGCGATGCGCTCGAACTTCTCCTCGGAAGAGCGGCGCACCATGCCGTGCACCTCGTAGCCCTTCGAGAGAAGCAGCTCCGCCAGATAGCTGCCGTCCTGCCCCGTGATGCCAGTAATGAGTGCGCGCTTGGCCATGGCCCTTGTCTGTTCGCTGGGAGACGGTGTTCGTTGTACCCGAGCCTTTCGCCCTCTGCCAACCGTTCCAGGGTTCCGGGAACTTGAACCGGACAGCCCAAGTGCCTAGGTAGGGAGCGACCTGCCCAGGAGTCGCCCATGCGCATCCCCCCCATTCCCGCCTTGACGATCCTCCTCATGAGCACGGCGGCGGGGGCGCAGACGACGGCTCCCGTCCAGGTTCCCTACACGTCGCAGACGCGGCCCGGCGCCCGCTCCGGGGCGGGCACGGTGAACGACGTGGCCCTGTGGGTGAACCCGGCGAACCCCGCGGCCAGCCGCCTCATCACGTCCGACCAGAACAACGGCCTGTTCCTCTCCACCCTGGACGGCACGGAGGTCCAGGCCCTCACCGAGGGCGCGTCGTCGAGCGTGGACGTGGCGTACGGCTTCCCGGTGGGGGGCGGCGCGACCCAGGCGATGGTGCTCAGCGCGAACCCCACGCTGACGGGCCTGGTGCCCTACGTCATGGACGCGTTCCCGGATGGTGGGCTCACCCGGCTGGCCCCGACGGCCACCCCGCTGGATGTAGGGGTTACCTACGGGACGGTGCGCCTGACCCGCGGCGCGGACGGGACGTTCCAGGCCTTCGGAGGGCTTTCGGCCGGGGGCGTGCGGCAGTTCGTGCTGACGCCCACGGATGGGGGCATCACGGCCACCCCGGTCCGGGACCTCACCACCGGCTTCGTGACGGGCCTCGTGGTGGACCAGACCCTGGGGGCCGTCTACGTGGCGCAACAGGGGCAGGGCATCTACCGCTACGGGGCGCAGGCGGATGGCGGGACCACCGGCCAGCAGGTGGTGCCCTTGGGGGATGGTGGGCTGTCGTCCGTGGGACGGCTGACGCTGTACGAGTCGTCGGGAGCGGATGGTTACCTCGTGGCCGCGGATCCGAACGCGAACACCTTCGTCGTCTTCGACCGGCGCACGCTGGGCCGGGTGGGTTCCTTCCAGGTGGTGCAGGACGGCGGCACCGACGGGGTGGAGCTGTCGCGCAGCCTGGTGGCCTATCCGGGCGCGCTGGGCGCGGCCTTCCCGGAGGGGCTCTTCGTCGCGCATGACGGCCAGAGCTCCAGCACGCAGGGCGAGAACCTGAAGCTCGCGTCCTGGGGCAACGTGGCCCGGGCGTTCTCTCCGCCCCTGGCCATCGCGCAGCAGGTGGATGGCGGCACCGCCGGGGACGGTGGCACCCCCGGTGACGGTGGCACCGGGCAGGATGGCGGTGGAACCGTCATCGTGCCGGACGACAACCCGATTGGCGGCGGCTCGGGTCCGGACGACGACGGCGGCTGCGGGTGCTCCAGCGCGTCGGTGCCCGCCTCGGCGATGCTGGGCCTGCTGGCGATGGCGCTACTGGGGCGCCGCCGCCGGAGCTGACGCGGCCGGACGGTTGCGGGTTGAAAGCAGGGGGGTGGGCGGGATGAAGTGCGCACCCCATGCGCACCTTCCGCCTCACCGCCCTGGCGCTCACGGCGCTCGCCTCCGCCTGCCGCGGGGGGCCGCCGCCTGCTCCTGACGCCGTCACGCCCGCCGCTCCGACCGCCGTCGCGAAGCCCGCGGAGCCCTTGCGGCTCACGCTCGTGGGCACCAACGACTTCCACGGCTGGGTGATGCCCCACCGCGCCACGCTGCCGGACGGGCAGAAGGTGGAGCAGGGCGGCGCGGCCCTCTTCGCGTCCTACGTGGCCCGGCTGCGCGCGGACAACCCGGGCGGCGTGCTGCTCCTGGACGGCGGGGACCTGTTCCAGGGGACGCTGGCGTCCAACCTGGGCGAGGGCGCCATCGTCGTCGACGTGTACAACCTGCTGGGCTACACGGCGGTCGCCATCGGCAACCACGAGTTCGACTACGGACCGGTGGGCCCGGGCCCCCAGGCCACGCGGCCGGATGAGGATCCGCTGGGAGCGCTCAAGGCCCGCATGGCCCAGGCGAAGTTCCCCTTCCTGTCCGCCAACGTCCGCGAGAAGGACGGCCGGCACCCGGCGTGGCTGGGCAATGACGGCACCACCGTCGTCACCGTGAAGGGCGTGAAGGTGGGCCTGCTGGGCCTGTCCACGCTGCAGACTCCGCAGACGACGAACCCCGCGAACGTCGCGAGCCTGCGCTTCGAATCGCTCGCGCAGTCCGCGCTGGAGGCCACGCGCACGTTGCGCGCGCAGGGCGCGGAGGTCGTCGTCGCCATCGCCCACGCGGGCGGCAAGTGCCCGGACCTGTCGGACCCTCGCGACACGTCGGGGTGCTCGCGCGAGGACGGCGAAATCTACGCGGTGCTGGACGCGCTGCCCCCGGGCTCCGTGGACGCCGTGGTGGCGGGCCACACGCACCAGCCCATGGGGCACTTCTTCGGCGACGTGCCGGTCATCGAGACGACGGGCCTGGCCCGCTCGTTCGGCGTGGTGGAGCTCTTCGTGGATCCGGTGAAGCGCCGCGTGCTGCCCGAGCGCACCCGCATCCAGGCCGCCATCCCCGTGTGCGGCGCCGTGGACGCCACGCTGAACACGTGCGACCCGTTGCGCCTGCGCGACGCGAAGGACGTGCGGATGGTGCCGGCCACGTTCCTGGGCGCTCCGGTGACGCCGGATCCGCGGGTGGAGGCGCTGGTGGCCCCGGCGGAGGCGCGCGTGGAGGAGGAGCAGCGGCGCCCGGTGGGTGTGGCCATCCAGGCCCGCATGCCCCAGGTGTACGAAGCGGAGAGCGCGCTGGGCAACCTCATCGCGGACGCGATGCGGAAGGTGGCCCGCTCCGACGCGGCGGTGATGAACGCGGGCGGCATCCGGGCGGACCTGCCGCAGGGGCCGCTCACCTTCGGGAAGCTCTACGAGGTCCTTCCCTTCGACAACACGCTCGCGGTGTTGGAGCTGACCGCGGACGAGCTGCGCCGCTTCCTCACGCTGGCCTACGGCGGTCGCAAGGGCGTGTTCGCGGTGTCCGGCCTGGAGGTGACGCTGGGGGCGTGCCCGGGGCCGGAGCGCTTCCGGGGCGTGACGCTGCCGGGTGGGGCGCCGTTGAAGGCCAAGGGGACCTACCGCGTCGCCGTGCCGGACTTCCTCCTGCGCGGCGGGGACGGGGTGGGGGCGCTCACGTCCACGCTGCCACCGGAGCGTATCAACCTGTTGCAGGGCCAGGACCTGCGCGACGTGCTGACCGTCTACGGTCGCGCGCAGGGAAATACCCTGAAGCCTCCGGCACTTGGCCGCGTGCACACGGTGCCGGGCACCGCGCCCTGCACCGACGCGAAGCCCTGAGGAGCGGGGCCCCGGGCGTTGGAAATTTTCCTCCTGCGCTGATCCGCTGGCACTGAACGCAGCCGCAACCCAGCGAAAGATCAGCGAAAGGCGCCCGGGCCGAATTTTCGGCCTGGGATCAGTTTCCAACGGAGGGAAACCTCCTTACTCTAAGGCACGCGAGAGCCCTTGTCGGCGCGGCCCCTGGTCAGCGTGTGCAAGCCGGATCCCGTGCGTGGGAGGGACAGAGATGCTCTACAAAGTGACCCCGATGATGGTCCCGGTGGCGCCCGAGAAGGAAAAGGCGCGTGAGCCGGGTCAGCCGCGCAAGCGGCGCAAGTCCTCCGTCTACGACGCGGACGGCCAGGAGGTGCTCATTTCGCTGATGTGCCTGAAGTGCAAGACGCTCAGGCCGCTGGCGCAGTTCGGGCTCCGGAAGATGGCGGACGGCGCCATCCGGAACCAGCCGTGGTGCCGGGGCTGCCGCTCGGGCGCGGGCACGAAGAAGCCGAAGAAGGACGAGGCCCAGGCCACCGTCGCGGCGGCCCCCGTGGAGCCCGTGTTCCAGGTCGTCGCGGCCGTCTCCCTGGACGCCGCTCCCGTCGAGCCGACGCTCGTGGACTCCGCTCCGGCGGTCTCGCACGAGCCCGACGCGACGGCCACCGCCCTGGTCTGATCCACCGGCTGGGACGTTCCGCCCGGGTGGGGCGCGCGCTCAACGCTCGCGCCCCCATGGGATGGATCCGCCCGGAGTCGCGGAGCTTGCCTCTCACGTCCGACCCGTGCCGGGTTGATCCGCCCGGAGTCGCGAAGCGAGCGCCTGACGTCCAACCCGTGCCGGGCTGATCCGCTCGGAGTCTCGAAGCCCGCTCCTCACTTCCGACCCGTGCCGGGCTGATCCGCCCGGGACGGGTTTCGTGCGTCAGGGGGGCGTGCGCCGACCGGTGCCGCCGCCCCGCGCCGTGGCGTCGGGGAGGCTTCGCACGCGCTCCGGATCAGGACAGCGCCAGGCCCGCCGGCAGGGTGTCGCCGAGCGCCCGCGCCTCGTCCGCCCGGTCCAGGGCCACCACCTCGCGCACCATCCGCACCCAGGTGTCGGACGCCTTCGCGGCGACGAGCGCCTGGGCCGTACGCTCGCGCAGCTCCGGGGGGAGGTCGCGCGTGCGGTCGCCGGTGAGGCGCGCGAGCTGGGCGGCGGCGAAGGGCGCGCCATCCACCTTGCGCAGATCCAGCGCCAGGAGCAGCTCCAGCCACGCCTGCGCCGTCTCCACGTCCACGACCTTGTGGCTGCTGCCGTAGAGCGGCACGCGAGCGCCCAGCCGGCCCAGGGACCAGGCCCAGGGGCCGCCGGAGCGGGACTCGGCCTTCAGGCGCGCGGCGATCCACTGGCCGGCCTCCGTCTTGTCGCGCGGGGACAGGTGCTCCAGCGAGGCGACGGTGCGGACCATCTCGTCCAGGCCCTCGGGCTGGATGCCCTTGAGCTTGGGGGCCTGCGCGGGCGGCTCCAGCGGGATGCGCCGGGCGAGGTGCGGCTGGAGGTAGCCGTAGAGCTTCTGCTGCTGCGCCTCGGTGAGCCCGCCCGCGATGCGGCGCCACATCACCCAGAACTCCGTCCACACCGCCTTGTCCGTGTGGTGCTGCACCAGCGCGTCGAAGAGGCTGAAGGTCTGCTCCGCGCGCCAGCCGTCCAGCGGGTAGCCGAAGCCGGGGCGCAGGCAGAAGCCGGTGAGGCTGTAGAAGACGCGCTCGTGATCATCCGTGCGGCGGCGCTTGCTGGCCCCCGCGTACAGCGTGCTCCACAGCTCGCGCAGCACCGGCACGCGCCACGTCTCACGCGGGCCCAGCACCTTCTCCAGCGTGCGCCCCAACTGCTTCACGTCCTTGGGCCCCAGGGGCAGCGGCTTGTTGCCGTAGACGCGCTCCACGTTGTCCTTCGCCTCGGCGAAGCGCGCGGGCATGGACTCCGTGACGGTGAGTTCGTGCGAGCCGCCGGTGCCGCGCAGCTCGAACTCCAGGCGCCAGCGCTCGTCCGCCACGTCCGACACGCAGTACAGCTCCAGCGTGCCAATCTCCGTGAGCGCCGCCTGCAGGTGCACCGGCACCTCCGTCGCCTTGCCCGACGCGCCCTTGAGCAGCGTGTGGATGGGCGGCAGCGGCTTGAGGTCCTCGGCGAGCGGAACCAGGTCCCCCGGCTTGTCGATGCGGTCGCTCGTCGTGGAGTAGAGCGCGAACTGCACCGGGCGGCCCAGGGTGAGTGCGAAGGGGCGCTCGCCCAGGTCCACCTTCTGGCCCTCCTCGAAGCCGCGCGGGATGAGGCAGAGCGTGGGCTGCTCGGAGCTGTCCGCGCCGCGCTGCAGGCCCACGTAGTAGGCCCGCGCCGCCCCGCCGCCAATGCGCAGGCCGTGCCCGCGCCGCACCAGCCCGTAGTACGCCGCGCCCCGGGCCACCGCGAGCTCCAGCGATTCGTGCTTCAAGAGCGGGATGCGCGGCGCCTGCGGCCACCACGCGGACAGCGCGTCCACCAGCCGCGCCGAAATCTGGGGCGAGTTGAAGACGCCGCCGTTCAGCAGGATGGCATCCGGGCGGGGCAGGGCGCCCTCGCTGGCGGGCGTCTCCCCCAGCGCCGCGAAGCCCGCCGCCGCGTGCTGCGCGAGGAAGGCCGCCAGGTGCCGGGTGACGGCCGGGTCCTGCACGTACGGAAGGCCCAGCTCCTGGAGCGCCATGCGCGCCGAGCGACGGGGCCGGTCCTCCGGAGGGGACAGGGGGAAGAAGCCGTCGAGCACCAGCGCGTGCGCCTCGTCGCGGCCCAGCTCCGTGGACAGCGTGCCGCCCAGCAGCCGGCTGCCCTCGCCGATGAGCGACAGGCCGTACTTCTCCGGAGGCTCGTGTCCGAGCAGCGCCTCCTTCGCGGTGCGCGCGGCCTGGATGGCCTGCGTCCACTGCGCCGCGGACAGGCGGCGGCTGTCGCCAGTCCTTGAGGAGAAGAGCTTCTCCTCCATGCGCCGCGCGAGCGCCGCGTCCATGTTGTCGCCGCCCAGCATCAGGTGGTCGCCCACCGCGAGCCGCCGCAGCATGGGCCCCTCCGGCGACACGCCCGCGTGCACCAGCGTGAAGTCGGTGGTGCCGCCGCCCACGTCCACCACCAGCACCAGCCGCACCTGGGCCAGCGTCTGCTCCAGGCCGGAGCGGTGGCGCGCGGTGTAGTCGTAGAAGGCCGCCTGCGGCTCCTCCAGCAGCGTGAACTTCTCCAGCCCCGCCTTGCGCGCCGCGCTCACCGTGAGGGCGCGCGCCGCCTCGTCGAAGGAGGCCGGGACGGTGATGACCACCTCCTGCTTCGCGAGCGGTTCGTCCGGATGGGCGAAGTCCCACGCGCGGGCCATGTGCGTGAGCAGCAGCGCGGACGCGTCCACGGGGGACAGCTTCTGCACGTCCGCGGGAGCGCCCCACGGGAGGATGGGCGCGGAGCGGTCCACGCCCGGGTGGCACAGCCAGCTCTTGGCGCTGGCCACGAGCCGCCCGGGAACCCGCGCGCCCTGCCAGCGGGCCAGCTCGCCCACCACCCAGGGCCCGCCGTCATCGCCCCAGGGCAGGCGCAGCGACTCCGACGCCAGCTCGTGGCCGGCGGGGACGTAGACGGTGGACGGCAGGAGCGCGCGCGAGGCCACCTCGCCCTGACGGACGAGCTGGGGCAGGGGGAAGTCCTCGACGGGCGCCCCCGAGCCCCTGCCTGGATCCACGGATGCCACCGCGCAATGGGTGGTGCCCAGGTCGATGCCGACGATTCGCATACGCCTCCGGTGTACGGGGCCCCTTCTACTCCTTCATGCGCACGTTGAGCTCCAGCTTCCAGCGCCCGGGGCCATCCTTCTCCAGGCACCGCAGCTCCAACGTGCCCACCTCCGTCACCGCCGCCTGGAGGTTCACCGGCGTCAGGTCCCCGTAGGGCGTGGCCTGTCCGGGCAGCGTCGTCTCGATGGGGGCCACCTCTTCCAGCCCGCCCGACGCCAGCTCCGAGTCCACGTCGTCCAGCAGCACGCCCACCCGGTCATCGCGCCGCACCGACGACGCGAAGAAGCGGAAGCTCGTGGGCTCCCCGGTGACGAGCCCGAACTCCTGCGGCGGCACGTCCGCCTGCGTCCCTTCCTCCATGCCGAAGGGCGCCACGCACAGCGCCTTCACCGGCGGCTCCATGCCCGGCACCGCCGGCATCGCCGTCTCCACGCCCACGTAGTACGCGCGCGCCGTGCCGCCCCGGATGCGCAGGCCATGCCCCTGGCGCACCCAGCCGTAGTACGCCGCGCCCCGCGCCACCGCGAGGTCCAGGTCCGCGCCCTCCAGCTCCTTCGCCGCGGGCGCCCCTTCCGAAGCGAGCCACGCGTTGAGGACCTCCATCACGCGGCCCTTGAGCGGCCCCGCCTTGAAGACGCCGCCGTTGAAGAGCACCGCGGTGGGGTGCAGGAAGCCCTTGCCCGCCACGTCCACCGGCGAGTCGGCGCTCGCCGCCAGCGCCTGTGCCTGCCGGGTGAGGAACGCCGCCAGGTGCTTCGTCACCGCCGGGTCCTGCGCGTACGGCAGCGCCATCTGCGCAAGGCCCGTGCGGCGCGCGGTGCGCGGCAGGTCCGTGACGGGGGACACCGGGAAGAAGCCGTCCGTGAGGACGCGGTCCAGGTCCTCGCGCGTCAGCTCCGTGCGCAGCGTGCCGCCGATGAGCGACGAGCCCCGGCCCGGGATGGCGATGTGCGCGCGGTCCATGGACGGGTCCGCGTACAGCGTCTCCTTCGCCTGACGGCACCCGTACGTGAGGCCGTTGAACTGCCACGCGTCCAGCTTGCGGCCCTCGGCGGCCATCCGCTGGTTGAGCGTGTGCGCCAGGGCGAGGTCCATGTTGTCGCCGCCCAGGAGGATGTGGTCGCCCACCGCCACGCGCAAAAGCTCCAGGTCGCCCTCGCGGTCCTTCACGGTGATGACGGAGAAGTCGGACGTGCCGCCGCCCACGTCCACCACGAGGATGACCTCGCCGGGCTGGACCTGCTTGCGGAAGTTCTCCCCCATCGCCTCCAGCCACGCGTACAGCGCGGCCTGCGGCTCCTCCAGCAGCGTGATGTGCTCGATGCCCGCCGCCTTCGCGGCCTCCAGCGTCAGGTCGCGCGCCGCCGCGTCGAACGAGGCGGGGACGGTGACGATGACCTCCTGCTTCGACAGCGCGTTGCCCGACTCTTCGTGGGCGCGGGCGAAGGTGTGGTCCCACGCCTCCTTCAGGTGGCGCAGGTAGCGCGCGGACGCGTCCAGCGGGGACACGCGCTGCACCTCCGGCGGAGCCTGCCAGGGCAGGAGCGCGGCCCTGCGGTCCACCCCGGGGTGTGACAGCCAACTCTTCGCGGAGGAGACGAGCCGCGTGGGCACCTTGGCCCCGTGCGAGCGGGCGAAGTCACCGACGATGACGCCCGGCTCCGGGCTCCAGGGCAGCCCCAGGCTCCCTTCGGGGAACTCCTGCGCGCCCGGCAGGTAGAGGAACGAGGGCAGCAGCGGGCGCGCCTCCACGGTGCCCGGCGCGGTGACCTGCGGCACGGGCAGCATGGACTGGGAGGGGCCGCGCGGCTTGCTGTCCTCGAGGTTGAAGTAGGACACCGCGGAGTGCGTGGTGCCCAGGTCGATGCCGATGGAGTATCGGGCCATATCGTTCAGGAACCCTCCGGGAGGAGGTCCTGGTTCCTTTCACCTGGAAGGCAAGGGGAGGGACGGGACGCGCTTCAGGGAAGTTCGACCTCCGCCGGGGCCAGCACGCGGGGCTCCATGGCGGGGCTCACGGAGGGGAACTTCACCTCCGTGGTCACCCAGCCGTGGTGCCGCAGCGTGCCCCCATAGGGAGGCTGCCCCGCGACGTTGCCCGTCAGCCGGATGCGCTGCGCGTTGAAGCCGTCAGGCACCGTCACCTGGTCGCCTTCACCCTGCGGCAGCACCGGCTGGAGCGTGAGGTACTGGTGCACGACCTTGCGGCAGCCCTCGTGGACGATGCGGGCCGCCGCGCCCACGTCCGCGTCCGGGAAGGCCGCCACGTTCTCCTGCACGAAGTCCAGGAAGCGACCCTCGCGCTGGAGCATGGCCAGCAGCGACAGGGCGCTGGCGTGCTCGCGCTCCGGGGGCAGGGGGGG
>NZ_RAWG01000274.1 GCF_003611735.1 Corallococcus sicarius | reverse complement strand
CAGTTGCTCCGGGTGCTGGACAGGATGCGGGGGGCGTACCGCATCCTGTCCAGCACCCGGAGCAACTGCGCGGGTGGGCCCACGCCGTGGGGGACGTGGTTGTCCTGCGAGGAGTACAGCGGCGGCCGTGTGTGGGAGTGCAACCCGATGAGCGCCTCGCAGGGCACGGTGCGTCCGGCGCTGGGCACCTTCGCGCACGAGGCCGTGGCGGTGGACCCGGTGGACCGGCGGCTCTACCTCACCGAGGACAGCACCAGCGGGCGCTTCTACCGCTTCACGCCCTCCGCCTGGCCCGCGCTGGGCACGGGCACGCTGGCCGTGGCGAAGGTGACGGGGGATCCGCTCACCGGCGCCACGGTGAGCTGGGTGACGGTGTCCGCGTCGCAGCCGGCGTCGCAGCAGTCCAATGCCTCCCAGTCCACCGTGTTCAACGGCGGAGAGGGCTGCTGGTACGACAGCGGCTGCGTCTACTTCACCACCAAGGGCGACAACCGCGTCTGGGCCTACACGCCAGCCACGTCGAGGCTGGAGCTCATCTACGACGACAACCTCTACCCGGGTTCGCCCCTGACGGGCGTGGACAACGTGACGGTGTCGCGCTCGGGCGACCTCTACGTGGCCGAGGACGGCGGCAACCTGGAGATCTGCCTCATCACCCCAGACCGGGTGGTGGCACCGTTCCTCCGACTGGTGGGGCACTCCGCGTCGGAGATCACCGGCCCGGCCTTCAGCCCGGATGGGAAGCGGCTGTACTTCAGCTCACAACGCGGCACCACGGGCTCCAGCAGCGGGGGCATCACCTTCGAGGTGACGGGCCCCTTCCGGTGAGGCGCTGACGCTCCGCGCCCCCGCGGCATCCGGAGGGCCTCCGATACGATTCTGTGACGTGCGGTGGGCAGCAATGTGACACGCAGAAGGCCCCTGTGACGGTCCTGCAACAACCCCCGTGGGTGCGTTGCCGGACCCGATTCAGTCGGGTAACGACGGGGCAACGTCCAGGCCCGGCGCGCACCGCGCCACCGACTTGCCCGACCCGTCATGCCCTCCACCACGACCTACCGCAACGTCCTCCAGGCCCTGCTCTCCAGCACCACGCTCCTGCTGGCGCCCGTCGTCCAGGCCCAGCAGGAGGAGGCTCCTCCCGCGCCCGTGGCCGAACCCACCGAGCCTGCCGCACCCGCGGCTCCGGCCACACCCGCGGAGCCCGTGCCTCCCGCCGCCGCGCCCGCGGCTCCGCCCAAGGAGGGGGAGCCGGAGAAGAAGAAGGACAAGCCCTGGTACGAGACCATCCGCCTGCGGGGCTACACGCAGATCCGCTACAACCGGCTGCCCAGCTTCCGGGAGAACGACGCGCTCATCAACGACCAGGGCGACCGGTTCCTGGGCAAGGACAACGGCTTCGGCATCCGCCGCGCGCGCCTCATCTTCTTCGGCGACGTCCACGAGCGCGTGTCCATCTACCTGCAGCCGGACTTCGCCTCCGTCATCGGGGACCAGTACCACGTCGCCATCATGCGGGACTGGTACGCGGACATCTCGCTCGACTCGAAGAAGGAGTTCCGCTTCCGCGTGGGCCAGTCGAAGGTGCCCTTCGGCTTCGAGAACCTCCAGTCCAGCCAGAACCGGCTCGCGTTGGATCGCAACGACGCCGTCAACAGCGCGCTGAAGGACGAGCGGGACCTGGGCGTGTTCTTCTACTGGGCGCCCGCCGAAATCCGCGCCCGCTTCAAGCACCTGGTCGACAGCGGACTGAAGGGCTCCGGCGACTACGGCGTGGTGGGCCTGGGCGTCTACAACGGCCAGACGGCGAACCGCCCGGAGAAGAACAACACCCCGCACGCGGTGGCCCGCGTCACCTGGCCCTTCCTGTTCGGCTCGCAGTTCGTGGAGGTCGGCGCGGGCGGCTACTACGGCCGCTACAACCTCAGCGCCACGCCGCGTGAGGGTGCGCCCTACGCCGCCGCGCGGGGCAGCGACATGGTGGACGCGCGCGCCATCGTCAGCCTGATGATCTACCCCCAGCCGCTGGGCTTCATGGCCGAGTACAACGTGGGCCGCGGGCCGTCCCTGGGCGAGGGGCCGGACGAGCAGTTCCGCATCGACAGCCGCAACCTGAGCGGCGGCTACGCCCAGCTCATGTACAAGCTGGACAACGTGCTCGGCGTCTCGGTCATCCCCTACGTGCGCGGCACCCTCTACAAGGGCGGCAAGAAGTTCGAGACCAACGCCCCCCGCTACGACGTGCGCGAGCTGGAGCTGGGCGTGGAGTGGCAGCTGCTCAAGGCCCTGGAGCTGACGGGCGCCTACCTCATCGCGGACCGCACCTCGTCGCGCTACCCCTACGTCCAGGAGCAGGGACACGTGACGCGCGTCCAGCTCCAGTTCAACTACTGAGCGACGGCGGGTGGACCGCCCGCCGTCACCCGGGGCGGAGCGTGGCCTCCGGCGCGTCAGCAGCCCGCGACCTCGTTGATTCCCCACGGGCCGCATCCTTCCAGAGCGCCTGGAAGCGCGCGTCGAACCGCGTCCCCAGCTCCTCTGAATCCAGGTACACGCTCGTCTCGTCGTAGCGGGTGAAGGCGCTCAGCGTCCAGTTGTGGCTGCCCATCACCAGGTGCCTGCCATCCACCAGCAGCCCCTTGGAGTGCGTGAGCCGCGCCACCGTGTCGTAGCGCACGGGCACCTGCTTCGCCTTCAGCGCCTGGTACGCCGGGAGGTTGATGAGGCGGGAGTTGTAGACATCCCCCTCCGCATCCCGATCCAGGATGACCTGGACGTCCACCCCGCGCTCGTGCGCCGCGATGAGCTGCTGGAGCAGGGCCTGCGTGGGATAGCGCGCGTCCACGTACCGGAAGAAGAAGAGGACCAGCCGCACCGAATGCTCCGCCCCCGCGAGCACCTTCGCCACGAACTCCGGATACGCGCCGTGCCGCAGCAGCACTCCCGCCCGCGCCGGGCCGGTGGTGCTCTCATCGAGGAGATGCGCCCGCTCGCGACGCTCCCGCTCGGCCCGCACCGCGCTGGCCCGCGTGAAGCCCAGGCGCCGCGCCACGCCATACGGGTGCTCCCGCACGTCCCGGAGGCAGTCCTCCAGCTCCACCAGCACCTGCTTCGCCGGCCCCCCTCCCTGCCCCAGGCGCCACAGGAATGAGCCCTCGCCGCGCGCCATCCACTGCACGTACCGCTCGAAGGAAGGCTCCCGGACGAACGCCTCCAGCGCCTCGCTCCGGAACACCGGCCGGGGCCCTCCCACGGTCACCCGCGCCCGGAGCTGCTCCACCCCCTGCGCCCCCAGGCCCTCCACCCGCACCAGCTCCTCCACCGCGAGGAAGGGGCCGTGTTCGCGGCGGTGGTCCACGATGCGTGCCGCCAGCACCCGGCCGAGCCCCGGCAGGGCCTCGAGCTCCTCGGCGCTGGCTTCATTCACATCCAGGGCCTCCTTCCATTGGCACGGCGTCACGAAGGGCAGCGCCGGGCCGCGGCTCCCCGACTCCCGCGACGGAGCGCTGAAGCGCGGCCTCGCGGCGCCCTCCTCCACCGCGCGTGCGTAGTGATTCACCCTTCGCTGGAGCACCTCACCGGCCCGCCTCAGGGCGAACGCGCGCGCCTCCTCCTCGCTCAGCGCCTCGTCTTCGGCGATGGCACCGCCATGCGCCCGGCTGAGCTCCATCAACAGCTTCGCGGCCTGCGCCAGCTCCGGCGGCTCCCACCGCACCTGCGCGGACCAGCTTCGCACCATGGGTTCGAACCACTCAGCGCGCATGCGACCCCTCCTCCACCTGCACGCCCCCGGCCCAGAGCTGTTCGAACTGCTGTCCCAGCCCCACCGCCAGCTCCGACGAGCGCACGGCCAGCGAGTCCTCCTCGCCCAGGTGGAAGGCCGCATGCGTCCAGTTGTGGCTGCCCACCAGCAGCAGGTCGTCCACGAGCACGAACTTGCTGTGGGTGCTCACGTGATGCGCGGAGTGGAAGTGGCGCACCGGCAGTCCCCGGTCCTTCAGGTAGAGCGCCGACGTGGTGTTGGCGATGTGGATCTCCGGCGTGTCCGACACGCCCACCAACACCCGCACGTCCACGTTCCGCCACTGCGCCCGGCACAGGTGTTCCACCAGCCCGCGCACCGAGCGCAGCGGATCCTTCAGCACCCGGGGGTCGATGATGAAGACCGAGACCCACAGCCGCTTGCGGGCCCGCTCGAACTGCTCCAGCGCGAAGGGCAGGTAGTCCGCATTGCTCAGCAGCGTGGCGCCCGCGACCGGGAAGGACTCGAAGCTCATCGTGCCCCCGGCGTGAGTGTCTCCAGCCGCTCGCGCAGCCCCTGTTCGTGATGGCGCCAGGTGAGGAGCAGGCGGCGGCTGAAGGCCTGATACGCCACCAGCGCCAGGGAGATTCGCGTGGCCGCCGTCCTCGCCTCGGGCGTCTTCGCCCGCGCGGCCAGCCCACTCATGAGGCCCTCGCCCCGCTCCTGCCAGGAGAGCACCGCGAGCTGCTCGTTGATCAGCAGCCGGTGTTCGTCCAGCAGCTCTTCAATGGCTTCCACCCGCTCCTGCTCAGGCGTCGGGGGCATGGGGTCTCCTTGCTAGGGGCTGACGCCCTCTTCGAGCAGCCGCCGGAGCATCTCGTCGAGCTGCCGCTCCAGTTCCTCCTCGGGGCTGGAGGGAAGATAGGGATTGCCGAAGTCGAACAGGTCGATGGCCGTGCTGGAGCCTTCGAGTTCGAGCTGGTCCGCGAAGTTGCCAAGGTTGGGATAGGGCATCAGTGGACCGCCTCCTGTTCGGGCAGGTACGCGCGCACGGTGGCCGCGACGAGCGCCTCCAGCTCCTCGCGGGTCCAGGCCCGCGTGGCCGCGCGGAAGAAGCGGCGCGTGACGGGGTCCACCACCTCTTCCCAGGCATACAACTGATCCAGCCGGTGCTGGATGAGCTCCTCACGCGTCATCGTCTTCGCCATCCGCTGGAGTTCCTGCGTGAGGAGTCGCTCGAAGCGGGGCTGGAGGGGGACCACCAGGAGTTCCATGGAGGGAAGATGGGGCGCCCCCACCGAAGGTCGAGAGACCGACCTGTTAGAGGCCTCCCTGCCCGGCCACGTCCAAAGGGCAGGGCGTGGGCCCCCTGCCGCAAATCCGTGGCGCCATGACGCGCGTGTCAGGACTCAACGGCTCACGGCGGCGCGAAGCCCCATTTCCTCCCGACGGCAGCCTGCCCGGCATGGTGGTTGCGTATGCAGTGCACCACCACGAGGGGGACGTGACGATGCCGCGCTTCATCTGTCTGTTCATGCTGTGCCTGGCCCTGCCGGTGTCTTCCGCCCGGGCCGGGGAGCCCGTCACCGAGCCGCCCGAGGCGTCGTCCCAGGGCTGGTTCGAGAACCCCACCCGCTCACGCAGCATCTTCAGTCCCTCCGCGCTCCCGCTGCATGCGGGAGAGGGCTTCATCGGTCAGCAGGCCATCTTCATCACCACCGCGGAGGTGGGGCTCAGCGAGCGCTTGTCGCTGAACGCGGCCTCGATCCTTCCCGTCACGCTGATCGCGAGCGACTCGAAGATCCACTTCACCCTCATGGCGGGCTTCAAGTGGACGCTTCCGCTGACGGAGCGGCTGCACCTGGCGTTCGGCGCGCAGGGCGGCATCGTCAACAGCGACCTTCCAGGAAAGGGGGACCTCCGTGGCGTCGCGGCCTCCGGCATCCTCACCTACGGGACGGGCGACGGCCATGTGTCGCTCGCGGTCCAGCCCCTCATCACCTGGGGCTGGAAGGGAGACTCCGCAAGGCCGATGGTGATGCCCACGCTGGGGGGCTTCGTCCGCCTGGGGGAGCACTGGGGCCTCGCGGGGGAGGCCGGGCTGTCACCCATCGCTGGCGTCAGCGACAGGTTCGCCTTCACGACGGCGGGCGGGCGGGTCATGGGCCGGCACTGGTCCCTGGACCTGTGGCTCCTCGCCGGGAAGGAGCTGCGTGCGAACAAGGAGGTCTCCGTGATTCCCGGAGCCTCCTTGCTGTTTCACTGGGGCTGAGCCCGCCGCCGCCGAGAGAACCCCACGAGCGCGAGCAGGAGCAGGGGGAGGCTCGCCGCCGTGCCGGAACCTGAACCCGAGCACCCGCAGCCGGAATCCGAAGGCCCGGGGTCCACGCCTCCCGGCGGAGGCGTCCCGTTTCCACCCGTGCCGGCATCCGGGGCCGTGCCCGCATCGGGAATGACTCCCGCATCCGTGCTCGTGCCTGCATCCGTGCCCGTGCCTGCGTCGGTGCCCGCATCCGTGCCGGTGCCCGCATCCACTTCGACCCGCGCGAGCACCGTCACCTGGAACTGACAGGTGGCGCTGTTGCCCGCCGCATCCATCGCCTCGGCCTGGACGACGTGCTGGCCCACCGGGAGCACGGAGGCGGGCGTCACGGTGATGACGGGAGCGGCGTCAATGGCATCCATCGCCGTCACACCATAGGCAGGCGTGGCGCCCTGGGTGACGATGAGGTCCTGTGGGCACGTCACCTGGGGCGGCGTCAGGTCGCGCCGCACGGTCACCGTCCGGGTCGTGACGCCCCCGATGGAGGACGCGGTGCAGGTGAGGGCCTGCCCCGGGGTATCGCTCGTCACCGTCACCGGCTCGCAGCCCAGGGTGCCCATCGCCGTGCCGGACTCACTGTCATTGACGGTGAAGCTCACCGAGACATCACTCCGGTAGAAGCCACCGCGCCCCAGCGTCCCTGACAGGGCATGCGACACCGTGGGCGGCGTCGTGTCCACCTCGACCGCGAAGGCCTCACGCCCCTCCGTCGCCGTCGTCGCGGCGAACACCAGCCGGCTCCCCGCGAACACGGGCACGCCCGGGGCTGAGCCGACAGGCCCCGGATTCGCGTCCCCCAACAGCGTGGCCGCGCTGGTACCCGGCAGGTACACGCGCGGCTCCTGGCCGGAGGCGCGGTCCGCCCCATTGAACAGCAGCGCGCCGCCCCGTGAGACGAGCCACGTCGCGCCCGGCGCCTCGGCGACCTTCACCGTGCCCGCCTCGGTGCCATCCGTCCGCACCAGGAAGGTCCCCTCCCAGTTGCGCAAGAGCAGGTACGGCGTGCCGTGGTGAAGGGCCGCCGCGACCAACGTGCTCGGCCCGGCACCTGGCTGGAAGTCGGTGATGCGGTGCGTTCCCGCCTGCGTGCCGTCCGACACCCACGGCTCGCGTCCGACGCCCGCCTCCGTCGCGGTGAAGAAGAGGAGCCCCCCTGCCGCCTGGAGGCTCTCGGGCGCGCGCCCCTGCGTCGCCGTCAGCGCCACGGTGCCGGCCGCCGTGGCGTCCGTGCGATTGAGCATGCCCCCCGCCACGAAGAAGGCGAGGTTGCCCGTGCTGGTGAAGGACTCCGGCCGCGCCGTCAGCTGCGCGACCCGGACGGTGCCGGAGGAGGTTATATTCGTCCGCCGCACCTCCCAGTACCCCGTCGAGCTATTCGCGTACGCGTACAGCAGCGAGTCGCCCACGGGGAACAGCCGCGGGAGGACCGTGGAGGAATTGTCGTAGTGCGAGGCGAACACCGTAGAGCCCGTCGCGCTCCCGGTGTGCGTCCACAGCTGGGAGTACGGACTCTCCCGCCAGAGGCCCACCAGCCTCGTCCCCACGGGCTTGAAGTCATACAGGGACTGCTCCCACATCTCCATGCCGGTGGCGGTGCCCGTCTCGGGGTCACCGACATACAGGCGGGAGTCGCTCTTGAACCAGAGCTTGCCGTTGAACAGCGTGAGCCCCGAAGGGCCTCCTCCGTAGGAGCTCGCACCCGGCAACGGAATGACCTCGCGGGTCCCCGCGGGGGTTCCATCCGTCCGGAAGATGCGGCCCCCCTGCGAGCTGTCCTGGTTCGGGACGAAGTACGCCGTCGCGCCCACGGAGAGGAACTCCCCCGGGTTTGAGTTGCCATTGTGCACCGGCATCACCTGGACCGGCGGCAGGTCGGTGACGGTGCCATCACTGAGCCAGAGCCGGGCCTGGTTGTCTTCCATCGCGCTGAAGAACAAACGGCCGAGCGGGTCGACGCAGAAGTCCAGGTGCAGCGTGGGGTCCACCGCCCTCACCCGCCGCGTCCCCGCGACCGTCCCGTCCGTCGCCCAGACCTCCTTCTTGCCCGCCACCGTGGCCAGGAAGTGCAGCCGGGCCCCGGTCACCACCAGCTCCGACAACGCGGAGCCCGCCGCGCCGGGGTTCAGGTCCCCGAGCGGGAGCGTGCCGTCCGCCGTGCCATCGCTGCCCCAGGGCTCCGCGCCCGTCACGCCATCGTCCGCGATGAACACGAGCGCCGAGCCCACCTTCCGCAGGTCCGTCCCGGCGGGCAGCTTCGCGGCGAAGGCCTTCACCTCCACCGTGCCGTCCGCCGTCCCATCCGTCCGCCACAGCGCGGAGCCGGTGTCCGTGTCCGCGATGAAATAGACGTGGTCGCCCAATACCGCGCCCCACAGGGGCGACGAGGAGACGGCGCCCGGAACGAGGTCCTTCACCAGCACCGTGCCCGCGGGCGTGCCGTCCGTGCGCCACAGCGCCATGCCCTCGGCGGAGGCGTGCCACCCGAAGAGGAGCTGCTCGCCGACCTTCCCCAGGAGCCGCGCGTAGGGCGAGGTCCCGTTCGAGGTCCCCCGCTTGAGCAGGATCGTGGAGTCCTCGGCGCCGTGCACGACGTACAGGGAATGCGTCCAGGTGGGGCCGGAGCCGCTGATGTTTTCGTAGAAGATGCGGTCGCCATCCACGCCCAGGAGGTGGTGGTAGGGGCTGCCGAGGCGGCGCGTGCCGGGCCCGGTGCCATCGCTGGTCCACAGCGACCAGTTGCCGCTGTAGCCCGCGTTGAAATACAGCCGCCCGGCGCGCACGAAGAGGTTCAATTCCAGGAAGTGCTGGCTGTCATTCACCGCGTAGACGAGGCCCGTCCCCTGGGACGTGCCGTCGGAGCGGTAGAGCTTGTTGCTGGAGCTGAAGTAGAGCGCATCCCCCACCACTTCGAGGGAGTCGACCTCGTGGTAGTTGTATTGCCCGAACGGGCTCTCCGCGAGCTTCCAGGTGCCGGCGTCCGTGCCATCCGAGCGCCACAGCTCCCAGGCCGAGGCGCCGTCATCGGCGATGAAATAGAAGACATCCTTCATCACCACCGCGGCAGGGGTCACGGTGAGCGTCGGTTCCGCCATGCCGTCGACGCGATGCGTGCCTTCAGCGGTGCCATCCGTCACCCACCACTTGAGGCCATGCACGCCGTCATGGAGCGGCAGCATCAACCGCGAGCCGAAGGGCACCGCCTTGTTGAACCCGGTGCCGCTCGCCGGGCCCGGATTGAAGTCACCCAGCGGGTGCGTGCCCTCCGGGGTGCCGTCCGTCACCCAGGGCTCGTAGCCGTTGCCGTCGGCGTTCCGGAAGACCGTCTTCCCGCCCACCACGCCGAGGAGCTGGGCATAGTCCTGGGAGTAGACGTTGCTCGTGCGGTAGTCCCCGAGCAGGACGGGCAGGCCCACGCCTCCGGCGAGCGGCGCCGCGGCGTGTGCCAGCGTGGGACGGGGAGAGGCTTCTTCCGGAACCGGAAGGTCGCAGGAGGCGAGGACGGGCAGGAGGAGCGCGAGCCCTGAGAGAAGACGCATGTTCCGCGCACTCTACCCGTCCTCGAGGGGGCGCAAACACAGCCACCCGGACGGTCAGGCCAGACTCAGGGCTTGGGCGCGGGCGCTGACTTCGCCGGAGCCACCGGGGCCACCGGAGCGGTGGTGGGCGTCGCGGGCTTCGTCTTGGCGTAGGTGGCGATGCGGTTCGTCACCTCGCCCATCAAGTCATTGGGGATGGGGACGGAGAGGTTGTACTGGGCGATGCGCCACCCGGCCGCCTCCTTCACCAGCACGCCGCTGCCGCGCGCGGGCCCCAGGTTGGGCGTGTCCAAGGCCTCGTCGAACCAGGCCGTCTGGCCATCCTTCGAGAAGAACACGTTGCGCGACACCGACTTGAAGCTCCACGCCTTGCCCTTCGTGAAGTACGGCTTCGCCCACGCCTGGAATTGCGTCACCGTCCAGCGCTCCGTTCCGTCGGTGCCCATGAACACGGCGTCCGGCGTGAAGAGGGAGAAGTAGCGCGCCTCGTTCGCCGCCGCCGCCGCGCGGTGCCAGTCATCCAGCACCGTGGACACCGCCACCTTGGGGTCGGCCGGGGCCGGGGCGGCTGGCGCGGCGGGGTTCGCTGCGAGCGTCAGCAACAACAAGGAGACGGAAGGCACCGGTTCACCTCGACGGAAAGGGGGTTCGCGGTATGAAGCGGCACGGCAGGCCTCCGGTCAAGGCACGCGAAAAGGCGGTGGTGACATGGTGCTCGAAAGCTTTCAGGTGGGCACGGGTGACGTGTCCACGGTGTTGCTGCACGGCTTCCTCGGCAGCGGTCGCAACCTGCGCTCGCTCGCCGTCGCCTGGACCCAGGCGGACCCGCGCCGCCGCATCCTCCTGCCCGACCTCACCGGCCACGGCCAGTCCCCCGCCCTGCCCCCGGACGCGGACCTGTCCACGCTCGCCCGCGACGTCGTGGACACGCTGGACGCCCAGGGCTTCACCGGCGCCGTGGACTGGGTGGGCCACTCGCTGGGAGGCCGCGTGTCGCTCGCCGCGAGCCTCCACGCCCCGGAGCGCGTGAAGCGCCTCACGCTGCTGGACATCGCCCCGGGGCCGGTGCCGCTGGACCTGTCGGAGAGCGGCTACGTCCTGGACATCCTCCTCCAGGCCCCGCCCCGCGCCGACAACCGCCGGGCCCTGCGCGCGGACCTCACCGGCCGGGGCCTGTCGGAGGGCCTGTCGGACTGGCTGCTGATGAACCTGGAGCCCGACGGCGACGGCGTGCGCTGGCGCTTCGACCGCGACGCCCTCTTCCGCCTCCACAAGCGCGTCAACGGCGAGGACCTCTGGCCCGCCGTGGAGCGCCCCGTACACCCGCCCGTGCGCTGCATCCGGGGTGGCCGCAGCCGGTACGTGCCGGAGGAGAGCGCGCGACGCATGGAGGCCGCTGGCTGCCCCGTGGCCGTGCTCCCGGAGGCGGGCCACTTCGTCCACGTGGACAGCGCCCAGACCCTGCTCGCGTGGCTGATGGCCGGGTGATGGACTCCCAGACCGTCCTGCTCGTCTTCATCGCCGTGGGGCTGGACGGCCTGGCCGGACTCGCGGGCGGCGCGCTGTCCGAACGTTGGTTGCGGCGGCACCTGCCCGCGCTGGTGGCCTTCGCCGCGGGCACCCTCCTGGCCGCCGTGTTCCTGGAGGTGCTTCCGGAGGCGGTGGAAGCCATCGGCGACACCGCCTTCCAGTGGGCCCTGGGCAGCTTCGTCACGCTCGCCCTCCTGGAGTGGGCCCTGGGCCATCACCACCCCGCCGACACCGCCGCCGGACAGGCGCACGCGCACGGCCATGCCCACGGCCATACCCACACGCATGGCGCGCCCACCCTGCCCGCGGCGCTGCTCGCGTCGGACGCGCTGCACAACGTGGGCGACGGGGCGGCCGTCGCCGCCGCCTTCCTCGTGTCTCCCAACGCAGGCTTCGCCACCGCGCTCGCCGTCATCGTCCATGAGCTGCCGCAGGAGGTGGGGGACTACGCCCTGCTGCGCGCCGCGGGCTGGTCCCGGGCCCGCTCCCTCGTCGCGCTGGGTGGCGTGCAGCTCACCGCCATGGTCGGCGCCGCAGCGGTGCTGCTGGGCACGCGGCACCTGCCCTCGCTCCAGGGCACCGTGCTGGCCATCGCCGCGGGCTCGTTCCTCTACATCGGCGCGGTGGACCTGCTGCCGGAGCTGCGCCGGGGCCCGGACTCGCGCCAGCGCGTGGGCGGCTTCCTGTGCGGCCTGCTCCTCATCGCCGGCCTCTACTTCGCGGAGCGCGTCCTCGGCGTCCACGGCTGAGTGCATCGCGTGGAGAAGGGGATGCAAGCCCTCGACGCGCCAGGAACGCGCCTGCGAGGATGCGGCCCATGCAAGGAAAGTCCGTGATTGTCACCGGTGCCTCGGCGGGCATCGGCGAGGCGCTGGCGGTGGCCCTGGCGGCCCGGGGCGCGAGCGTGACGCTGGCGGCGCGCGATGCGCGAGCGCTGGAGCGCGTGCAGGCCCGGTGCGAGGCCGCGGGCGGCAGGGCGCTCGCGGTGCCCACCGACGTGGGTGACCCGGAGGCGTGCCGCCTGCTGGTGGAGCGCGCGGTGGCGGCGTTCGGCGGCGTGGACGTGCTCGTCAACAACGCGGGCATCACCATGCACGCGAGATTCGAGGACGTGAAAGACCTGGGTCTCTTCGAGCGGCTGATGCGCGTCAACTACCTGGGCGCGGTGCACTGCACCTTCCACGCGCTGCCTCACATCAAGGCGCGCAAGGGGCTGCTCGTCGCCATCTCCTCGCTGACGGGCAAGACGGGCGTGCCCACGCGCACGGGGTACGCCGCCAGCAAGCACGCCATGCAGGGCTTCTTCGACTCGCTGCGCATCGAGCTGCTGGACACCGGCACGGACGTGCTCGTGGTGTCGCCGGGCTTCGTGGCCACGGAGATCCGCGCGCACGCGCTGGGCGCGGAGGGCCGGCCCCTGGGGACGAGCCCCCGCGACGAGCAGGGCGCCACCATGGACGTGGACACCTGCGTGGCCCTCATCCTGCGCGCCATGGAGCGCCGGCAGCGCGAGGTGGTGATGACGCTCACCGGCCGCGTGGGACAGGTGCTCAAACTGGTGGCCCCCGGGCTGGTGGACCGGCTGGCCGCGCGCGCCGTCCGCGGCAAGCAGGCCTGAGCCGCGCTACTTCGTGTCCATCTTCGACACCATGCCCCACAGGCCGTCGAAGGTGGCGTTGCCCACCTGGTGCAGGCCGAAGCCCCAGAGGAAGGCCGTCATCCACGCGCCGGAGCCGCCCCAGGTGGGGGCGAAGACGTCCAGCACCTGGAGCCCCAGCAGCACCGCGATGATGGACATCATCCCCAGCACCGCGAGCTCCACCTTCCACAGGTCGCGCGACCTGGGCAGGGGAATCCAGTCCAGGTTCACCAGCGCTTCGGCGCCCGGGGGAGGGCTCCATCGGCGGGAAGGAGCTGCCGGGCGGCTTCACGCCGGAGGAGTGGGCGCAGCTGCGGGCGCAGGTGGGCGAGAAGCTCATCCGGGCGCGCGCGCGCAAGTCGGCCAGCGTGGACGAG
>NZ_RAWG01000273.1 GCF_003611735.1 Corallococcus sicarius | reverse complement strand
GCCGCCGCACCCGGCCCAGGTCCGGCTGCCGCTGGAAGCTCGCGCCCCCGTCGGTGGACACCGCCACCACCGCCGTGGAACCTCCGTCCGCCTCCAGACGGAACGCCTGCACCCACAGCCGCCCGCGCGAGTCCCGCGCCAACAGCGCCCGTGAGTACGCCGTCGCACTGTCCGCGTTGAACACCCGGACCGGCGGCTCCGGCGCCCAGGTGTCCTGGGCCTCCTGGTAGCGCCACCACTGGAACCAGACGTCGTGCCGCGACGACGCCCCCAGCGAGGGGGCCTCGTACGCATACACGAGCGCCACGTCCCGCCCCACGGCGACCAACTCCGCCCGGTCATGGTGCGAGGCATCTGGCTGGACGGAGGCGAGCTTCTGCAAGCCCTGGAACCCGTCCCCGAACCGGAACAGGTTCAACCCCTCCCCGTCCGCGCCTTGCTGCTGGATGGCCATCAGCCACGTGGGCGCGCGCCCGTTTCCCACTTCCATCCGTACCGCATGCCGGTGTGCCGGCAGCGTCAGGGCATTGCCGCCCCCCGCTGGCACCACGGGTACACCGCCCGCCGCCACCACCGTGGTCAGCAGGACCCCCACCCACGCCATCATCGTGACTCTCCCCCGTCGTCCCCACTGCCGAAGGTAGGGATGGACGGCGGGGGAGCAACGCTCCCGTCTTCACGGGAGCGCCTGCCGCCAACACTCAGCGACTACTTCGTCTTGCGGCGGCGGGGCGTGGTGCTGCCCGCATCCGGCGTGGCCATGCCCGCGTCCGCGCCCATGTCGAGCGTGCCCGCGTCCATCATGCCCGCGTCCGGCGTGGCCGAGGTCAGCGCGGGAGGCGGGTTGACGAGCTTCAGCGACGTGAGGAACGCGTCCGCCGCCGGGGCGCCCGTGTTCGGGTTGAAGAGCACCAGCAGGGTGTAGAGGCGCGGCCCCACGAGGAAGTTGCGCGCCTTGATCTCACCGGCCACCGGCGAGCTGACCGTGTAGGCCTTGCCCGGGTAGCCATCCAGGGTGATGTCCTGCTCGTCCTTGAGCGTGCCCTGGACTTCCTTCGCCAGACCGTCGCGGCCCTCGTTCAGCAGGGCCTCGGGAGGACGGCTCGCCACGAGCTTCTCCGGGTAGTCGGCGATGCTGACGGAGTAGAGGACCTCCATCGCGCGCGCCGAGTACGACGCGGTGGCCACCGTGCCGGCACCCAGCGGGACCTGCTTGCGGGCAATCTGCGGCTCCGCGGGCATGCCGATGACGAAGCCTTCCGGCGCGTCGTAGGGCTTGAACTCCGGACCGGTCGGCGCGGCGGGGCCGCCCTCGTTGGGCACATCTTCAATGGTGGAGACGGCCTGGCGACCGTCACCGCCACCGGCGGTTTCGTCGGTCTTCTGCTGGCTGGCGCACGCGCCGGCAATGAGCGCGAGGGTGGTGAGCGAGGCGAGAAGGAGGCGGGACAACGGACGCATGGGCACGCTTCCTGATGTGAAGGATGAGGGGGACACGGAATGTCCTGTCAGACGCTAGACGAAGTGCTCCGCTGCTGACTACCCGAGTTTCATCATCGCGCGACGAACTGGCCGCGCCTCCACCCCCGGAAGCGTCCGGGGGCGGACAGCGCGCCGGGGCCGGAAGGTCGGCTTTGGGAACTACTCGCCCAGGTAGGCGCGCCGGACCTCGGGGCTGTCCAGCAGCGCCTTGCCGGGCCCCGCCATCACCACCTCGCCCGTCTCCAGCACGTAGCCGTAGTGCGCGGCGTTGAGGGCCAGGTGCGCGTTCTGCTCCACCAGCAGCACGCTGACGCCGGTGGCGTTCACCTCGCGCAGCGTGCGGAAGATGGTCTCCGTCACCTGCGGCGCCAGCCCCAGCGACGGCTCGTCCAGCAGCAGCAGCTGCGGCTTGCTCAACAGCGCCCGGGCGATGGCCAGCATCTGCTGCTCGCCACCGGACAGCGTGCCCGCCAGCTGCCGCCTGCGCTCCTTGAGCACGGGGAAGAGCGTGAAGCCCTTCTCCATGTCCTGCAGCACCTGGGCGGTGTCCTTGCGCAGGTACGCCCCCAGCTCCAGGTTCTCCACCACGGTGAGGTTCGGGAAGATGCCCCGCCCCTCCGGCGCGTGCGCCATGCCGCGCGGCACCAGCTGGTGCGCCTTGAGGGACGTCGTGTCCTTGCCCTCCAGGGTGATGCGGCCCGCGGACGCCTTGAGCATGCCGCTCACCGCGCGCAGCGTGCTCGTCTTGCCCGCGCCGTTGGCGCCGATGAGGGCCACCATCTCGCCCTTGCCCACCTGCAGGGACACGCCCCGGAGCGCCTGGATGGCGCCGTAGCGCACCTGGAGGCCCTCCACCGTGAGCAGCGGCGCGAACGCGCGGCGCTCGCCCAGCACCTTCACCGGCTCGCTCACGCCGCGCCTCCGTGGGATTCCAGGTAGCTGTCGCCCAGGTACGCCTCGATGACCTTGCGGTCGCTTCTCACCGCGGCCGGAGCGCCCCGAGCGATGGTCTCGCCGTGGTCCAGCACGGTGATGGTCTCGCAGATGCCCATCACCAGCTTCATGTCGTGTTCGATGACGAGCACCCCCAGCGAGAACTCGTCGCGCAGCCTGCGGATGAGCACCATCAGGTCCGCCTTCTCGCGCGTGTTCATGCCCGCCGCGGGCTCGTCCAACAGCAGCACCCGGGGCTTCGTGCCCAGCGCGCGGGCAATCTCCAGCCGGCGCTGCTCGCCATAGGGCAGGTTCTTCGCCTCCTCGTCGCGGCGGTGCGACAGGCCCATCACCTCCAGCAGGTGCTCCGCCTGACGCGTGAGCTCCCGCTCCTCGGCCTGGAAGCCGGGGGTGAGCATCAGCGCGCGCCACCAGTCGCGGTAGTTGCGCAGCGCCGTGCCCGCCTTCGCCACCCGGCCCCGCTTCGGCGGGTGCAGGGCGCCCTGCGCGCGGCAGGCCACCTTCACGTTGTCCAGCGCGGTGAGCGCGCGGAACAGGCGGATGTTCTGGAACGTGCGCGCGAGGCCCAGGTGGTTGATCTCATGCGGCAGCCACCCGTTCACCTTCTTGCCGGCCACGCGCACCTCGCCCTCGGTGGGCTGGTACACGCCGGTGAGCACGTTGAACGCGGTGGACTTGCCCGCGCCGTTGGGCCCGATGAGGCCCAGGAGGTCCCCCTGGCGCACCGTGAGGTTGAAGTCCGTGAGGGCCTTGAGCCCCCCGAAGCGGATGCTCACCCCGACCGCCTGGAGCATGGCGGCCTGGGAGTCCACCGGAACCGCGGCGCTCATGTCAGCCCCTTCTTCTTGCGGGGAAGCCAGCGCGGCAGCACATCCCACAGCTCCCGCGTGCCGAACAGGCCCTGCGGCCGGGCCAGCATCAGGACCACCAGCAGCACGCCGTACACGGGCATGCGGATCTGATCCACCTTCTGCGCGAGGCTGCCCTCCGCGCCCATGGCGCCGAACAGCGAGCGCAGGCCCTCCGGCAGGAGCGTGAGGAAGATGGCCGCGACGATGGCGCCCGTGGTGGAGCCCAGGCCGCCCAGCACCACCATGACGACGATCTCCATGGACTTCACGAAGGTGAACGAGCCCGGGTTGATGATGGGCACGAAGTGGGCGAACAGGCCGCCCGCGATGCCCGCGAAGAACGACGAGATGACGAACGCGCGGACCTTGTAGCCCGTGGTGTCCACGCCCATGGCCTCCGCGGCGACCTCGTCCTCGCGGATGGCCCACAGGCTGCGGCCGTGGCTGGAGCCCGCGATGCGCCGGGCCACCAGCACCACCAGGAAGACCCAGAAGTACACCATGGCCACGCTGGAGTACTGCGGGATGCCCGACAGCCCCAGCGCGCGGCCGAACGCCTCCGTGTTCTGCACGAAGACGCGGATGATCTCCCCGAAGCCCAGGGTGACGATGGCCAGGTAGTCTCCGCGCAGGCGCAGGGACGGCAGCCCCACGAGGAAGCCGCACAGCGCCGCGCACACGCCGCCCGCGAGCAGCGCCTCCACGAAGAGCAGCTGGTCGCTGACCGCCACCGGCACGCCGGGGATGCCAATCTCCTTGAGCGACAGCGACGTGACGCCGGCGATGTACGCGCCCACCGCCATGAAGCCCGCGTGGCCAATGGAGAACTGGCCCGTCATGCCGTTCACGATGTTGAGGCTCACCGCGAGGATGATGTTCACCCCCACCACGGACAACAGGTACGTGGCGAAGGGGGAGGCGCCCAGCGTCCACTCGGCCAGCGCCAGCACCGGCAGCGCGAGGAGCACGGGCAGCAGGCCGCGCAGGGCCGGGGGAATGGGGCCCGTGTCGTCGGACAGGGTCGTCGCGCCAGGGGTCGCCATCAGACCTTCTCCGCCGCGACCCGGCCGAAGAGGCCGCCCGGCTTCACGAGCAGCACCAGGATGAGGAAGCCGAAGGCCACCGCGTCACGCCAGGTGCTGGCCGCGTAGCCCACGACGAACTCCTCCACCAACCCCAGCAGCAGCGCGCCCACCACCGCGCCCGGCACGTTGCCGATGCCGCCGATGACCGCCGCCACGAACGCCTTGAGGCCCACGTACAGGCCCATCAGCGGCGTCACCGACGTGTCCTTGATGGCGTAGAGCAGGCCCGCGCCCGCCGCCAGCGCGCTGGAGAGCATGAACGTCAGCGAGATGATGCGGTCGGTGGGGATGCCCATCAGCGCCGCGGTGCGGTGGTCCCAGGACACCGCGCGCATCGCCTTGCCGAAGCGCGTCCGGTACACGAGGAACTGGAGCGCCACCATCAGGCTCACCGCGATGAGGAGGCTGATGACCTGCCAGTTCCACAACACCACGTCCCGGTCGCCCAGGATGAACCACTCCGTGGGGGCGATGATCTCCGGGAAGGCCCGAGGGGAGGCGCCCGGCAGGAGCACCAGCCGGTCGAAGTGGAAGTCGAACGAGCCGCCCCGGCGGCCCGCGATGCTGAAGTCGAAGGGCCCGTCGAAGGACACGTCCAGCTGGAAGCCATAGGACAGCGCGAACGAGATGCCGATGGCGGTGATCAGCGCGGTGAGGCGCGGCTTCTCGCGCAGCGGCCGGTAGGCGAAGCGTTCAATGAGGAAGCCGAGCAGCGCGCAGCCGCCCATGGCCACCGCGAAGATGACGACCACGCCCCAGAGGGAGCGCTGCGCCTCGCGCCCGAGCGCGAAGGCGGACGCATAGCCCATGTAGACGCCGACCATCATCACGTCGCCGTGGGCGAAGTTGATGAGCTTGAGGACGCCGTACACCATCGTGTAGCCCAGGGCGACGAGGGCGTAGATGGTGCCGGAGGCCAGGCCGTTGATGAGGTGCTGGAGAAGCTGCGACATGCGCGGTGGGGGCCCCTGACTACGGGGCGATGGTGGTGACGTAGGAGGTCTTGCCGTCCGCGACCTTCAGCACCACGGCGGACTTCACCGCGTTGCGCTTCGCGTCCAGCGTGATGACGCCCGCGACGCCCGGGAAGTCCTTCGTCTGCGCGATGGCGTCGCGCAGCGCGGGGCCGCTGGTGTCCGGGGCGCGCTTGAGCGCGTCGATGGCGACGCGCGCGGCGTCGTAGGCCAGCGCCGCGAGCGCGTCCGGCACCGCACCGTTGTTGTCCGCCTTGTAGTCCGCGATGAACTTCTGCACGCGAGGATCCGGGTTGTCCGGCGAGTAGTGGTTGGAGAAGTAGCTGCCGTCGATGGCGCTGCCGCCCAGCTCGAAGAGCTTCTCGGAGTCCCAGCCGTCGCCGCCCATCAGCGGCACCTTCAGGCCCAGCTCACGCGCCTGGCGGGCGATGACGCCCACCTCGCTGTAGTAGCCCGGCACGTAGATGCCCTCCGGCTGCGTCTTCTTGATGGCGGTCAGCTGCGCGCGGTAGTCCGTGTCGCCCTGGCTGTAGCTCTCCGTGACGGTGATCTTCCCGCCCAGCTCCGCGAACTTCTGGCGGAACACCTCCGTCAGCCCGATGGAGTAGGCGCTCTTGTTGTCCTGGAGCACCGCGACCTTGTTGAGCTTGAGGTTCTCCCGCGCGAACTTCGCCATCACGAAGCCCTGGAACGGGTCGATGAAGCAGACGCGGAAGATGTAGTCGCCCTTCTCCGTCACCGTGGGGTTGGTGGACGAAGGGGTGATCATCGGAACGCCAGCCGCCTGCGCCTTCTCCGCCATCGCGAGCGAGCTGGACGACGCCACCTCGCCCAGGATGAGCACCACCTTGTCCTGGGTGATGAGGCGGGTGACGGCCTGCGCGGCCTCCTCGGGCTTGCTCTGGTCGTCGTAGACGCGGACCACCAGCTTCTTGCCCTTCACGCCACCCGCGGCATTGGCCTCCTTCAGCGCCAGCGCGATGCCATTGCGGCTGGAGATGCCGAAGGTCGCCTGGCCGCCCGTCAGCGCGCCGACCTCGCCCAGGACGATGACGTCGTTGCCCGCGGGGACGGGCCCGCCCTGCGCCGTGGCGGGCAGCTGCGCCGCCGGCTGGCTGTTGCCCTCTCCCGTGGGCTGCGTCTTCTTCTCGCAAGCGACCGCCAGGACGGCGAGCGCGGCGAGGAGCATCGGGGCAAGTCGTCGCATGCGGGGGTTCCCTCCGGGGGGAGATGACGGCAAAGCCCCGGTTTTCTAGGGGAGCCCTCCCCATGGGTCAAGCGCACAGCGTGTCCCCATGCCCGGTCCCGTCCGCCAGCAGGTGCTTCAGGAGGTCAGCCCGTCCGGGGTCCCCTCCGTCGCGGCGACGTCCGGCCCCTCCACCTGGACCCGCTCCCGGCGCAGCTGTTGACGCAGCCGGGCGTGCTCCTCGATGAAGGTCCGGGTGACCTCCACCTCCTGCCAGACGTGGGGCGTCTTGGTGAAGATGACCTGCTCCTCGCAGAGCGGGATGACGAAGCGGCCTTCCTTGAAGGCCTCCGGCTCGAAGGTCTTCGCCTCGAAGGCCCCGGGCTCCAGGTCCTCACCGTCCAGCTGCTCCACCACCAGCTCCTCGCGCCGCACCGGGATGCTGAAGTGACGCATCTCCGTGCGCACCACCTTGCGCAGGCGCACCCGGCCCGTCTCGAACACCCGCGTCTGGGGTTCGGCTTCCTCGTGCGCCAGTTCGATGACCCCGTCCTTGCGTTGCATGTGCTTTCGCTCCTGTCAGGAATGTTCCCGCCGGGAAGGCCTCTGCTCCGAGCCGGCCTCCTGGCTGCTTCCTCCGGGACGCGCACCCGGGTCCTCCTGGAACAGTGGGTCTCCTGGACCGTCGTGGACAGGGCACGGGGATGGAGCGGTGGGTCCGCACGCTTCCTCGGAGGAAGAGGTGAGGCAGAGCCCGCAAGCGCCGCCCCCCAGCAGGCGACACACCGTGCTCCCGGATCATCCGCGTCGGGGGTTTCCCCTGCCGCACCTGTCCCCACCTTCGTGGAGATGGCGAAGGCGGCACCCGCCACGTCACACCTCACCTCAATGCAGTCCACGAAGGAGCCAGCCATGTTCCAGCGCAACGACATCAGGGAAGGGATGACGGTCCGCAGCATCGACGGGGAGAAGCTCGGCAAGGTATTCGCCGTGAGTGAGGGCGAGTTCCACATCGAGAAGGGACTGTTCTTCCCCAAGGACTACCTCGTGCGCTACGCCGAGGTGAGCGACATCCGCGACGGGGAGATCATCCTCAACCACGGCAAGGAAGCCCTCAGCACCCTGTCGGATGACACGCGGATGGGGACGACGGCGGGCCTGGGCGGAGGTGCCGGCGTGGGCCCCGGCGCGGTGGGCATTCCGGCCGAGCGCACCACGGGCGGCCTGGGCGCGACGGACACCCGCATCAACGAGCGCGCCGCGATGGGCACCGACACGTCCCTGCGGGGCCGCGCGTCGGAGGACATCGCCATTCCCGTGCACCGCGAGGAGATGGATGTCGTCAAGCGCGACCAGCAGGCCGGTGAGGTCCGCGTGAAGAAGGACGTCGTCGTGGAGGAGGAGGTGGTGGACGTGCCGCTGCGCCGCGAGCGCGTGCGCGTGGAGCGCCGCGACGTGGATCCCAACCGGCCGGCCATGAACGCCTCGTTCCAGGAGGAGACCATCTCCGTCCCGCTGCGCGCCGAGCAGGCGGAGATCCACAAGCGCGCCGTCGTGGACGAGGAGGTCGTCATCCACAAGGACGCCATCGAGGAGGAGCAGCGCATCTCCGAGCCGCTGCGCCGCGAGCAGGTGGACGTGCGCACCGAGGGGAACGTGGACGAGAAGCGCGTCGGCTACAACGCGCCCTCGGATGATCCGCTGAAGCGTCGTCGCTAGGCGTGGGGAACGCTCACGCTTCGGGCCGGCGCCCGCGGCTTCAGCGCCGGTCCCCCACCCCGGGACCTGTTCCCGGAGTGGCGCGGGTCGCCGCCTCGCGCCGGTGGTCCCCGGTCTCCGCGCGCTGGAACTCCCGCAACCGGTCCGGGAAGAGCCGGGCCGTGAGCGCCGCCAGCGCCGTGTCGCGCGCGGGCGGACAGGCCGTCACCAGGCGGTCCGCCATGTGCTGGGCGGTGTCGAAGCGCGACTCGGGCGCCTTGGACAGCGCCACCGACAGCACGTTCCACACCGGCACCGGCACCTCCGGGGGCCGCAGCAGCTTCTCCTGGCAGATGGCCTTCATCGTGGCCAGCTCGTCCTCGCGCTCGAAGGCGCGGCGGCCGGTGAGGGCCTGGTACAGGATGAGGCCCATGGCGAACAGGTCGCTGCGCGCGTCCAGCCGCAGGCCCAGCGTCTGCTCCGGCGACATGTAGAGCGGCTTGCCCTTCACGATGCCCGGCAGCGTCACCGTGCGCTGCGCGCGCACCTTGGCCACGCCGAAGTCCAGCACCTTCACCTGGCCATCGAAGCCCACCATCAGGTTGTGCGGCGACAGGTCGCGGTGCACCAACTCCAGCGACGCACCGTCCTCGCCCTTGAGCGAGTGCGCGGCATGCAGCCCCTGCAACGCCTGCGACACCACGGCCGACGCCACCGCCGGCTCCAGCGGCCCCTTGAGCGCGCGCAAGAGCCGGTCCAGGTCGATGCCGTTCACCAGCTCCATGGCGATGTAGTAGGCGCCCTGCGCCTCGCCGAAGTCGTAGACGTGCACGAGGTTCGGGTGGGACAGCCGCAGGCCGATGCGCGCCTCGTCCAGGAACTGCTGCACCATCTCCGGCTGCGCCGTCAGGTGCGGCAGGATGCGCTTGAGCGCCACCAGCCGGCCCAGCCCCTCCGGCCCGCGCGTGCGCGCGATGAGCACCTGCGCCATGCCGCCCGTGCCCAACGGCTTCACGACCTCGTAGCGGCCAATGCGCCCGCGCTGGACCGGGGTGCCCTCCACGTCCAGTTCGTCCAGCCGCTCCAGCGGCCCGCGGCCGTCCGTGAGCGCCAGGAACGCCAGCACCGCCGAGTCGAGCTGTTCGCCAATCGCCGCGACGAGCCCCATCACCCGGGCGCCGCCGTCCGCGAAGTCGCCCTCCACCACCAGCCCCAGCCCGCCCAGGTTGATGCGCCCCAGGGTGAGCTGCTGGCAGAAGAGCGTGCGCCCATCGCGAAGCACCTTCGGGCCGCTCCAGTGCGCCGCCTCGAAGACGTCCGCGCCCAGCTCCCCCAGCACCCGCGTCAGCACCGGCCCGCGCGTGCCCCGCAGCGACACGAAGCCCGCTCTCGCGTGCACCATCCGGGCGCACTGCGTGAGGAACACATCCAGCCCGGTGTCGAGGTCCAGGCCCCGCTCCAGGCAGTCCTCCAGGATGTCGTCGGCCATCCGGTGCACGGCCGTCAGGCCACGCAGGAAGGCCAGCTCTTCTTCGGGGGATGGGAACTCCACGTTCCCATCAATACCCGAAAAGCCAGCGCCGTGAAGCGCCCCTGGGGTGAGGTCAGACGCGCTCGCGGTCCAGGCGCGCCGGCGTGGACAGGCGCTCCGGCAGCTCCGGGCTGGAGACGCGGGCGACGGGGTGCTCCAGCATGCCGTGCCGGTCCAGCATGTACTCCAGGTGCGCCACCCGCGCGCGCAGCCCCTCCAGCTCCCCGGCGGCCACCTGCCCCCGTGCCTGGGCCTCGCGCACGCGCAGCCACGTCTCCACCACGGGCTTGAGGGCGAAGCGCAGCGTGAGGCCGAGCAGGGGCACGCCGACGGTCATGCCGGTGACCATGATGACCATCACGGCTTCTGTGAGTTCCAAGGGGAGGCTCCGGGGAAAGAGAGGCGGACCCCCGGGCCTACGAACGACGGCGCCGGGCGATTGCGGCCCGGCGCTTTTATCGCACCGTCAGCCGGACTTGGCCTGGTCGGTGTAGATGGCGTCCGCGATGCGGTAGGCGCTGCCCTCCAGGCGCTGGAAGGCTTCGCGCAGGGCACCCGCGTCGGAGGTGTTGAGGATGGAGCGCAGGCGCTCCAGGTCCGACTTGATCTCCTCGCGGTCCTTCTCCGACAGGAGGTTGGCGTACTCCTCCAGGCTCTTCTCCGTGGTGTAGATGAGCCCGTCCGCGTTGTTGCGCAGCTCCGCCAGCTCCTTCTTCTTCTTGTCGTCCGCGGAGTGCGACTGCGCGTCGGAGATCATCAGCTGGATCTCCGCCTCCGACAGGCCGGAGTTGCCCACCACGCGCACCTGCTGCTGCTTGCCGGTGCCCAGGTCGCGCGCGCTCACGTGCACGATGCCGTTCGCGTCGATGTCGAAGGACACTTCAATCTGCGGCACGCCGCGGGGCGCGGGCGGGATGCCGACCAGTTCGAAGCGCGCGAGCGTCTTGTTGTCCGCCGCCATCTCGCGCTCGCCCTGGAGGACGTGCACGGACACGAGCGGCTGGTTGTCCACCGCGGTGGAGAACACCTGGCCCTTCTTGCAGGGGATGGTGGTGTTCTTGTCGATGATCTTCGTGAACACGCCGCCCGCGGTCTCCACGCCCAGCGACAGCGGCGTGACGTCCAGCAGGAGGACGTCCTTCACCTCGCCCTTGAGCACGCCGCCCTGGATGGCGGCGCCCACGGCGACGACCTCGTCCGGGTTAATGCCCTTGTGGGGCTCCTTGCCGAAGAACTCCTTCACCTTCTGCTGCACGCGCGGCATGCGCGTCATGCCGCCCACCAGGAGCACCTGGTTGATGGCCTGCGCGGTGACGCCCGCGTCCTTGAGGGCGATGCGGCACGGCTCGATGGAGCGGTCGATGAGGTCCGCGACGAGCGCTTCGAAGGTGGACCGGTCGATGGTCTCCGTGAGGTGCTTGGGGCCGGACGCGTCCGCGGTGATGAAGGGGAGGTTCACCTCCGTCTCTGGGGCGCTGGACAGCTCGTGCTTGGCGCGCTCGGCGGCTTCCTTCAGGCGCTGGAGCGCCATCCGGTCCTTGCGCAGGTCCATGCCGTTGTTGCCTTCGGCGAAGCGCTTGGCCAGGTAGTCGATGAGGCGCTGGTCGAAGTCCTCACCGCCGAGGAACGTGTCGCCGTTGGTGCTCTTCACCTCGAAGACGCCGGCGTTGAGCTCCAGGATGGAGATATCGAACGTGCCGCCGCCCAGGTCGTAGACGGCGATGCGCTCCGTGGCGCTGTCCTTCACCTTGTCCAGGCCGTACGCGAGCGCGGCGGCGGTGGGCTCGTTGATGATGCGCAGCACGGAGAGGCCCGCGATGCGGCCCGCGTCCTTGGTGGCCTGGCGCTGGCTGTCGTTGAAGTAGGCGGGGACGGTGATGACCGCCTCGGTGACGGGCTCGCCGAGGTAGTCCTCCGCCGTCTGCTTCATCTTCATCAGCACGATGGCGCTGACTTCCGGCGGGCTGTAGCCCTTGCCGCGGATCTCCACCCACGCGTCGCCGTTGGGGCTGGGCGCCACCTTGAAGGAGCTCACGCCAATGGCCTTGCGGGCCTCGGGCGAGTCGTACTTGCGGCCGATGAGGCGCTTGGCCGCGAAGACGGTGTTCTCCGGGTTGGTGATGGCCTGCCGCTTGGCGATCTGCCCCACCAGGCGCTCGCCGGAGTCCGTGAAGCCCACCATGGAGGGCGTGGTGCGGCTGCCCTCACTGTTGGGAATGACCACCGGCTCGCCGCCTTCCATGACGGCGACGCAGGAGTTGGTGGTGCCCAGGTCGATACCAATCACCTTCGCCATGACTACTGACTCCCCCCGGAGGAACTGTCTGAATCCGCGGGCGCCCCCGGCGCCTCGCTGCTGCCAGGCTGTGAATCCGTGCTGACGGGCGCGTCCGGGGCCTGCGCGGGCGCCGCGGCGGGCTCCGGCGCCGCGGCGGGCTCCGGCGCCCGGGCGACGACGACCATCGCGGGGCGCACCAGCCGGTCATTGAGGTGGAAGCCGCGCGCCACTTCATAGACGACGTGGCCGGACGGAACGTCCGCGGTCTCCACCTGCTGGATGGCTTCGTGCACACGCGGGTCGAAGGGCTGCCCCTTCGCGCTGAAGCCCTTCACGCCATGGCGGGCGAGCGCGTCCTCGAAGGACTTGCGCGTCATGCCCACGCCCTTCAGGAAGCTGTCGAAGTCGGTGGACTTGCTGGCGGCGTCGAGCGCGCGGTCCAGGTTGTCCATCACGGGGAGCAGGTCCTTGAGGAGCTTCTCCGCGCCGAACTTCTGGACGTCCTCCTTCTCCTTCTGCGCGCGCTTGCGGTAGTTCTCCAGGTCCGCGGCGGCGCGCAGGGCGCGCTCCTGGAAGTCCTTGGCGCGCTCGTGCGCTTCCTTCAAGCGCTCCAGCGTCTCGCGGGCCTTGGCCTGGCTGAACTCGAGCTGCGCGGTCAGCGACTCGACCTCCTGACGGAGCGCGGCCGAGTCCTCGGTGGGGGAAGGGACTTCGGGGGTGGAGGCGTTCGCGTCCGCGTCGGGGGAGGAGGCGGCGACTTCCACCTCCACCTCCGTCTCCGAGCCTGCGGTGTCCGCGTCTTCGTCCATCCGACGCTCGACGCTGCGAACCGCCTCGTCGATCACGTCCTGCCCGATGTCCGTCTGGATGCTGCCCTTGTCATGGGTGCCTGACACGGCGCGCACTATCTCACGCGTCGGGGAGCGATCCAACAGGACCTGGAGGGTGAAGGACGCCCGGCCCCTGCCGCGAGCCCTGACGCATCCATGGGCAGCGGAACTTCACGCTCCTGGCGCGGGTTTCTTGCGTCCCAGCGTTTTCTTGGAAGCCGCCTTCTTCGTGGCCTTGGCGCCCTTCGGAGCCGGGGCCGGGCTGGCGGCGGTCTTCTTGCGCCCGATGGACTCTGTCTCTTATACACCTCTGACGC
>NZ_RAWG01000272.1 GCF_003611735.1 Corallococcus sicarius | reverse complement strand
CGGCCACCAGCGCGTGCCGCACGCTGCCCGCGCGCAGCGCTTCCCAGGCCAGCACCACGCCCATGAGGAAGTTGACGAAGTCCGTCTGCACCGGCACCACCAGCGCGCCCTGTCCCAGCCCCAGCTCGCGGTGGACGGCGTAGAGCGCGTTGGGCGTGACGAACTCCGACACCGACACGTAGCCGTAGAGCCGGTCCACGTCGGCGGGCGTCAGCCCCGCGTCCTGGAGCGCGGCGGCGCCGGCCTTCGCGGTGAGCGAGGCCAGCGACTCACCAGGACCCAGCACCCGGCGCTCCCGGTTGCCGTAGAAGAGCGCGTGCTCGCCGCCACCTGCGGCGGCGGCACGGCGCAGGGGCTCGAAGAGCGGGTCGTCGTTGCCGCGCACCTGGGCGGGCACCGCGGCGCCCACTCCCAGCAGCGCGTACGTGGGGGACGTCATGGAGCGCTACGTCGCGTCCGACGCCACCGCGGCGAAGCGGTCGCCGTAGGGCGGCACCTCGCGGTAGTCGATGCGCGCGATGATGACCTGCGGCTGGCCCGTCTCGTCCGCGCGCCGCAGCGCCTCCGGCAGCAGCGCGTCCAGCTCGCCCGGGGCGGACACCGTGTAGGCGCGCGCGCCCAGCGACTCGGAGAAGCGCACCAGGTCCGGGTTGCCCAGGCTGTAGAACTCGTCCTCCAGCGGGTACGAGCGGTCCTGCACGTGCTCGCCGTGATTCACCGTGCCCAGGAAGTTGTCGTTGAGCACGATCGTCACCGTGCCCACGCGGTAGCGCGAGGCGGTGAGCATCTCCACGCCGTTCATCAGGAACGCGCCGTCACCGGTGATGGCCACCGCGGCGCGCTCCGGGCGGCCGATCTTGCCGCCGATGACGGCGCCGCAGGACCAGCCCATGGACGACAGGCCACACGGGTAGAAGACGCGCGTCGGGGGCGTCACGTGCAGCATGTTCGACGTCCAGGCGGTGCAGTTGCCCATGTCGACGTACAGGTCCATGTCCGGACCCAGGTGCTTGTCCAGCTCCGCCATCAACTGCTGCGGCTTCACCATGCCCTCGGCCTGCGGGGCGCGCACGTGGACCGCGGGCTCCGTCAGCGCCATCACCTGCGACCAGCGCTCCTGCACGCGCGCGCCGCTGGACGGACCAATCATCTGCCCCAGCTCCGCCAGGCCCGTCACCACCGAACCCACGTCCGCCACGATGGGCAGCCGCACCGGCAGGAACTGGCCGATGTTGGCCGCGTTCACGTCCACCTGGATGACGTGGTGGATGGCCTGGAAGTGCTTGTGGAAGCTGCGGGTGGCCCACTCGCCCAGGCGGCTGCCCAGCACCAGCAGGACATCCACGCCGTCGCGCAGGTAGTTCTCGGAGCGCTTGCTGCCCGCGAGCCCCAGCACGCCCAGCGAGAGCGGCTCGCGCTCGGAGAAGAGCCCCTTGGCGCGCAGGCTGGTGGCCACCGGAATGCCGTGCTGCGTGATGAAGGCGTTGAACGCCTCACCGTGCTGCCCCATCGCCTCACGCGCGCCCGAGCCCAGGAAGATGAGCGGACGGCGCGCGGTGCGCAGCATGGTGAAGGCGGCGCGCAGGTCCTCGAAGGGAGCGGACGGGGGCCGCGCGCGGAAGGCGCCGCGCGTGGTGGGCACCGTGGCGCGGTGGATGGGCTGGCGCGCGATGTTGGCCGGGATGCTCATGTGCGCGGCGCCGCCGGGCAGCCCCTGCGCGGTGCGCAGCGAACGCGCCAGCAGGCGCTGGAAGCTCTGCGCATCCACGACACCCACGGAGCTGGCGCACGCCTGGCGGAACATCTCCACCGTGTTCACGCCGTGGGTGCTGCTGCTCTCCTGGAGGGCCATCAGGCCGACGCGCTCCGTGGGGACGTTGCCGCTGATGGCCAGCATCGGCACGCCGTCCAGGTGCGCGGAGGCGACACCCGTCAGCGCGTTGGTGGCACCGGGGCCCGCCGTCACCATGCACACGCCCAGCTTGCCCGTGGCGCGCGCGTAGCCATCCGCCATGAACGCCGCCCCGGCCTCATGCGACGCGATGATGAAGCGCATGGAGGCGTGCTTGCGCAGCGCCTGCTGGAACGGCGCGATGTTGCCGCCCGGGATGCCGAACACCGCATCCACCTCTTCGGCCTCCAGGTGCGCGATGACGCAGTCGGTGACGGACAGGTCCTCCACCGTCTTGAAGCCGCGTGCGTTCGCATCCCCGTACATCGGGATGGGGTCGCCGTGTCGCGCCTCGAGCACGTTCATCTGACCGGCGGTCGGGGCTTCTTGACGAAGCGCATCCACCGACAACTCGGTCCTCTTCGAAGAAGAGGTGACGGACTGCAGCTCAGCAAGCGAGGAGGTCGACATCGGGCAGCGTCTCCAAGGCCCCGGGTCCCGTCAGACTCGACATCACGCCGAGTCGCTGCCACCGAGTCCGGGGAGGAAATCTCGATGCATGCGGCAGTTTTGCGGGGGTGCTGAAAAGATGCACGCCCTTCCTAGCGGGACTGTCAGCGAATGGGAAGTAAAAACCTTGGAATTTTTGAATGACGCTGGATTCTTACAGTTCCTGACGAATTCCTCCGTCCACGGATACCCACCTTCCTGGTTTCACGGGGAGAGCGGGACGGCGCTCGCGCGTACGGAAGCCGCACGAGCATGGATCCACGCGTGCGTTGCCTGGAGTAGGCTTCGGGGGTGCGCCATCTCCGGCTCGGGTCGCACGGAAGACGCGCGCGTACCATCAATCCAAAGTGGGGGTTGTCATGGCTGAGAATTTGCGGACGGAGTTCGGCTTCCGGATGAATGCGGCGGGCTACATCACGCCTGCCGAAGCCAAGGCCTGGTTCGAGGATCTCAAGACGAAGGTGGCGGTGAAGAAGGGTCGGCCCTTCGGCGTGCTGGTGGACATCCGCGGCCAGAAGGCGAACCCGCCGGAGACGCAGGAGATCACCAAGCAGGCCATGGCCTGGCTGAAGCAGAACGGCATGGTCCGCTCGACGGTGGTGCTCGACAGCACCGTGGCCCGCCTGATGATGGTGCGCATGGCGAAGCAGAGCGGCGTGTACGAGTGGGAGCGCTACATCGACGCGTCGAAGGATCCGGACTGGGAGCACAAGGCCATCGACTGGATCGTCAACGGGTCGGAGCCGTCGAAGGAAGAGGACGCGGCGGCCTGACGTTCCGCCCAACCTACAGGGTGAGGGCGGTGATGACCTCCGGGTCCACCGCCTCCCTTGTCGGGCGGGGTCCTGCTCCCGCCCACTTGCAGTCTGGAAAGCCCCCTCCCCCCTGCCCCATGAACTCCGGGCCCGAGCGAACGCCGCCCCGGTCCACGTCCGCGCGTCTGGCGCTGCTGGCGGTGGGGCTCCTGTCCCTGCATTGCGCTTCCGCGGACCGGCCCCGTGCCGCCGCCGGGTCCACCCGGGTGGCCGACGCGGTGGCGCCCTCCGCCGCCCAGCCGGTGCGCACGTTGCGGGTGCGCGTGTACGCGGACGCGGAGCACCGGGCGCAGGTCCTCCACTGGGAGCGCGGCTTCGAATCCTGGCTCCAGCGCGCGAGCGCGGCGGTGCGCGAGCCGCTGGGCGTGACGTTCACGCTGGAGTCGGCGCGGGCGTGGGACCGCCGCGGCTCGGACGGCTCGCAGGGCTCGAAAGGCTCGCCAGGCTCGGACGCCTCGCTGGAGCCGGTGCTGGACGCGCTGGAGGCGTTGGATGCGGGCGAGGACGTGGACCTCGTCGTCGGGCTGGTGTCCGCGCCGTCGGCCTTCAGTGAGTCCCAGCACGAGCTGGGCTTCGCGCGCGTGCTCGGGCGCCACTGCGTGCTGCGCGGCATCAGCGGCGCGGTGCCGGTGGCGGCGCGCCGGCACCTGGAGGTGTCCGCGCTGCTGCATGAGTGGGCCCACACGTTGGGCGCATTCCATGTGCGCGAGGCGCGCGGGTGGATGGCGCCGAAGTACGACGCGGCTCAGTCGGGGTTCGAGCCCCGGACGCGCGCGCTGCTGGAGGTGGGCCTGCGGCACCTGCCCGGGGCGCGCGTCGAAGTGGAGGCCCAGCGCGCCTGGGCGCGGGAGCTGCGCACGGTGCTGGAGGGCATGGTCGGTCCTGCATGGGAGGGACCGGAGCGGGACTTCCTCCTCGCGTGGACGGAGCGTGCCCGCGCTGCGAGCGTCGTGCTGGGACCGGAAGGCACCCCGAAGGGGCTGACGCCGTCGGAGCGACAGCAGCTCGCGGAGGTCATCGCGCTGGAGAAGGCGGGCCAGGCGGAGGGGGCCGCCAGGGCCCTGGAGCCGCTGGCCGCACGGCACCCCCAGGATGAGCGCGTGCAGTTGCTGGCGTGCTATCTGGCCGTGCACCTCACGCCCGCACTCACCGCCACGCGCGAGCGCTGTGAGCAGGCCATCACGAGGTTCCCCGGAGAGCCGTCGCTGCGCATGAACGTCGCGCTCCTCCACCTGCACGCGGGCCGGTTCGACGCGGCCCAGGACAGCCTGCTGGCGGCCCGGAGGAACCTCGCGGCGCAGGCGGATCCAGAGCCCTCGCTGTGGGCCGACCTGGCGGGTCTCTTCCTGCGCGCCCACTGCGTGACGTGGGCGGAGGAGGCGGCGGCGCGAGCGCCCGGGCTGCCCGCGTCGGCGTCGGTGCTCGAACAGGCCGCCCGGCTGCGACGCCAGGTGGCGCTGCCGGAAGGACCTGACGCCATCACCGCGACACCGCGCCCGGCCGGCGTGGAGGCCTCTCGCGAGGGTCCCCTGGTGCGCGCCGTCTTCGACATCGAAGCCCTGCTGCATGCGGGCTCCTCGGGCCCTGCTCGCGAGCGCATCACCGCGCTTTCGCAGACATATCCAGGGAGTCCCTCCGTCGCGCTCGTGCAGTGCGAGCTGCACCTGCTCCAGGGGCGGCTGGGCCCCGCGCGCAGCGCCTGCGAGCGCGTGCTCGCGGTCCGTGAGGACGCCGTGCAGGCCCACCTGCTGCTCGGCGTGCTGGCGACGAACACCCGGGCGCACACCCGGGCCCGGGCGCACCTGGAGCGCGTCATCGCGCTGGAGCCTTCGCGCACCGAGGCGTGGCACCTGCTCGCCCGCGAGTACCGGGGCACGCGGCACCTGCGCGTCCTCCAGGCCCGCTACCGGGAGCGGTTCTCGCGCGACCTGCCGTGAGGCCCGCCTCCTACGTCGCGGATTCGCGCCAGGCGTCCTTGAGCAGGCCCAGCACATTCATGTCGATGAACCCGTCGCCCGTCACGGCGGCGGTGAGGCCGCGCAGCAGGCCCTCGTGCTGGAAGCCCGCGCGCAGCAGCACCCGCAGCGAGGCCGGGTTGTGCACCGACACCGTCGCTTCCAACCGGTGCAACCCCATCTGCTCGAAGCCGAAGCGCACCAGCACGGGCAGCAGCTGCTTCATCACGCCCTGCCCCCAGAGCTTGCGCGACACCATGTAGCCCACCTCCGCGCGCCGGTCCTTCGGGGTCCAGTTGAAGAGACACATGTAGCCCAGGGGCGTCGGGTCCTCCTCGAGGCACAACACCCAGCGGAAGCTCTCGCCCCGGCGCATCGCGTCCAGGTCGCGGATCAGCTTCTGGCGGATGGTTTCGGGGCGCAGGGGCACCTCGAAGTTGAGGCTCCGCGCCACCTCCGGTTCGGCGTACACCGCGCCCAGCCCGTCCACGTTCTCCATCGAGAGTGCCCGCAGCCGGAACGGCGCGGGGACCGCGGGCGGGGGCAGCGTGACGTAGGACGAGGACATGCGGGAAACCACCCGTTCAGAAGGGACCTGCCCACGCTACCCGCCACGTGGAGTCTCTGCCATCACCCTCGCGCCCACCCTACTCCGTGCGCATGGCCTCCACCGGATCCAGCCTCGCCGCGCGGGACGCCGGGTAGATGCCGAACAACAGCCCCACCCCGCAGCTCATCCCCAGCGACAGCGCCACGGCCCACGCGGGCACGTTCATGGGGAAGAGCAGCACCCACTTGCCCAGGAAGACGAACCCGAAGCCCAGCCCCACGCCCAGCACCCCGCCGAAGAGCGACAGCAGCACCGCCTCCGTGGCGAACTGGCCCAGGATGCGGCGGCGGCGCGCGCCCAGCGCCTTGCGGATGCCAATCTCCCGCGTCCGCTCCGTCACCGACATCAACATGATGTTCAGGATGCCGATGCCGCCCACCACCAGCGACAGCAGGCACACCCCCACGCCCGCCAGGGCGATGACCTGGGACAGCTCGTTGAAGGACGCCGTCATCGACTCGTTGGTGTGCAGCTCGAAGTCGTTCGCCTCCTGCGGCGTCAGGCCCCGGCGGCGGCGCAGCAGGTTCACCACCTCGTCCTGCGCCTTCTGGAACACGGCGCCGTCGCGCGCCTGGACGTCGATCTCCACCGAGCGGCGCTTGCCGTAGAGCTGCTGGAAGCCGCGCATCGGGATGGCCACCTGGTTGTCCTGGCTGGCCATGCCCATGACGCTGCCGCGCTTCTGCAACACGCCAATCACGCGGAAGGGGCGGCCCATCAGCCGCACGTCGGAGCCCACCGGATCCGTGCCCGGGAACAGCGCGTCCGCCACGTCCACGCCAATGACCATCACCGGCCGCGCGTCCAGCGACTCCGTCTCGTTGAAGAAGCGGCCATTGGTGACGGTGACGCCGCTCGTCTCCAGGTAGGTGGGCTCCGTGCCCAGGATGCTCACCGACGGGTTCGTCTCCCGGAACGCCGTCACCAGCTTCTTGCCCCACTCCTGGTCGGTGGGCGTGGCCGCGCCCACGGAGGGGCACGACTCCAGGATGGCCCTCACGTCGTCGCTGTAGAGGTCCTGGCGCTTCGCGTACTTCGCCCAGTTGATGCGCCCGAAGCCCACGGGCCACTTCGTCACCTCGAAGGTGTGCGCGCCCAGGCTGCCCAGGTTCTTGTTCACCTGCTCGCGCAGGCCCTCAATCAGGGCCATCATCGTGATGACCGTGGCCACGCCAATGACGATGCCCAGCAGCGTCAGGAGCGAGCGCAGCGGGTTGCCCAGGAAGGTCCCCAGGGCCAGGCGCAGGTTGTCCAGGAAGGCGCGCATCGCCTATTCGTAGCGGAGCGCTTCCACCGGGTCCAGCCGCGCGGCCCGGGCGGCCGGCCAGATGCCGAACAGCAGGCCCACCAGCGCGGAGAACGCCACCCCGCCCAGCACCGTGCCCGGCCGCACGTCCGCCGCCAGCGGCGTCACCAGCGACACGAGCTTCGCCGTCCCCAGCCCCACCGTCGTGCCCAGCAGGCCGCCCACCGCGGACACGCTGGAGGCCTCCATCAGGAACTGGAGGATGATGGTCCGCTGCCGGGCTCCAAGCGCCCGCCGCACGCCGATCTCCCGCGTCCGCTCGCGCACCGACACCAGCATGATGTTCATGATGCCGATGCCGCCCACCAGCAGCGTGATGAGCCCCACGCCGGTGGCCACCGCGTAGAGCGCGCCCGTCAGCTGCTGGTAGGTCGCCGCGAGCGTGTCCGGCCGGTTGATGGAGAAGTCGTCCGGCTGCCCGGGCGGCGTGGAGCGCACGCGCCGGAGGATGCCCACCAGCTGGTCCTCCGCCTTGCGGATCTGCCCCGCGTCCGCCACCGCGATGGCGATCTGCATGGGCCGCCCCTTGCCGAAGGTGGTGTTGAACGTCTTGAAGGGCATGAACACGGACAGGTCCATGTTCTCCGACACCACCTTGCCCTTGCGCCCGAGCGTCCCCACCACCTGGAAGGCCCGCCCGTCGATGCGCACCGTCTGCCCCAGCGGGCTGATGCCGGCGAAGAGCGTGGCGGCCACGTCCGCGCCAATCACCACCACCGGCCGGTTCACCTCTTCGTCCGCGCGGGTGAGGAAGCGGCCGGACACCACCTCGTAGTTGCCGATGGTGAGGTAGTCGCTCCACACGCCGTTGACGCGCACGTTGGAGACCTGCTCCGCGCCGTGCGCCACGTCCGACGTGCGCAACACCGCCGGGGAGATGGCGGTGATGAAGTCCGCCTGCTGACGCAGCTGCGCCACCTGCTCCAGCGTGAGGTTCTTGCGGTTGCGGAACACCCACCAGTTGCCCTTGATCATCCAGGGGAACTTGGAGACGTAGATGGTGTTCGCCCCCAGCGTGGACAGCTGCTTGTCGAACGACGTGTTGAGCCCCTGGATGATGCCCACGATGGCCAGCAGCGTCGCCACGCCAATGCCGATGCCCAGCGTCGTGAGCACCGTGCGCATCCGGTTCGCGCGCAGGGAGAACACCGCGATGCGGGCCCCCTCCAGCACGTCCACGCGGAAGACCTGCCCGAACTTCATGCGCTCCCCACCTGCGGCAACACGCCCGTGCCTCCCAGCGCCACCACCGGACCGGGACCGTCCGCGATGATCTCCCCGTCGCTCAGGCGGATGGCCCGGGGACAGCGCGCGGCCAGCTTCGGCTCGTGCGTGACGAGCACCAGCGTGTGGCCCGCCTGGTGGAGCTGCTCGAAGAGCTTGACGATCTCCTCGCCCGTGGCCGAGTCCAGGTTGCCCGTGGGCTCGTCCGCCAGGAGCATGGAGGGCTCCGACACCAGGGCGCGCGCGATGGCCACGCGCTGACGCTGACCGCCCGACAGCTCGTTGGGCCGGTGGTGCATGCGGTGCGTGAGCTGCACCTTGTCGAGCGCCGCCTTCGCCCGCTCCCGGCGCTCCTTCGCGGCCATGCCCCGGTACACGAGCGGCAGCTCCACGTTGGCGAGCGCCGTCTCCCGGGGGAGCAGCTGGAACGTCTGGAAGATGAAGCCGATCTCCACGTTGCGGATGACGGCCAGGTCGTCGTCGTCCATGCGCGACACGTCCTTGCCGTTGAGCATGTAGCGGCCGCTCGTGGGCGTGTCCAGGCAGCCCAGCACGTTCATCAGCGTGCTCTTGCCGGAGCCCGACTGGCCGATGATGGCCACCCATTCGCCCCGGTTGATGCCGAAGCTCACACCGCGCAGCGCGCGCACCTCCTCGCCGCCCACGAAGAAGGCGCGCGTGAGCGCCTCCACCTGGATGAGGGGGCCACTGGCCGGAGCACCCGGGGTCGTCACGACTTGCGCCCGCCCTTCCCGTCGCCCGCGGGCACTTCCGGCTCGCGCACCGCGTCGCCGTTGGCCAGCTCCTTGGACAGCGTGCGGTACGGGCCCTCCACCACGCGGTCCCCCACCTGGAGCCCCTCCAGCACCTCCAGCTCCGTGTCGGACGCGATGCCGGTGCGCACGCGGCGCACCTGGGCCTTGTTCTCCCCGTCCACCACGAAGACGACCTTGGCCAGCGTCTCCGTGCGGCGCTTGGCGGTGAGCGCGCCGCCCTCCACCGGGGCCTGGTAGTCCGGCAGCGTGCGCTCGGAGCGCACCGTGACGGCCTGGATGGGCACGAGCACCGCGTCGTCATGCGTCTCCGCGCTGATGCGCGCCTCGGCGCTCATGCCGGGCAGCACGCCGGGCGGCCGCGCGTCCAGCGCGACGGTGATGGGGAAGCTCGTCACCTCCGCCTCCGTGCCCGGGTTCTTGATGAGCGCCTTCTGGGCGATCTCCACCACGGTGCCGCTGAAGGACTGGCCCTCCAGCGCGTCCAGCGTCACCTCCGCGGGCTGGCCGTACTTCAGGTGCACCACCTCGTGCTCACCCACCTCGAACTTCACCTCCATCTGGTTGAGCGCGGCGATGGTCATCACCACGTCCTCGGAGAAGTCGGAGCCGCGCACGCGCTCACCGACCTCACGCGACAGCTCGATGACGTTGCCGTCGATGGGCGACAGGAGCGTGGTGCGCGACAGGTCCGTGGAGGCCTGATCCAACACGGCGCTGCTCTGGGCCACGCGCTGCTTCGCGGCGGCGAGGCGCGCCTCGGCGGTGTCCACCAGGGCCTGCGTCTGCTCCACCTCCGACGTGGAGGCGAGCCCCTTCTCCGCGAGCCCCTTCACCCGGGCGAGCTCCGCGCGCTGGCGGGTGCTCTCCACCTCCGACACCTGGACCTCCGAGCGGGCCGCGTCCTTGGAGGCCTGGGCCTGCTTCACGGCCGCCTCGTAGTAGCGCTTGTCGATGCGGCCCAGCACCTGCCCCTTGGTGACGGGGTCTCCGTCCTTCACCTGCAGGGCGACGAGGTCGCCGGACAGGTTGGAGGAGATCTTCACGGTGGTGGCCGCCTGCACCTTGCCCGCGCCCGTGATGGTGCGGGTGATGGTGCCCTTGCGCGCACGGGCCACCTGGACTTCCTGCGTCGGGGGGGGCCGGTCCTTCAAGCCGCCCACGGTGATGGCCGCCGCGCCGAGCAACAGCGCACCGGCGATTGCCGCCTTCCACCACGTCATTGTGAGTCTCCCGGGTTCAGCGTGCCCGTGGCCCGGTACAGGGCATAGCGGGCGATTTCGACATCGATGCGGCTCTGGAGCAACACCAGCTCCGCCTGGGTCAGCTTGAGCTGCGCGTCGCGGACCTCCAGCGTGGAGCCCGCGCCGGCGCGGAAGCGCTCCTCCGCCAGCATGAGCCCCTGCGTGGCGGCCGCCCGGTTGGTGGTCGCGAGCTTCGCGGAGGCGATCTGCCCGTCCAGGGCCTGGTGCGCCCGGCGCACCTCCGCCTCCAGCTCCCGCGCCGTCTGGGCGAACGTCAGCTCCGCCCGGCGGATGTTGGCCTGGGCGCGGGCGGACTGGGCGTCGGTGTTGAAGCCGTTGAAGAGGTCCCACGTCAGCGTGACGCCGCCGTTGAAGGTGTTGCCGAAGCCCGGCTCGCTGAAGAAGGGCCCCAGGTCCTGGTTGCCGTGCGCGTACTGCGCCTGGAGACCCACGCGCGGCAGGTAGTCCCCCCGCACGATGGCCCGCTGGAGCTCCGCCACGCGCACGCGCTGCTGGAGCGCGCGCAAGAGGGCGCGGTGCTCGCGGGCCTGCTTGAGGGCGTCATCCAGGGCCGGCGCGGGCGCGGGCTCCTGCTGGAGGATGCCCGGGTCCACCGCCTGGAGGGCTTCCGTGCCGGGGCGGGCCAGCCACACGGCCAGCTGCACCTGGTCCGCCACGAGCTGCGACTGGCGCTGCACGACGTTGATGCGGTCGTTGCCCAGGTTGACCTCCGCGGAGATCTCCTCCGTCTTGCCCACGCGGCCCGCGTGGAACAGGGCGCGCGCGCGCTCCAGCTGCTCCTCGCTGCGCTTCGCGGTGGCCTGGAGCACGTCCAGCGTGGCCTGCGACAGGAAGAGCGTGAAGAAGCGGCGGATGGCCTCCAGTTCGGAGGTGTCCGCCTCCTCGATGGACTGGTTGCGCACGGCGTCCACGTTGACGCCGGCCTGCTCCAGCTGCTTCCAGAGGCCGCGGTTGTAGATGACCTGCGACAGGCCCAGGGACGCGCCGTAGCTGTCCGAGGTGTTGGCGGAGCTCACCACCTCGCGCGTGAGGACCTCCGTCTCTGTGACGGGGATGGTGACGACCTGCCGGCGACGGCCCTGGTAGCTCAGGTTGGGGCCCGCGCTGAGCTGGACCTGGGGCAGCAGGTTGGAGCGCGCGGAGCGCTGGTCCTCCCGCGCCACGGTGACGTCAAGCTCCGCCTGGAGGGCCTGGGTGTTCTTGCGGCCCTGGGTGCGCGTCTCTTCCAGCGTGATGGGCGTGGCGGCGAGGAGCGCCGTGATGACGAGGAGCGCGTTCACGGGCCACCCAGCGTGGGGATGCGGATGAAGACGATGCCGGCGTACATCATGTAGAGCACCAGGGTGAGCAGCAGCGAACGTCCCAGGCGCATGCCGGTGGCGGTGGAGAAGCCCACGCCCAGCAGGCCCACGCTCCAGAGGTTGAAGAAGTCCACGCCGCGCAGCACCCGCTGCATCTTCGGCGACAGGCCGTCGAGCAGGGCGAGGCTGGAGGGCACGAGCCGCTCCGCGCGCAGGTCGGTGAGCGAGTGCTGGAAGCCCGCGCACACCGCGAAGATGAGGTGGTAGAGGGCGATGGGCAGCATGGCCACCGCGGCCGCCGCCATCAGCTGCCCGAAGGACGCGGGCCGGCTGAAGAGCCAGGCCGCCACCCACAGGACGCACGCGAGCAGCAGGACCTCCAGGGGCATCAGCATGAGGCCCTTGGCGATGCCGCCCACCAGCGCCTTGCGCGAGGCGGTCTGGATCTGGTCCGCGATGTCGGACTCGGACACGCTGGGCGCGCCGACCTCCGTGGGGAGCGCACCCACCACCGAGGCGGTAGCATCCCAGCGCAGGGCGTAGGCGACGCCGGAGGCGGTGACGCAGAGGGCGAGGATCAGGAGGGGCCACAGCCAGCGGCGGCCCTCCACGGCGGCGCGCGTTCCCTCGAAGGGATCGACGAAGATGCGCGCCGGTTGGACTAGGGAGGTCATAGGGATGGGTTCTCAGGGCGGATTACGCAGCCCTCCCGGTGTGATTGCCCGGTCCCGTGAATTGAGGCGGGAAACGGGCGGGCAGCCAAACGAATTCCTTCAGCGGCCCAAGGTTTACCGTGCCTTGCATCCATCCTGTAGCGGTCTGTAGCCTAAATTTTGCGGCGGGGGCCCGGACGGTGTATTCCGCTCGGCTGCACGCTTGCCGGAGCATGAATGGTCGACAGCACGGATCTCGCCCAGGTTCTCCATGAGGCGCATGACATTGCCCGCAGCGTCGCCCAGAAGCCCACGTCGGCCCATGTGCTGCTCGCGCTCTTCACGGTGGAGAACCGCGCGCAGCTCTTGCTGAAGGAGAAGGGCGTCGACGAGGACGCGCTCCTCCAGCTCATCACGGAGGCCCCGGCGGAGATGGGCAGCAACGTGGTGCAGGACCTGACCACGCGCGCCCGGGAGCTGGCCAGCAACTCGCGCTCGGGCGAGGCGGACTGCCTGCACCTGCTCATCGCCATCATCCGCAAGCGCTGCGCGGCGAGCGACCTGCTGGCCCGGACGGGCATCGACCTCATCTCCCTGTCCAACACGGCCCTCTCCTACTCCACGAGTGGCGTCCAGTCGCGCCGGCTCCAGCCCGGCTACGGCCAGACGGCGGTGGGCTCGCGCGCGCCGGTGAGCCGCCCCGTGGGCGCGCCGCCCTCACCCCTGCCCCTCTCCACCGTGGCGCTGAGCACGCCGCGCCCTGCCCCGGTGATGACGCCGCCGGTGACGGTGCCGCCGCCCGCGCGCATGACGCCCGCGCTGTCGCCGCGAGACCTCATCGACGTGGACGAGGACGACGCCCCGCAGGAGGCCCGGTCCGAGCCGGTGGTGCCTCCCCTGC
>NZ_RAWG01000271.1 GCF_003611735.1 Corallococcus sicarius | reverse complement strand
GGCCCCCACCCGCGAGCGCAAGCGTCATGACCCGCACCCGCATCCTGCTCGTGGACGACGAGCCCGGCGTCCGCCTGGGCATGAAGGGCTACCTGACCCAGCACGGGTTCGACGTGGACGAGGCCACCAGCGTGGCCGAGGCCCAGGAGGGCTTCCGCTCCCACCGGCCCGACGTGGCCGTCATCGACTACCGCCTGCCCGACGGCACCGCGATGGAGCTGCTCCCTCGGCTGAAGGAGATCGACGCGGCGGTGCCGCTGGTGGTGCTCACCGGCCATGGCTCCATCGAACTGGCGGTCCAGGCGGTGAAGGAGGGCGCGGAGCAGTTCCTCACCAAGCCCGTGGAGCTGGCGGTGCTCAAGGTGGTGCTGGAGCGGCTGGTCGCCCAGCGGCGTGAGCGACAGCGGCACGCGGCGGACCGCTCGCGCACGGAGCGCTCGCGGGTGGATCCCTTCCTGGGCACCAGCGCGGCCATCCAGGCCCTGCGCGGCCAGGCGGAGCGCATTCGCGACGCGGACAGCCCGGTGCTCGTCACCGGGGAGACGGGCAGCGGCAAGAGCGTGCTCGCGCGCTGGTTGCACGAAGGGGGCCCGCGCAAGGAGGCGCCCTTCGTGGACCTCAACTGCGCCGCGCTGTCCAAGGACCTGCTGGACTCGGAGCTGTTCGGCCATGAGAAGGGCGCGTTCACCAGCGCGGTGGCCGCCAAGCAGGGGCTGCTGGAGGTGGCGGACCGGGGCACCCTGTTCCTGGATGAGATTGGCGACATGGACGTGGCCGTCCAGCCCAAGCTGCTCAAGGTGCTGGAGGAGCAGCGCTTCCGGCGCCTGGGCGACGTGAAGGACCGGCGCGTGGACGTGCGGCTCGTGGCCGCCACGCACCAGGACCTGTCGCTGGCCGCGCGGGAGAAGCGCTTCCGCAGCGACCTGTACTTCCGCATCAGCACCCTCATCCTCCACGTGCCCGCCCTGCGCGAGCGCGCCGAGGACGTGCCGGTGCTCGCGCGCCACTTCCTCGCGGAGATGGGCGGCGCGCGCGGCCGGGGCCAGGTGGCGCTGGAGCCCGACGCGGAGAAGGCCCTGATGGCCTACGGCTGGCCGGGCAACATCCGCGAGCTGCGCAACGTGTTGGAGCGCGCGGTGCTCCTGTCCGGCGCAAGCCGCCTGTCCAGGGGCGACCTGCGCTTCGAGGCCGCTCCCCCGGACGAGCCCCTGGGAGACGACCTCACGTTGGAGGAGCTGGAGCGCCGCCACATCGAACGGGTGATGGCGCGCGAGAGCGGCCACGTGGAGCGCGCGGCGACGAAGCTGGGCATCTCCCGCAGCTCGCTCTACGCGAAGCTCAAGGGCTGGCAGAGCCGCAATTCCTGACAGACGTGCAGCGCCTGTTCGGAGGGCGTGGGCTCCTTTCCGGATTCTGGAGCCTGTTCCAGAAGCTGGAATCCGCAAGGGTCGTCAACGCCTCCCTGAAGCGCCAATCCCGCGCATTGACTGGGATTGGCGCACCGCGGGAGGCGTGGCACACCCGCTGCAATGAATTGCAGCATGCACGGTAAAATCCTCCTCCTCGATTCGAAGCCCCCGGTTCGTGGGGCGACGGCGCGTCACCTGACCGCCGCGGGCTTCACCGTCCTCACCGCTCGCACGGACGTGCAGGCGCGAAGCCTGCTGGACACGAACCTGTTCGACGCGGTCCTGATTGATCATCCCTTTGGCCGGACCGGGCTGGATGAAGGGATGACCTTCGCGCGCGAGCTGCGCCAGCAGGACTCGCAGGTCCCCATCCTGCTGATGACGGCCCTGCCCCTGGACGAGGTGCGGCACCTGGCGTGGGCGAGCGGCGTCACCAAGCTGCTGCCCAAGCCGCAGCTGATGCCGGTGCTGCTGCTGCACCTGTCCGCGCTCATCCCCGGCGCGGCCAACGAGGATCAGCGGGAACCCGCCCTGATGCGGGAGTAGCCCCCGGAAGATGTGGGTGTCGGGCGGTCCGGATTCCGGAAAATGGATCCGGAACCTGGAAAAAACCCGACCCGTCGCCGGGGCTGACTCCGCAAGTGTCCGAAAGGACGGGGCGTCTTGGGCGTCCGAAGACTGGCCCTGGCCTTGCTCTTGCGGAACTCCGTGCCCCGGAACCTGCTGATCATCGATGACGAGACGGTGCTGTGCTGGGTCCTGGGCCGCTTCTTCTCGAGCGCGGGTTATTCGGTCGACTCCGCCACGGACCTGGCCGAGGCGCTGGAGCGGGTGACACATGGTCGCTACGACCTGGTCATCAGCGACCTGCGCCTGAGCGGTACGCAGTCCGAGGAGGGCCTCATCATCGCCGAGCGCCTGCGTGCGGCCGCCCCCGCCACGCGCATGGTGCTGATGACGGCGTTCGCCACCCCGGAGCTGGGCCAGCGCGCCCGGGAGCTCGGGGTGGACCTGGTGCTGAGCAAGCCCCAGTCCCTGCCGGCCCTGGCCGAGCACGTCTCACAGCTGCTGTCGCCCGCTGAAACCCGCTGATGCCGTCACCGAAGGTCCCCATGTCACGCACCTCCGACTCCCTCACCGCGACCTTCAGGGAATCCCACCACCTCATGCGCGGCAGGGCGCCGCGGGCCGTGCCGTCCCTCGGCCGGCGCCGCCGTGTCGTCACGGGCCGATGGCTCGCGATGGTGGCGATGGTGGGCCTGGGGCTCGGCGCCGCGTCCCGGGCGGAGGCCCAGGCCACGGTGTCGCAGGGCATCGACGTGCAGCAGTACAAGCCGGGGCCGGGCGCGTACGACGTGCTCGGGCTGAACAGCGCCCGCGTCGCGCCGCACCTGAGGTGGAACCTGGGTGCGTCGCTCAACCACGCGCAGTCTCCGCTCAACGTCTACGACCCGCGCGAGGACGCGTTCATCTACCGCATCGTGGAGCGGCAGCTTTCCCTGGACCTGATGGGCTCGGTGTCCCTCTTCGAACGGCTGGAGGTGGGCGTGGTGCTGCCGGTGACGACCACCGGCTCACAGCCCGCGGGCCCCGTGTCGGAGCAGTTCGTGAACGGCGTGGGCACGACGGGCGTGGGCGACCTGCGCGTGGTGCCGAAGCTCGCGCTCCTGTCGCGGGGCACGCTGAATCTCGCGGTGCTGGCGCCCTTCACCCTGCCCACGGCGGGCGGTGAGAACTTCGTGGGCGCGGGCGGGCCCACGCTCCAGCCGCGCGTGGCCGCCGAGTGGGCCACGTCGTCGCTGCGGCTCCTCGCCAACGTGGGCGTCAACCTGCGCAAGACGGAGCAGCTGCGCAACCTGCGGGTGGGCAACGAGCTTGCGTTCGGAGTGGGCGCGGAGGTGCCGCTCACACAGGCGCTGTCCGCCGAGGCCACGCTCGCGGGCGCGGTGGGCCTGAAGGAGTCCAACGAGGAGGAGTTCCCCCTGGAGGTCCTGGGCGCGGTGAAGTACCGCTTCGCCAACGGGCTCGCCGCGCACGTGGGCGCGGGCCCGGGCCTGACGCTCGGCTACGGCACGCCCGCGTTCCGCATCCTCGCGGGCCTCCACTTCACGCCGGGAGGCCCGAAGCCCCAGGCGGCCCCCACCTGCGCTCAGGGCCCGGAGGACTTCGACGGCTTCCAGGATGAAGACGGCTGTCTCGACCCGGACGACGACCGCGACGGCCTGCCCGATGTGCAGGACACCTGCCCCACGGAGCCGGAGACGGTGAACGGCGATCACGACGACGACGGCTGCCCGGACACGGTGCCGGAAGCGACGCCGGCCGGCGCCGCGCCCGCGCCCGCACTCTCGCTACCGCCCGCGCCCGCGGACCTGGACGACGATGGCCTCCCGGACACGGAGGACCGCTGCGCGGCGGCGCCGGAGGACGTGGACGGCTTCGAGGACGCGGACGGATGCCCGGAGCCGGACAACGACCTGGACGGCATCGCGGACGCGGCGGACACGTGCCCGCTGGAGGCGGAGGTCATCAACGGCGTGAAGGACGACGACGGGTGCCCGGACAAGGGCGAGTCGAAGGTGCGCCTGGAGGGCTCGCGCATCGTCATCCTGGACAAGGTGTATTTCGCCACCGGCCAGGACGTCATCCTGCCGAAGTCCTTCGGGCTGTTGCAGCAGGTGGTCGCCATCCTGCGGACGCACCCGGAGCTGGAGCGGGTGCGCGTGGAGGGCCACACGGACAGCCAGGGTGTCGACGCGAAGAACCTGGACCTGTCGCAGCGGCGCGCGAACAACGTACGCGCCTGGCTGGTGAAGGGCGGCATCGAGGACGCGCGCCTGGAGGCCGCGGGCTACGGTGAGACGCAGCCGGTGGACACCAACGCCACGTCACACGGCCGGGAGAACAACCGCCGCGTGGAGTTCAACATCCTGAAGACCGCCGGCTCGGCGGAAGGAGTGACGCCGTGAGGGGAAGCACCACGCCGCTGCTGCTGACCCTGTCGCTGCTGACGTCGCCCGTCGTGGGTTTCGCGGCGGAGGCGGACGGCTCCTGCGGTGGGCTGACGTTCGACCACGGGCGGCTGACGACGGGCCGCCCCCTGGCGCCTGGCGGCCCCCAGACAGAGGCCTGCCTGCGCGAGGTGGCGGAGGCGGTGAAGGCCCGCCCCGCCATCCGGAGCCTCACCGTGGCCGCGAAGCTGCCGGACGCGGAGCGGCTGGAGGGCAAGGGGCTGGCGGTGGCGAAGGCGGCCGCGGAGGTGCTGGTGAGCGCCGGCCTCCCCCGCACCCGGGTGTCCTTCGTCGCGCCCCCAGGCGTCCCCAACACACCGGGCCAGTTGCAGCTTGCCTACGTGGAGCGGCCTGCGCAGCCCGCGGTGGCGCGGATCCGCAAAGCCAGCGGGCAGGTGTCCGTGGGTCCCGACGAAGCGCAGCTGAAGCCACGTGCGGTGGGTGACTCGCTGTACGCGGGCGACCTCGTGGTGACGGGCCGCGATGGCCGAGCGGAGCTGTCGCTCGCGGACGGCAGCGGCGTGCATCTGTCTCCCGGGAGCGCGGTGCGCCTGGGCCTGCTGGAGCTGACGGCCGAGCGTCAGCGCAAGGTGCTGTTGGAGCTGGTGCGCGGCACGGTGGAGACGGAGGCGGCACCCGGCGGCGCGGGCTCCGTCTTCGAGGTGCGCACGCGCGGCGCGGTGGCCGGAGTGCGTGGCACGCGCTTCCGCGTGGTGCAGCAGGAGGACGGCACGAGCCGCGTGGAGACGCTGGAGGGCAAGGTGGCCCTGGGCGTGGTGGAGCGTGGCTCGGTGGACGTGGGCGCGGGCCAGGGCTCGCGGGCGAAGCCGGCCCAGGCTCCGGAGGCCCCCCGCGCGCTGCTGGCGGCCCCGGTGCTGGAGCAGCCGCGCGGCGGCGTGTACCCGAAGGCCCCCGCCTTCGTGTGGCAGGCGGTGCCCGGAGCGAAGACGTACCGGGTGGAGGTGGCGACCTCCGCGGACTTCGCGGGGGACGTAGAGGTCCACGAGTCGGCCACACCGGGCCTCAAGGGTGTGACGCCAGGCGCGGGCAAGTGGTTCTGGCGGGTGCTGGCGGTGGACGCGGATGGCTTCGTAGGCTTCCCGTCGAAGATCTTCAGCTTCGATGTCTCGGGGTGAGATGACGCCGCCTGCCCGTGGTCTCCTGCCCTTGCTGTCCTCCCCCGCCGTGCTGCGGGGGCTGGGCGCTGCCGTGGGGCTGCTGCTCGCGGTGGGCTCGGCGGTGATGGGCGGCGCGCCGGGCCCGGGCGAGCGCGCCCTGTATGACTTCACGGTGAGCCGGCTCCTGTCCCCGCTGCCCCCCACCGGGGACCTGGTGTTGGTGGAAGTGGACGACCGCGCGCTCGCGGCGCTGGGGGAGCGCTGGCCGCTGTCGCGCGCCACCTGGGCCCGGGCCTTCCACGCGCTGGAGGCGCACCACCCTTCCGCGGTGGTGGTGGACGTCCTCTTCGACCAGCCGGAGCCCCGCGACGCGCTGGACCTGGGCGAGGACGTGCTGGAGCAACTGCGCACATCGGGGCTCGCGGACACGGCCGAGGGCGCGAAGCTGGCCACGGACCTGGAGGCGCGGCTGCACGCCAGGGATGGAGACGCGCGGCTCGCGGAGGCCTTCTCCGGGCTGGGCACCGTCCTGCTGGGCAGCATGGCGCTGTGGGACCACGACGGCGCGCTCCCTGGCGACGGAGACTCGCTGGCCCCGGTGAACCTGCCCGCGGAAGGGCTGCGCCTGAAGGCGAAGGGGCTGACCCTGAACCTGGCGCCGCTGCGCCTGACGGCCTGGGGCAGTGGGACGCTGAACGTGCTGGTGGACGCGGACGGCGTCATCCGCCGCTACCCCTACGCGGTGGAGGTGGGCGGGCGCGCGTGGCCCTCGCTCGCGCTGGCGACCGCGCTGCGCCTGTGGCCGGAGCAGTCCGAGGCGCTGCTGCGCGTGGCGGCCACCGATGATGGGGCCCCCCTGATGCGACTGCCCTCGTCGGACTGGTTGCCGCGCGTGAGCCTGGCGGACGTGCTGTCCGCGGGGCCGTCGTCCGTGGGGTTGGACCTGGCGCTGCGGCAGAAGACCGTCTTCGTGGGCGTCACCGCCACCGGGTTGCATGGCCAGAGCACCCTGCCCGGCCAGCTCGCGGTGCCGGGCGTGGAGATCCACGCGTTCGCGCTGGACAACCTGCGCTCCGGCCTGGTGCTGCGCTCCACGGGATGGGCAGCGCTCACGGGCGTGCTGGAGACCGCGGTGCTCCTGGCCGTGCTGCTGTGGCGGCGGGGGCGCGCGAGGACGCTCGGCGCGGTGGTGGGCCAGGCCGCGCTGCTGCTCGTCGCGCACACCGCCTTCGTGGGCTGGCTGCTGGTGGATCCCGGCTGGGTGGTGCCCTTCCTGCCCGGAGCCGTCGGGCTCGTGCTCGTGACGCTCGCGGAGTCCGTCGCGCGCACGGAGGACCTCCAGCGTCAGCGCGACGCCCTCAAGCGTCTGTTCGGGCGATCCCCCCTCGGGTGACCCGGGGCCTTGCCCCAGGAGCCCCAACGCCTGCCGGCCCACTCCCTGGCAGGACATCCCACGAGGGGGCACCGCGGGTACACGCAGCAGGCAGAGCCATGGCACCATGGGCCGCGAGCCATGGCCCGCTACGCCCTCATCGCCGAACCCGATCCCCACCGTGCCGCGAGCCTGCTCGCGCTCGCGGCCCAGGAAGGCCTGGAGGGCACGGTGGCGCGCGACGGCGCGGAGGCCCAGGAGCAGGTGCGGCAGCGCGGAGCCCCGGCGCTGCTGGTGACGGACCTGGCGCTGCCGAGGGTGGATGGGTTCGCGTTGCTCGCCTGGCTGCGGGGACGCTCGGACGCGGGGGGCACGGCGGTGGTGGTGGTGACGGCCTTCGACGAGCTGCGCGTGCGCGCGTGGCAGCTCAAGGACGCGCTGGGCATCCACGCGCTCCTGAGCCGGCGCGCGGACCCGGAGGCGATGCGCGACGGCGTCCGGCGCGCGCTCGCGGGACAGCTCGCGGGCGGCGCCCTGCTGGAGTCCACCGCCGAGGACGAGCGGCGGCGGCTGCAGCGCGTCGACGAGCTGAAGCTGGTGGACCCGGGGCCTCCCGACGCGCGCTTGCAGGAGCTGGTCTCCGAGGTGGCGCAGGCCTTCGGGGTGCCGGTCGCGCTCCTGACGTTGGTGCTGGGGGACCGCCAGTGGTTCAAGGCCCACGTGGGCCTGAAGGGCTCGCTCGCGAAGGAACGGGGCACGCCGCGCGACTGGGCCTTCTGCCACCACGTGGTGCAGGGCCGCGAGGCCATGGTGGTGCCGGACGCCACGCGCCACCCGGTGTTCCGCGACAACCCGCTCGTGCGCGACGGCATCGTCGGCAGCTACGCGGGCGCGCCGCTCATCACCGCCAGCGGCGACGTGCTGGGCTCGCTGTGCATCATCGACACGCGCCCGTTGATGCTGGGCGCGGAGGACCTCGCGGCGCTGCGGGAGCTGGCGGGCCGCGTGGCGGAGAGCCTGGAAGCCACCACGTCGAACACCCGGGTCCGCTCGCTCGCGCCGCGCGGCGGTGGCCAGTCGGAGCCGGTGCTCACCGCGGCGAGCGCCCTGGCCCTCGTGCGCGAAGCGGTGCGCGCCCTGGACGTGCCGGTGCTGGTGGTCGCCCCGGGCCGCAAGCCCTACGCCGCCAACACCGCGCTGGCGGAGCTGCTGGGGCTGCCCGAGGAGCGCCTGTCGGGCATGGCCTTCGACTCGCTGTGCCAGCACGTCGCGAGCCTCACCTCGGACCCCGGCGGCGCGCTCCGGCAACTGGACCTGGCGGCGGAGGCGTCGCGCGGGCTGCACCTGACGCTCACGCTGGAGCGGCCCCGGCCGCGCGTGGTGCGCTGGGTGGCGCGTCCCTTCGTGGTGCCGGGCGGGGTCGCGCAGCTCTTGTCGCTGACGGACCTGCGCGTCGGCGGCGACCTGAAGGCCGAACGCGAGGGGCTGCTGCGCCAGGATGCGCTGACGGGCCTGGACACCCGGCGCGTGGGCGAGGAGCGGGTGTTCAAGGAGATTGGCCGCTGCCGCCGCGAAGGGCTGCCCTTCAGCCTGGTGCTGGTGGACCTGGTGGAGCTGGGCGCGCTGAACCGCACGCGCGGCTTCGACGCCGGGGACGTGGCGCTGCGGGAGCTGGCCCGGCTCGCGGACGGGCTGTGTCCCCCGCCGGGGTTCGCGGTGCGCTGGACGGGTGACACGTTCCTGCTCGCGCTGCCCGGCGCGGACGCGGTGGGCGCGGAGGCCGTGCGCCAGCAGTTCCACGACACGCCCGGCAATCCCGAGCGCGTGTCCGTCGCGGTGACGGTGCAGGGTGAGGAGGATCCCCACGGCACGCTGGCCCGCGCCTGGGCCGCGCTCACCCGCGCGAAGCCCGTCCTCAAGCCCGTCTAATCGCTGGGCCCCCGCTCGCCAGGCCGCTTCCGGCGGGCCGGGAGCGTCAATGGCGTGAAAAACCGGAAGGGTCCGGCTATCGAAGGGGGAAATGATTCCCTTCTCCGTACTCGACCTCTCCCCCGTCGTCGCCGGGGGCGACCCGGGGCTGGCCCTCCGCTGCACCCTGGACCTGGCCCGCCACGCGGAGGCCTGGGGCTACCGGCGCTTCTGGCTGGCGGAGCACCACAACATGACGGGCATCGCGAGCGCGGCCACGTCCGTGGTCATCGCGCACGTCGCGGGGGGCACGTCCAAGATTCGCGTGGGCGCGGGCGGCATCATGCTGCCCAACCACGCGCCGCTCGTCATCGCCGAACAGTTCGGCACCCTGGAGACGCTCCATCCCGGCCGCATCGACCTGGGGCTGGGCCGCGCGCCCGGGACGGATCAACGCACCGCCGCCGCCCTGCGCCGCACCCTCGCGGGCTCCGCGGACACCTTCCCGCAGGACGTGGCGGAGCTGCAGGGCTACTTCAAGGATGCCGTGCCGGGCCAGGCCGTGCGCGCGGTGCCGGGCGCGGGGCTCCACGTCCCGCTGTGGCTTCTGGGCTCCAGCACCTTCAGCGCCCAGCTCGCGGCGGCCATGGGCCTGCCGTTCGCCTTCGCGTCGCACTTCGCGCCCGCGCAGCTGATGAGCGCGCTGCGGCTGTACCGCAGCCAGTTCCGCCCGTCGGACGTGCTCCAGAAGCCGTACGCGATGATTGGCGTCAACGTCTTCGCCGCGGACACGGACGCGGAGGGCCAGCGCCTCTTCACCTCGCTGATCCAGGCCTTCCTCAACCTGCGCCGGGGCCGGCCGGGCCTGCTCCAGCCGCCGGTGGACAGCCTGGACGGGCAGATCAACGAGATGGAGCTGGCGGAGATCGACCACATGCTGGCGTGCACCGTGGTGGGCTCACCCGACACGGTGCGCGAGGGGCTCCAGTCGCTCATCGCCCAGACGGGCGCCGACGAGCTGATGGTGACCGCGCAGATCCACGACCACACCGCGCGGCTGCGCTCCTTCGAGCTCGTCGCCCAGGTGCGCGACAGCCTTACGCGCGCGGACGCGCCTGACGCACCGTCCCCGCAAGCCGCGCGATGAGCTGCGCGTCGCGGCTGCCGAAGACGCGACGCGCGCCCCCCGGCAGGCCCAGCACCAGGTAGTGGGTGTCCTCCACCAGCAGCAGCGCGGCGATGGAGGAGAACAGGCCCACGGAGGCGAGGACGAGCCCCACTTCATAGGCGCCCTGCATCGCCGGGACGGTGACGGACAGCCAGGACAGGAGCGGCAGTCCCACCGCCGCGCCCAGCCCCACCGCGAGCAGCCACGGCCACAGCTTCGGCGTGCGCCGCACCGTCTCCACCTGGAGCACGTCGCGCAGCGCCCAGGCCCGGCCGCCCACCGTCAGGTGCTCGGGGGTGACGCGGACCTGGCCTGCCTGGAAGAGCGGGCGCTCGCCGGGCTCCACCGGCTCCGGCGCGGGCACGGGGCGGCGCTCCACTTCACGCAAGGGGGCGACGGGGTGCAGCACGGTGACGACGGCCATTGGTTCACCCATGGGTGGTCTCCAACGAGGGAAATTGCGTGCGCAGCAGGGTGCGAAGCTCATCGAGCGGACGGCCCAGGGCGAAACATGCCCGGGCCCCCTGACACAGGGCGCGCGACACCAGGCGCTCGTCCGCGAAGGGCAAGAGGACGAGGATGGGCACCGCGGCGGCGCAGGCCCGCGCGCGCGTCAGGATGGGGAGGATGGCCTCGCCGCGCTCCACGTGCGCGAGCACCAGGTCCGGCCCCGCGGCGTCCGCCGCATCCAGGAACAGGGCGATGCCCAGGTCGCCCAGCACGTCGGCCAGCAACGATGCCAGGGACTCATCCGCACCGAGCAGCAAGGCCCGGGTTGTGCGCAGGGACGCCACGTCCCCACACCACAGCAACGACCATGCCGCGAACAGCGTCCCCGGGGGCCGCAGGGTGAGCGCCACTGGACCGTGGCAATCCGCCAGGACGCCGTGGCGGATTGCCAGACCGGGCTGTTGGCGCGCCGCTAGTGTTGATGAACGGACTCGTGAGCTGCGGGCGTCGGCACCGGGGCCGTCTCCCACGGCGAGCCCGCGCGCGGCAGCTCGAACCAGAACGTGCTGCCCTTCCCCCGCTCGGAGGTGACGCCCACGCGCCCCCCGTGCCCTTCTGCCAGCTTCTTGACGGTCGCGAGCCCCAGCCCGAGCCCCTCCGCGACGGTGCCGTGCGCGCGGAAGTACGGTTCGAACAGCGAGGGCAGGTTCTCCGGGGCGATGCCCGGGCCCGTGTCGCGGATGTCCGTGCGGATCATGTCGCCCTCCTCCACCACCTGGAGGGTGATGCGCCGGGTGGGCGTATCGCCCATGTACTTGATGGCGTTGCGGACGAGGTTGCCGAGCAGGCTCAGGTAGACGCCGGTGCTGCACGCGACCAGGACGGGCGGCACGGGCTCGCAGGACAGCTCGATGTCGGCCTGCTCCGCCTCCGCCTCGAAGCCGGCCAGCAGGTCCGCGATCGCCGCCCGCGGTTCGGTGCGGGCCCCCGGGTCCGGCCTCGCGCCGGAGCGCGCGAAGTCGAGGAGCGCGCCCGTGATGGCATCCGCGCGCGACAGGCTCCGGATGATGCGCCGGACGGGCGCGCGGGCCGCGTCGTCCGGACTCTTCCGCAAGGCCAGCTCCGCGGCCATCCGCGCCGATGACAGCGGGTTGCGGATGTCGTGCGCGACGCGCCCCGCGAACTGCTCCAGCTCCTCGGCGCGCGTTTCGAGGAACTTCGTGTGCGCTTCGCTCAGCGCACGCCGGACCTGGAGCTCGCGGTGGAGCAGCCACGCCACGACCGCGGCCAGGATGCCGCAGAGCCCGTCGAGGCCCACCGCGAGCCACAGGGTCCTCCGGCGCGTCTCCCGGATGCGCTCCGCCAGCTCCCGGCCACGGACCGCGTTGGTTTCGATGGCGCGCGTGATGTCCTCCAGCAGGACTCGTCCTGGCGGTTCAATCTCCTGATCGAACAGCGCCCCCGTTCCGGCCTCCGCGTTCGACTCCGCGACGGTGCGCGCGCGCGTGACGGCGTTGTCGAAGTGCAGCCAGGACTCCTGGATGTCCATCCGCACCGGCTCTTCGCCGGGGAAGGCCGTCAGCGCCATGTACCCGCTCAGGCCCCGCCGGGCACGGGCCAGGGCTTCGTCCAGCTCCCGCGCCAGCTCGGGCCGGCGCGGGGGCTCGTTGAGGAACCGCGCGAGCACCAGCTCGACCTCGAGGACGGACCTGCGGACGAGCGCCAGGTGTTCGATGCTCGGCGCCGAGTTGTAGATGATGTCCTCGGACAGCACGCCCACCGCCGCGGAGGAGCGCTGCACGACGACGCCCGTCGCGAAGAAGCTCCCTACAACTGCGGCGAAGGCGAGGACGAGCAGCTTCCAGGACGCGTCGGTCCGGCGTGGCAACGCGGAGGGCATCTTCATTCGATGGGCCCGCCCCTGCCACACGTCAAGCCACCCGGCCCCGAAAGCGGCCTGGCGCCTGGTCGGCCGGGATGACGCACGGCGCGCGCGGTGTTGAATCCTGAGTGTCTTCATCACCCCCTGCCAGGAAGGAGCATGCCCATGTGGACCCCCTTCGACGTCGCTTCGTTCACGGCCTCGCTGCTGGGGTTGATGCTCACCGTGGAGGGCCTGCACGGCGTGTCGGCCCTCATGGTCCTGGCAGGGTTCGGGCGCTGGCTCTACACGCGCATGGACGCCTTCGTGCTCCGTTGCCATGGCGCGCGCCGGCTCCACTTCGAGGAGGCGCCCCGGCTGCACACGTTGCTGGCCCATCTCAGCATCGCCGCGAAGGTCCCCCGGCCCTGCCTCTACGTGATGCAGCGCGAGCAGCCGAACGCCTTCTCGCTTGGCGCGGCCCCCCAGGCCGCCCACCTCATCCTGACGAGCGCCGCGCTCGACGAGCTGGATGAGGCGGAGCTCTGCGCCCTGCTCGCGCACGAGCTCGCGCACATCTCCCGGGGCCACACGCGCCGGGCCACGCTCGTCGCGGCGCTGGCCGCGATGACCGCGCGGGTCACGTCGCGCTTCGGGTGGGTCGCCAGGGCGGTACAGCGGGTGGGGACCCCGGCCGAGCGGGACTTCGTCGCCGACAGGGTCGCCGCCACCATCCTGGGGGAGGCCAACCACCTCGCCGCCCTGCTGACCCGTTTGAAGGACCGCGCCACCTGGAGCGGGCCTGCCCTCCTCTCTGACGTGGGCCTCCCCTTCACGGCGCCCGCCGCGGACGGGACTTCGGAGGCGGTCCTCGACGAGCGCATCCACCGGCTCCGGAGCGTGGCGGCCGAACAGCATGCGCGGCGCGCGAAGGCCATCCTCCGCCGCCCCCACCACCGGGGCTCCCGCTTCCACCC
>NZ_RAWG01000270.1 GCF_003611735.1 Corallococcus sicarius | reverse complement strand
GGGCAGGGGCGGGCGCGCGCCGGACGACTCGAAGCCGTCCTTCCACGCGATGGGGCGGTTCCGGGACTTCGCCTCCGGGGCGCGCGCGTCCTGCGCGGACGTGCGCGAGACGGAAGTCAGGGGGCGCGAGCTGTCGTTGATCTTCGAGGCCATGGTGGGGGAGTCCGGGGGAGGAACCGCGCTCCCCAGATTATCCGACCGGGCCCGTCACAAGTTGTGCACCGCGGCACATTCCATGAATCCAGGTTTCAAGACCGCGTCATCGCCGGAGAGCGGCGGAGGGCGGCCTCGCGGCCCCTGTGACCTGTCTTGCTACAAATACACTGTTTCATGTGACATCCAGGGTTACTCCAGCTTTCTCGAATCACGACAAACAAGAGTGAAAACAGACGGACGGGTTGTGTTGGCGCAAGCGGTGCAGTGGTGGGCCGGGCAGTCCACCCCACGACGAGGTAGTGCATGCACCTGAAGATGACGGGCACCCTGCTGGCTTCCATGCTCCTGAGCATGGCGGGCTGCGCGGGCGGCGCCGACGACACCCAGCCCTCCGGTTCCCTCCACACGCAGGAGTCCGCTGCGCAGCAGTGTCTCAACCGGTTCGACGGCATCACGAGCTGCGCGCTGGGGCAGGCGAAGCTCGCCTCCGTGGCGGAGGGCCTGTCGGTCTCCGGTCTCGCGGCGAAGACGGACGGTGTCTCCAGCACCTTCACGAAGGCCGTGAAGTGGGAGCAGCGCACCGCGGTGAGCCTGGGCCAGACGGGCGGGCTCCAGCTCGCCGCGCGTGACGCGGATCAGGTCGTCAGCACGCTGAGGATCACCCCGGGTCGCGAGGCGAACACGGTCATCATGGCGCCCACCTTCACGGGCACGCCGGGCGGTTCGCGCTACACGATGAACATCTATCGCGGGGGCGTGCTCGTCACGTCCAGCCCGCAGCCGGCCGGGATGATGATCACCTTCACCAACTGGCGGGACTTCCTCCGCTGGGCGGAGATGCACTCCTGGTTCCTGAACGACTTCGACATCGACGTGCACTCGCGGACGGCGGCGGCGGACGTGGGCGCCTGCGTGTGGCGCGTGCGCGCGGAGACGACCACCTTCACGGCGACGGTGGACGGCAAGTCCTTCGTCGGTGACGAGGTGGCGTTCGTCGAGACCATCGCGGACGGTGCCTACCCGTACCGCCACTTCACGGGCATCGACGTGAACGCGGTGGCCAGCCAGTTCACCATCCGCTCGGAGTCCATCACGGTGCCCGAAGGCGCGAAGTAGCTCGCGACCGTCGTTGTTGCTTCTGACGCCGGACGGGCCCCAGGGGCTTCCGTCCGGCGTCTGCACGTCGGGCCGCCGGAGGGCTACCGCCCGGTGGAGACGGAGGACGTCGGCGTCGCCACGTTCCTGCCGCTGCCGCCCGTGCCCGTCGCGGGGCTGATGGACGGCGTGCGCGCGGCCTCCAGCGGCGCCTTGCGGGCGGGCTGGAAGGTGGTGGGGATCTGGTTCGCGTAGAGCAGCTTGTAGGCGCTGTAGCTGCTGAGCACGCGCTTGACGTACTCGCGGGTCTCCTCGAAGGCGATGTGCTCCACCCACTCGTCCAGCTCCGCCTGTGGCAGGGCCTTGCGCCAGCGCTCCACCGCACCCGGGCCGGCGTTGTAGGCGGCCACCGCGTAGGCGGGGTTGCCGTCGAAGTGCTTGAGCAGCTGGCCCAGGTAGGCCGCGCCCAGGCGGATGTTCTGCGCGGGCTGGAGCAGCGTCGCCTCATCCACCGCGGCCATCTTCAGCGAGTCCGCCACCTGCCGCGCCGTCGCGGGCATGAGCTGCGCGAGCCCCAGCGCACCCGTGGAGGAGCGCGCGCGCGGGTTGAACCGGCTCTCCTCGCGGATGAGCCCCTGCAGCAGGTCCGGATCCACGCGCGCCGCGCGGGAGTAGCCCTGGATGAGCGGGCGGAACGCGAGCGGCCACGTGGCCTCCCACACCGGTCGCGACGCGGCGCTCAGCGGCCCGGAGGCCTCCTGGCGCAGCGACATGCGGGCCACCTGCCGCGTGGCCCGGCCCCGGCCGGTGCGGCGGATGGTCTGGTAGAGCAGCCGCGAGGGCGCCTCCGCCAGGCCACGGGTGTCCACCGCGAGCAGCTCCTCCGCCACGCCCGGCTGTCCCAGGCGCAGCAGCTCCACGCCCGCCACGAAGCGCGGATCCTTCTGGAGCGGGCCGGGAGGCAGGGGCCAGACTTCATCCGAGCCCGGCGCGGAGCCCGGCGTGGGCACGGCGGCGCTCGCCTTCATCACCTCCGGGGTGGCGGACGCCTGCATCAGCCGCGACAGCCGGTCCGGGGCGTGCTGGGCCAGCCGCGCCCTCGCGAGCAGGCCGTACCAGGCCGCGGGGCGTTCGGTGGCGATGAGCTCGTAGCGCGCGAGCGCGGAGTCCACCGCGCCGCCGGACTCCTGGATGCGCGCCTGCCAGTACTTCGCGCGCCACAGCGCTTCGTCCGTGCGGGCGGCCTGCGGAAGCTGCTCCACCGCCGTGAGCGAGGCCAGCGCGGCGGCGGTGTCGCCCTTGCGCATGTGCAGCCAGAAGGCGCGGAAGAGGCCCTCGGCGGCGAAGTTGCCGGAGGCGTACCGCGTCGCCAGCTCCATGTAGCGCGACAGCGCCTCGTCCGTGCGGCCCACGCGCTGGAGCGTCCACGCCTCGAAGAAGAGCGCGTCGTCGGCGTAGCCGTGCTCCGGGTAGTCCTTCGCCAGGGTGGCGTACGTCCCGATGGCCGCCTCCGGTTGGACCACCGACTGCGAATAGCCCAGGAGGTAGAGCGCCTGCGGCCGCTGCTCGGGCGACATGCACTCGCGCGCCACCGGCTCCAGCACCTGGATGGCCCGGCGGTGCAGCCGCTCCTTGCGCAGCGCGCGGCCCATGGTGAGCTGCGCACGGCACGCGAGTTCATCCGGCAGCTCCGTGCGGGGACCGGAACGATTCAGCATCGTCATCGCCGCGTTGTTCTGGTGCAGCTCCACCAGCGCTTCGGCCCGGCGCACCCGCCACTTCATGGGCAGGGGCAGGTCGCGCAGCATCGCCCGCGCGCGGTCCGCTTCACGCGACATGGGCGCGGTGGCCCAGACCTCCAGCAGCGCGCGGTGCTCGGCGTTGTACTGGCCGGCCGCACGGGCCAGGTCGCAGTACGCCAGCAGCGCCTTCATCCGGAGCGCGTCCGGCCCGCGCGCCTGCCGGTGGTCGATGAACTCCTGCAGCGCCGTCATCGCCTCCGGGATGCGGAGCTGGCGCTTGAGCACGCGCGCCATCGCGAAGCGGGCGTCCGGGTAGAGCGGGGAGCCCGGGCTCACGGCGCCGTACTGCTCGGCCGCGCGCAGGGGCTTGCGCAGCCGCTCATGCGACTCCGCGGCCTTCATCAGGCAGTGGTCGCGCAGCGGGGTGTAGTCCTCCGCGAGCGCCGTGAACTCCGCGGCCGCGGTGGTGAAGTCCCGCGCGAGCAACGCGCTCTGGGCCTGGAGGTAGCGGCCCGGAAGGGTAGGGGGCGCCTCGGTGGCGAGCAGGGCCCGCGCCGCCTTGTACCGGCCCCGGTCGTACTCCGTCCGCGCCTTGGCCAGCAGCCCCTCGGAGAAGTAGGAGGTGAGCCGCTCCGGTCCGAAGGCCTCCGCCGTCAGCTCATCTTGCGAAGGCTGCGCCGTCGGCGTGTCCAGCAGCGCCTCCAGCTTCTCTTCCGACATCACGTCGCCGGAGTCGTCCTCGCCAGGCGCCTGCGCCCACGCAACGCCCGGCCCGAGCACGCTCGCACACGCGAACAAGACCACCGCTGTTCCTCGAAGTCCGTCCATGCCAGCCCTCGTTCGTCCGCCTGGGACCCGAATGGATTGGCACTGCCTGGACGGATGGGACCTGCCCGCCTGTTCGGTCTCCAGGCACGCGTTGGAGAGTGGATACGGTCGCAGGGGAAAGGGCAGGAGGAGTGCACGAAACCGGACGACACGACCTGCCCGGAACTGGCACGCGGTGTGCCAGCAGGTTCCGGGTGGGAAGGGGGGTCTTTATGGAATCAGGACCCCGCGCCCATCGTGAGCACGCGGGGTCCCCGGCTGCGTCAACGCGCTACTTCCAGGTGTCGTTGAGCGTCACCGTTCCGCTCGCGGGAGTGGTCGAGGCGCGGTTGGTGCCGCCCTCCCAGACGACGTTCCCGCCTCCGTCCTTCTTGATGTACTTGTATTCAAACGAGGTGGAGCCGGGCAGGCCCACCGTCACGTCCCACGTCGGGTAGTTGGCCGGTGAGAGCGCGACGGCCGCCGCCGGGTTCCAGCTCCCCAGCGCGGGCAGGCTGCCCACGACGAAGATGTTCTGCCCCTGCACGGTGCTCGCCGTCTCGCGGAAGGTGACGGCGGCTCCGGACGTCGCGGTGGTGACGCTCAGCGCGCTGCTTCGCGCGGACGCGTTCCCGGCGGAGTCCCGGGCGCGCACCGAGTAGCTGTAGGCCGTGCCCAGCGTGAGCCCGGTGTCCGTGTAGGCCGTGGCGGTGGGTGAACCCACGAGCGTCCCCGCCCGGTACACGTCGTAGCCCGCGATGCCGCTGGCGTCGGTGGAGGCCGTCCACGTCAGGCTCACCGTCGTGGCCGTCCTCGACGGAGACACAAGGCCCGTGGGCACGCTCGGCGCCGTGGTGTCGGTGGAGGGCGCGCCGGCCGTGATGACGCCGGCGGTGAACGTGGAGGTGCCCTCGGGCAGGAAGTAGTTGAGCCCGCCGTTGTTGTCCCACGTGCCGCTGCCGTTGTTGAACACCGCCTCGAGCTGCGTGGCGCTGCCCAGGCTGACGGTGAGCTTCGCGTAGCCAGCCACCTCCGCATCCGGCATGGCCTGACCCGGCGCCGTCGTCCACGTCCCCCCCGCGGGGCGGGAGTGGAGGTAGGGCGTGGCGAAGCCCTTCTTGTAATAGACGGTCGCGGTACTGCCCGTGCTGGTGGTGACGGACAGGGCCGTGCTCGCCGCGGACAGGTTTCCCGCCGCGTCCTTCGCCTTCACCGTGTACGCATACGTGACGCCGGTGGAGAGGCCGGTGTCGGTGAAGCTGGGGCCCGTGGGCGTGCCCACCTGGATGCCATTGCGGAACACGAGGTAGCCCGTGACGCCCACGGTGTCCGTGGAGGCCGTCCAGGCCAGCGACACGGAGGTGTCCGTCCTGGACGGCGCCGTGAGGCCGGTGGGCGTGGAGGGCGCGGTGGTGTCCACCACCGGCCCGCCCGGCGTGATGGTGCCGGCATTGAACGTGGAGGTGCCCGCGGGGAACAGGTAGTTCAACCCGTTGTTGTTGTCCCAGGTGCCGCTGCCGTTGTTGAAGACGGCCTCCAGCTTGTCCACCGCGCCCAGGTTGACGGTGAGCTTCGCGTAGCCGGCCACTTCCGCGTCCGGCATGGCCTGACCCGGCGCCGTCGTCCACGTCCCGCCCGCGGGGCGGAAGTGGAGGTAGGGCGTGGCGAAGCCCTTCTTGTAATAGACCGTGGTGGTGTAGCCCGTGCCCGTCGTCACCGGGAGCGCGGTGCTCGCGGCGGACGTGTTGCCCGCCGCGTCCTGGGCCTTCACGGTGTAGCGGTAAGTCGTGGAGGAGGAGAGGCCCGTGTCCGTGTACGTCGTCCCGCTGACGGCCGCCACCTGCACGCCCTCGCGCAGCACGAGGTAGCCGGCGACGCCTTGATCATCCGTGGAGGCCGTCCAGGACAGCGCCACGGACGAACTCGTCACCGCCGCCGACGCAAGCCCCGTGGGCACCGACGGCGCCACCGTGTCCGGGGCCCGGGTGAGGACGGAGAGCGCGGTGCTCGCCGCGGACGTGTTGCCCGCCGAGTCGCGCGCCTTCACGGTGTAGCTGTACGTCGTGTTCGGCGTCAGGCCCGTGTCCGTGAAGGAAGGCGTGGGGCTGGTGCCCACCTGCGTGCCCGCACGGAAGACGAGGTAGTCCGCGACGCCCACGTTGTCCGTGGAGGCCGTCCACGTCAGCTTCACCGAGCGGTCCGTGCGCGTGGCCGCCACGAGCCCCGTGGGCGTGGAGGGGGCGGTGGTGTCCACCACCAGGAAGGGCGGCGTGCCTGCCACGGCGCCGTTCACGTCCTCCACGTACTTGCCGCCCGTCAGCGTGTAGCGGCCCGCGCCCACGTAGACGGATTGGATCTCGCTGCGGGTGATGTTGCCGCGCGTGTCGGTGGCCTCGATGTAGTAGTCGAGCAGCTGGTCGCGGTAGCTGCCCGTCGTCACGTAGTAGAGGTCCCCCGTCTCCTGCGCCGGCACCTTCGCCATCACCGCCAGGTGCGCGGGCTGCCAGGACACGCCGTTCATCGACGGGCGCAGGTCGCGGCGCTTGAGCGGCAGGTCCACCCAGGCGCCCACGCGCGCGGGGTCGATGTTCGGGATGCCCGCCGCCTTCAGCGCCGCCGGATCATAGACCTTGTGCGTGTTGTCCGCGGGGTCGATGGACTTCGCCGCGTGGACGCGCACGCGCGCCTTGATGCTGGCGATGCCGCTCACGTCATGGGCATACGTGTAGAGGCCGAACACGTTGTTGAAATGGTGCAGCGTCCAGCCCTCGGACTTGTCCGTGTTGGCGCTGCCGGGGTTGTACGGCCAGCGCTGGGGCCACCACACGGAAGGGCCGGTGCGGTCCTGGGTGAGCCGGTCCTGCACGTAGGGCTTGGAGAAGTAGAGCGACTGGTTGAAGGACAGCGTCGGCTTGACGATGTCGTCCACGTTCTCGTCGTAGTAGCCGAAGCCGGAGTCCATCGAGGGCAGCAGGAAGTACCAGGCCAGCTCCGCCGGGTTCGCGCCGCCGGCCCAGTCATTGGCCGCGTCTCCCTTCACGGGGAACGCATACATCCACGGGTTGAGCTGGTTGCCCGGGTGCGTAATCTGGCTGTCGATGGCGGTGGTGGGCTTCCAGTGGTTGGGGTGCGCGTCCAGCCAGATCTGCTCGGCCGTCCGTGCGTAGTCGAGCGCCGCCTGGAGCTGGGCGAAGTTGCGCTCCAGGTAGTGCCAGCCGTGCTCGAAGGAGACGGTCATCCCTTCCTGGATGCCGCTCAGGTTCGTCTTCGGCGCCAGGTTGAGGCCGGTGGCCGTGTTGAAGGCGGGGAACTGGCCCTTCCAGATGCCCATGGGCAGGCGCCAGTGGTGCCACTGGGGGTCCGACGACGAGTCGCGCGTGTCCACCCACGAGCCGTCCTGCACGTGTACGACGTCGCTGGCGACGGGCGTGTGGGCCGTCAGGTATTCGCTGATGCCCAGGCACTGCACGCCCGCGGTGCAGGTGACGCTGCGGCCGTTGTACCAGGTGTCCAGCGAGCCGGCCCGGCCGCCGCTGTTGTCGCCGTCATGGGCCAGCACGAAGAACTGCCGCTGCGGGACGAGCCCCTCGAAGCTCTGGAGGTTCACGACGTCCACCGTCGCGGAGCCCTCCCAGCCCTCCAGCCAGGAGCCGTTCTGGTTCACCGGGATGCCCACGACGCGGGACTCGGCGCCCGTGGCGGGGTTCACGTAGCGCACCCAGTGCGGCGTGGAGGCGAAGGGGTACTTGTTGCGGATGGTCTGCTGCTCGTGCGCCATCTGCACGCTCACCCAGCTGCCCACGCTGCTCGTGTTCTGCAGGTCCGCGCGGTTGGGCGGGGACACCAGCGTGTCCGCGCCCGGGTCGTTGAGGAACGGGTAGTCCTTCAGCGTGCGGGAGAAGTGGTTGTCCCCGATGACGGACCACTGGATGCCCAGCTTCGCCAGCGTGGGCACCAGCCGCTCGGAGAACCCCAGCTCCGTCGGGAAGAAGCCCGGCGACGACTGGAAGCTGCCGCCCAGGAAGTAGGGCTGCGCGAGCGTGGCGCTCTGGTAGACGAGGTCCTTGAGGAAGTAGTCCGGCCCCACCAGCGGCCCCATGCTGTGGTGCCCGGTGAAGTGGATGAGGTCCAACGTGCGCTTGCCGGAAGGGGTGCGCAGCGCGTCGTACTTCGCCTTCCACGGCGAGCCCCACGCCGCGTTGTCGTAGCCCGAGACGTTCTTGCGCGTGGACAGGTCGTTGACGTTGTTCACCACGGCGCCGGACATCGTCACGTGCACCTGGCCGGGGGGCGCGTTCGTGCGCATGTCCTGCGCGACGTCCGGCGGCCAGTACAGATACGCGCCCGTCTTCGCGTGGTGTGAGTAGTACGTCACCAGGTCGTCGTGCGGCATGGGCGCGCCCGACGGCAGGAAGTACGTGTAGTTCGCCGGAGGCGACTGCTTGATTTGGATGACCTGCGCGTCGTAGGCGTAGCGGATGGGGCCGCCCACGGGCGTCGTCGCATACTGCGAGACGTCGTAGTACGGCCAGAAGTTGGGCATGTGGTTGTGATACACGTGCGCCGCCGCAATCGACTGCGCGTGTGTCAAACCGGGGGACAGCACAGACGTCACCGCCGCGAGCAACGCGACGGCCTTCAATCCACGCATGGGGGAGCCCTGTCTGGATTCGGCAGGAAGGCAGCGAATCCTGGGCTCAACCTAGACCATCCGCTCCAGTGGGACGGAAGCTTTCCCGCCGGTTCGGGGTCCATGGCTTTCCCAGGCGCCTACCGGATAGGATTGTCCTCCACGCAAAACAGGAGAGATGCCCGATGAAGCGTCTGCTGATTTCTTCGCTGGCGGTCCTTGCCCTCCAACTGGCGGGGTGTGGCGGTGGGATGGAGGAGGGCGAAGCCCAGACACCTTCCGCACCGGTCGCGGATGACAAGACCCAGGCGGGCCCCATCGGCGGCCCCTTCTATGGGACGCACACGAGCTATTTCAGCGACAGCGCCCGCACGAACCTGGTGGGCGTCCGCGAGTGGGGCTGCTCGAGCGCGACCTACCTCATCAACTGGGGCACGGACGTCGGCTACGAGTCCACCTTCAAGTTCCTGTGCGCGCAGGCGCTCTAGGCCGGACGCCTCCTCGTGCGTCACGCCCTCAAGAAGGCGTGACGCCCGCGACGAGGTAGACGCGTACCTGCCCGGAGTTGACGCCGTAGGCCACGTCCACTCCGAGCAGGGGCAGCACGACGTTGCTCAGGTACAGGCGCAGGCCCGCGCCCACGCCCTGGGCCACCGTGGCGTTCTCGAGGCCGGACTTCGACTCGGGCAGGTAGCCGCGGATGACGCGCCCGGTGGCGTCGCGCAGGAGCCCGCTTTCGGGCAGCTCGCGGAAGGCGATGACGCCCGTGTCGGAGAAGCCCACGCCCCGGAAGGCGAGGGATTTGATGGAGAAGAGCGGGAAGTGGTACTCGGCCGTGAAGGTGAGCCGGGTGTCGCCGCGGAACTGGCGGTACTGGAAGCCGCGCAGGGTGTTGCCGCCCATCACCAGCTCCTGATGGAAGGGCAGGTCCTTGCCCACGGACAGCTCGCTTCGCAGGACGAGGTTGTTCTCCGTGAAGAAGCGCAGGCCGTGGCGGTAGAGGATGCCAAATCTACGGTAGCGGAACTCGCTGCCCACGCCCGGGGCTGACACCTCGTAGGAGCCCTCCAGGTTGAGGCCCTCCGTCACCGCGTGCAGCGTCTGGCGCGAGTCCAGGCCCACCATGAAGCGCAGCGACGTGTCGCGCAGGGACGGGCCGGTGGAGAAGGCCTGCTCCTGCACCGGCTTCTCCGGGTCCGGGGACTGCGCGTCGATGCTGGACAGGCGGTACTTCGCCGCCGCGCGCACGCGCTCGAAGAGGATGAAGCCCAGCTCACTGGAGAGGGACGCGGAGTTGAGGCGCGTGCGCCGGACGATGACGGGGTCGTCCTGGCTCGCGCCCGGGAGGTACTCGTCCACGCGGTCGCTGCGCAGCTGTCCCTCCAGGCTGAACTTGACCTGGGGAAAGCCGAAGACGAGCGGATCCAGGTAGCCCAGGAAGAGGCCGCTCTCGCCGGTGCTCACCTGGGCGGCGGCGGCGAACTTCTTCGCGCGGCCCGCCAGGTTGTTCTCCGCGTAGAGCAGGCCACCGCCGGTGTTGGCGGAGGACAGCGCCACCGTGGGGGCCACCACCCACGACGCCTTGTCCTTCACCGACAGCATCAGCCGCACGCGGCCGTCGGGCAGGGGCTCCGTGCGCGCACGCACCTCCTGGAACAGGCCCGTGGCCAGCAGGCGCCGCTCCACCTTCTTCAGCTCCTCGTCATCGACGAGATCTCCCGCGCCCAGCTGCGCGTAGGAGCTGACGGTCCCGTGCTTCGTCTTGTCCGGGCTGTCCACCACCACCTCCGCCACCTCGGAGCGTCCGGAAGTGGACAGGGGCGTGTCCTCGGCGCGGGCGCGGGGGGCGCCCAGCACGAGGAGGAGGGCGGCGAGGACGGGGACGACACGGCGGGGATTCAGGGCGGCAGGCACCCGGTGCTCATACCCCGGCAGGCTCGCGGGACGACTGTTTCCTCGTGTGAAGGCCGGCGCGTGCGCGAGATGCTCAACGTTCGGCTTCCATCCGGGCCTTCTCGCGAACAATGACGTCGCGCACATGGTCTCGCAGGGCCTGTACGTCCCCGGCGAAGCCCGCCGGGTCGATGGGCTCCAGCACGCGCACCCGGGCATGGACCGAGTTCTGGAACACCAGTCCGTGCTTGGGCATGGTCCGCGCGGTGCCGGTGAGGACGATGGGGATGATGGGGCAGCGCTGCTGGATGGACAGCGTGAAGGCGCCGTCCTTGAAGGCCTTCACCTCGCCGTCCTTGGAGCGGGTGCCTTCGGGGAACATCAGGATGGGCACGCCGCGCGACAGCCAGCGCTCACACCCGGCCATCATCCGGATGATGCTCTCGCGGTCTCCACGCACCAGCGGCACGTAGCCGTTGAGGTGCATGTTCCAACCGATGAGCGGCAGCTTGAAGTTCTCCGCCTTGGAGACCCACTTGAAGGGCCGGTAGAGGCCGAAGAGGACCAGGATGTCCCCCAGCGACTCGTGGTTGGCGACGAGCACCGCCGCGCCCTTCCACGGCAGCCGTTCGCGGCCCTCCACCTTCAGGTGCCACACCGGGTTCACGTAGAAGTACAGCTGCGCCCAGAAGCACGAGTACAGATGGAGCACGCGCCTGTCCGCGTCGAACGGACGCGTGACGGCCCACACCACGAGCGCTCCGAGGAAGAGCCCCGTGCTGGACACCGCGAAGAAGAGCCAGAAGGCAATCGAGAAGAGGAGTCGAATAGGCCTCAGTCTGTCATGGATTGGCGGATCCAATCACGGAGAGTGAGCATCCTGACGCGGAGCGGATCCCCGTGCTCCGCCGTGAGCCCCTGGGAAAGCGGGTCCTGCCCTGTCACCGGGCGAGCGGGTGAGCGGGAAGGAAGGCTTTTCGCGGCCACGGACGGAGGCTAGCGTGCGACCTTGTCCCGGCCGTGCCCGTGGTTCCCCGTCCTGCTCCCGAGGAGTTCTTCCATGTCCCGCGGCACCCCCGACTTCGACCTCGCCTCCGTGGATGTGGAGGGCTTCTACCGGGAACTGAAGGAGATCCGCGCCCAGGTGGACGCGTCCCTGGGCGAGGCGGACGCGGCGCACCTGCGGAAGCTGGAGCGCTGGGGGCGGGCGGCGACGTGGCTGGGCGTGGCCACGGCGTGGATGGCCCCGAATCCATTGAGCGCGGTGGCGCTGGGCGTGGGGCGCTCGACGCGCTGGCTGCTCATGCACCACGTGGGGCACCGGGGCTATGACCGCGTGCCGGGCATGCCGGTGTCGCGCACGAGCAAGGGCTTCGCGAAAGGGGCCCGGCGCTTCGTGGACTGGCTGGACTGGATGCTGCCGGACGCGTGGGTGTTCGAGCACAACGTGCTGCACCACTCGCACACCGGCGAGGACGCGGACCCTGACCTGCTGGAGCGCAACGCGGAGGGCACGCTGCGGGACACCGGCCGCCCGCTGCCCCTGCGCTACGTGCAGCTGGGGCTGCTGGCCGTGACGTGGCGGGCCAGCTACTACGCGCCGGAGACGCTGGGGTCGCTGCGGCGCAAGGGGCGGCGTGAAGGGGGTTCGCTCACGCGCGCGGAGGTGTGGGAGCTCGTCACCCGCTGCTATCTGCCGTACGCGACCGTCAACTTCGGCCTGTATCCGGCGGCGTTCCTCGTCGCAGGGCCGTGGGCGGCGTTCAGCGTGCTGTGCAACTCCGTGATGGCGGACGTCGTCACCAACCTGCACACGTTCTTCGTCGTGGGGCCCAACCACACCGGCGAGGACCTGTACCGGTTCGACAGCGCGCCCGCGAACAAGGCGGAGCGCATGGTGCAGCAGGTGCTGGGCAGCGCGAACTACCGCACCGGCGGCGACCTGAACGACTTCGCCCACCTGTGGCTGAACTACCAGATTGAACACCACCTCTGGCCGGACCTGCCGATGCTGAAGTACCGCGAGGTGCAGCCCCGGGTGCGCGCGCTGTGTGAGAAGTACGGCATCCCCTATGTGCAGGAGAGCGTCTGGACCCGCGCGCGGAAGATGGTGGATGTCGTCGTGGGCAAGGCGTCCATGAAGCGGCTGGCGAGGGCCGGGGCGCCGGCCGTGACGAACGCGAGCGCGGACGCGAGCGCGGCGGAAGCGTCCGCGGCCTGAGTCACGCGGGCGGCGCGCGGCGGCGGCGGGGCAGGGGGGCGAGCGCCACGGGCGTGGCCTCCACCGGCGGCTCTTCGTGGCGGACGGCCTCCGCGTTCACCACGCGCACGCCATCCGGCTGCACGGGCAGACCGATGGTCTCCACGAACAGGCGGTAGCTCTCCTCCAGCCGCCGGTGCAGGGCGATGAAGGTCTGGTGCGCGGTGCCGGGCATGTCCTCGGTGTAGGTGAAGTACCAGCGCAGCTCGTCCAGGCGCGCGTAGAAGTGGTCCACCACCGCCTGCTCCTGTTCGGAGAGGTGGATGAGCTGGATGAAGGCGCCCTCGGCGTAGTGCGACGCCACCGTCTCCACCAGCGGGCCCCGGCTGCGCAGGCGGGAGAAGAGGATGAACATCTCCTCCCGGCGGGCGGCCAGGCGGCGCATGATTCCGGCGGCATCCAGGGCGAGCAGGTTGCGCACGCGAGCGCTGGTCTCTTCGGCCTTCTTGCGGCGAGCCATGGTGCGACGCAGCCTACCGTCAGTGGCCCGGGTGCCGTGAGGCCCGTGGTGTCCAGGGGTCGCCTTCCTCGTGGGGAGCCTGGCGGCCAGGCCCGCGCCTGCCTCACGGCGATGCGGCGCGGCAGTGGAGCGGTTGTTACGGTGGGGCCACCATGGTGCTCAAGATCGTCCAGGCGGGGGAGCCGGTGCTGCGACAGCGCGCACGCGAGCTGACCCCTGAAGAGATTGGCAGTGCGGAGACGCGGCAGCTCATCGCGCTGATGCGCGACACGATGCGGGACGCGCCCGGCGTGGGGCTGGCGGCGCCCCAGGTGGGGGTGGGCGTGCGGC
>NZ_RAWG01000026.1 GCF_003611735.1 Corallococcus sicarius | reverse complement strand
AGATGTGTATAGGAGACAGGTCCCCTCCTCCTCGCGCTGGCCCTCGCCGTCACCCCGCTCTTCAGTGCCCACGCGGGCGAGGCAACCGGCGCAACGCCCACCTCCGCCCCGGCGGAGAAGCCCAAGTGCGAACACGGCGTGCAGAAGACCCTGTGCACCCGCTGCAACCCGAAGCTCGCGGCCGTCTTCAAGGCCAAGGGCGACTGGTGCGGCGAGCACGAGCGTCCCGAGAGCCAGTGCTCCATCTGCCACGACGAGCTGAAGAAGAAGGGCGTGAAGGAGTAATGCGCGCCCGCCTCGGCCCCTCGGCGCTCGCCGCCCTCCTCCTGTGGGGGACGGCGGGCTGTAACAGGGACAAGACACCTGCCCCCGCGGCGCAGCGCGCTGCCGCGCCCGAGGAGGCCAAGGCTCCAGCGCCCATGAAGCTGTGCGAGCACGGGGTCCCGGCGGAGCTGTGCACGAAGTGCGACCCCGACCTCATCGACGTCTTCAAGGCGCAGGACGACTGGTGCGAGGAGCACGGGCTGCCCCTCTCGCACTGCAAGGTGCACGACCCCACGCTCACCTTCACCGCGGCGTCCGCCCCACCCGCTGACTGGTGCAAGGAGCACGCGGTGCCGGAGAGCCAGTGCACCAAGTGCAACCCGAAGCTGGTGGCCCGGTTCATCGAGGCGGGGGACTACTGCCGTGAGCACGGCTTCCCCCTGTCGGTGTGCCCCGTGCACCACCCCGACCTCGTGAAGGCAGCGGGCGCCGAGGCGCCCGTCTTCCCCCCGCCCACCCTGCGCGTGCGCCTGGCCTCCGCGCAGACGGCGCAAGAGGCCGGCATCGAGACCGAGCGCGTGGAGAAGAGGCGCTTCGGCCGCACCCTGGAGGTGGTGGGCCAGCTCGACTTCAACCAGAACCGGCTGGCGCAGCTGTCCGCGCGCGGTGAAGCCCTGGTCCTCGAGGTGAAGGTGGACGTGGGTGACACCGTGACGGCGGGCCAGCCGCTCGCCACCCTCGCCTCCGCCTCCGTTGGCGAGACGCAGGGCCAGCTCTCCGCAGCCCAGGCTCGCGTGAGCGCGGCCCGCGCGAACGCGCAGCGCCAGGAGACACTCGTCCAGAATGGCATCACGGCCCGCAAGGCCCTGGAGGCCGCGCAGGCGGAGCTTGCCGCGGCCGAAGGCCAGTTGGCGGGTGCCCGCGCGGCGCTGGGGGCCTCTGGTGCCTCCCTGACGGCCAGCGGCGGGCGCTACACGCTCACCGCCCCCTTCGCCGGCACGGTGGTGATGCGCGATGCCGTCGCGGGCCGCAGCGCCGCTCCGGGTCAGGTGCTGCTCCAGGTGGCGGACCTCTCCACCGTCTGGGCACAGCTCGACGTGCCCGAGGCCGACGCGGGCGACGTGCAGGCGGGGCAGAAGGTGGAGCTGCTCCTCGAGGGCACGCGCGGCGAGCGGCGCGAGGCCACCCTCACCCGGGTGGGCGCGTCGGTGGATCCAACCACGCGCACCGTGCGGGCCCGCGTCGAGCTGCCCAACCCCGGCGCCCGGCTCAAGGCGGGCACCTTCGTGCGCGGACGCATCCAGGTAGAAGGCGAGCACGACGCGCTCCTGGTGCCGCGCGAGGCCGTGCAGCGCGCGGAGGGCAGGTCGCTCGTCTTCGTGCGGCGGGAGGCAGGGCTGTACTCCCCCGTGGCCGTCGAGCTGGGCGCGGCCAGCGGGGCGCACGTCGAGGTGGTGCGGGGGCTCAAGCCCGGACAGGACGTCGTCACCACCGGCGCCTTCCTGCTCAAGACGGAGATCCTCAAGGAGTCCATCGGCGCGGGCTGCTGCGAGGAGGGCGAATAGCCCGCCCCCATGCTCACCCACGTCATCGACTGGTCGCTCAAGCACCGCGGGGTCGTCCTCGCGGCCACCCTCGCGCTCATCATCTCCGGCGTGCTGTCCTTCCGGGCGCTGCCGCTGGATGCCTACCCGGACACCACACCGCCCCAGGTGCAGGTGAACACGGTGGCCCCGGCCCTCACGCCCACCGAGGTGGAGCGCCAGCTCACGGTGCCCGTCGAACAGGCGCTGGCGGGACTGCCGCGCCTCGCGGAGATGCGCTCCCTCTCCAAGTTCGGCCTCTCGCAGGTGACGCTCCAGTTCGAGGACGACACCGACCTCTGGTTTGCCCGCCAGCAGGTGAGTGAGCGCCTGGGCCGCGTCAAGGTGCCGGTGGGCATCGAGCGCCCCACGCTGGGCCCTGTCGCGACGGGCCTGGGCGAGGTCTTCCACTACCTCGTCAAGAGCAGGAGCCGGAGCATCGAGGAGCTGCGCACCCTGCACGACTGGGTGCTCGCGCCGCGACTGCGCAGCGTGCCGGGCGTGGCGGAGGTGAACGCCTGGGGCGGCGAGGAGAAGCAGTGGCACGTGGTGGTGGACCCGCGCCGCCTGCAGCAGTTCAACGTCTCGCTCGGCGACGTGTACCGCGCCCTCGAGGCCAACAACGCGAACGTGGGCGGAGGGGTGGTGCAGCGCGGAGGCAGCGCGGCGTTGGTGCTGGGCGTGGCCGTGCTGGAGGACGCAGCCTCCATCCGCGACGTGGTGGTGGCCGCGCGCCAGGGCGTCCCCGTGCGGATCCGCGACGTGGCACGCGTGGAGACGGGGGCGGAGACGCGCCGGGGCGCGACGACGGCGGACGGCGAGGGCGAGGTGGTGCTGGGCCTCGGCTTCATGCGGATGGGGGAGAATCCGGACACGGTGACGCGGGCGCTCGCGGCGCGGCTGGAGGAGGCGAAAGCGAGCCTGCCCGGGGACGTGCAGGTGGACGTCGTCTACGCGCGCACCGAACTCGTCGAGCACGTGCTCAGCACCGTGCGCACCAACCTCTTCGAGGGAGCACTGCTCGTCATCGCCATCCTCTTCGTCTTCCTGGGCAACTGGCGCGCCGGGCTCATCGTCGCGGCCGCCATCCCCCTGTCGCTCCTCTTCGCCTTCACCGGGATGCTGCGCTTCGGCATCGCCGGCACCCTCATGTCGCTGGGGGCCATCGACTTCGGCCTCGTCGTCGACTCCTCGGTCATCCTGGTGGAGAACGCGGAGCGACGGCTGTCCGCGGCCCGGGGCAGCCGGAGCGTGCTCGAGGTGGTGCGTGACGCGGCGGTCGAGGTGCGCAAGCCCACGCTCTTCGGCGAGCTCATCATCCTGGTGGTGTACCTGCCCATCCTCACGCTGGAGGGCGTGGAGGGGCGCCTCTTTCGCCCCATGGCCCTCACCGTCATCTTCGCCCTGCTGGGCAGCGCCCTGCTCTCCATGACGCTCATGCCCGTGCTCGCGTCCTATGCGCTGCGCAAGGGCACGGGCGCGCCCCACCGCGAGCCGCGCCTCGTGTCCCTCCTCAAACGCGGCTACCGGCCCGTGCTCGACTGGGCGCTGGGGCACAGCCGGGGGGTGCTCACCTGCGCGGGCCTGCTGGTGGTGGGGGCGGGGCTCGCGGCCACGCAGTTGGGCAGCGAGTTCGTGCCGCGCCTGTCCGAGGGCACCATCGTCATCAACACCGTGCGGCTCGCGGAGGTGTCGCTCGATGAATCCGTGCGCTACGGCGGGCGCATCGAAAAGGTGCTCAAGGCGCGCTTTCCGGACGAGGTGCAGCGGGTGTGGACGCGCACCGGGACGGCCGAGGTGGCGACGGATCCGATGGGCGTGGAGCTCTCGGACGTCTTCATCACCCTGAAGCCTCGCGACGCTTGGAAGCGCGCGGACACCCAGGACGCGCTGGTGGCGGAGATGAAGGCGGAGCTCGCGGACATGCCTGGCATGCGCATGGCCTTCCTCCAGCCCATCGAGATGCGCGTCAACGAGATGGTGGCCGGGGTGCGCAGCGACGTGGGCATCAAGCTCTTCGGCGATGACCTGGACATCCTCAAGGCGAAGGCGCGCGAGTTGGAGGAGCACGTGCGCGCCGTGCCGGGCGCGGCGGACGTCACGGTGGAGCAGGTGACGGGCCAGCCCGTCATCGAGGTGGTGGTGGACCGGGCGGCCATCTCCCGCTTCGGCATCGCGGCCCGCGACGTGCTCGACGTGGTGGAGGCCGTGGGGACGCGCGTCGTGGGCGAGGTGCGTGAGGGAGAGCGCCGCTTCGACCTCGCCGTGCGCCTCTCGGACGAGTTCCGCGAGGACCCGGCGAAGCTCGCCACCCTCCCGGTGGTGGCCCCCGGAGGGGAGCGGGTGCCGCTGGGGCGCCTGGCCCAGGTGCGCGAGGTGTCCGGCCCCACCACCCTCCAGCGCGAGTGGGGCAAGCGCCGCATCGTGGTGCAGGCGAACGTGCGCGGCCGCGACCTGGGCGGCTTCGTGGACGAGGTGCGCACGACGCTCCACGAGAAGGTGGAGCTGCCGCAGGGCTACTTCCTGCGCTTCGGTGGCCAGTTCGAGAACCTGGAGCGGGCGCGCAACCGGCTCCTCGTCGTGGTGCCCATCGCGCTCGCCCTCATCTTCGCCCTCCTCTACGTCACGTACCGGCGGGTGTGGGATGCGCTGCGCATCTTCGCGGGCGTGCCCTTCGCCCTGGTGGGCGGGGTGCTCGCGCTGCTGGTGCGCGGACTGCCCTTCTCCATCTCCGCCGCGGTGGGCTTCATCGCCCTCTCAGGGGTGTCGGTGCTGGGCGACATGGTGCTCGTCTCGCGCGTGCGGCAGTTGCTCGCGCGGGGCCTGCCCCTGCTCGAAGCCATCCGCACGGCGGCCCTGGGGCGCCTGCGGCCCGTGCTGATGACCGCGGCGGTGGCGGCGCTGGGCTTCGTGCCCATGGCCCTCAACACGGGCGTAGGCGCCGAGGTGCAGCGACCGCTCGCCACCGTTGTCATCGGCGGCGTCCTCTCCTCCACCCTCCTCACCCTCCTGGTGCTGCCCGTCCTCTATGCCGTCTTCGGGGCAGGCCAGCAGGGCGGCCACGGGGAGGAGCACCTCGAAGGAGGCCACGACGACGACGAAGACTCCGAGGAGGCCCGGCAGGTGGCACTTCAGGGTTCGGCCTCCGCGCCTCCGCCAGGGCTGGCATGACAGGATGCACGGGTGCTCTCCCTGTTGACCGTGCTCGTCCTTGCCGCTGCCCCGGCGGATTTCGATGCGCTGCGCGCGAGTGCGCTCACCGCCCATGAAGCCGATGACTACAGGCGTGCTTGCGCCCTCTACGCGCAGGCAGCGAGGCTGAGCCCCGAGCACGCCGCAGTGCAGTCGGACCTGGGGCTGTGCCTGATGAAGCAGGGCCGGAAGGCCGAAGCGGTGCGCGCCAACCTGCGCGCCGTGCGGCTGGCGGCCCCCGGCAAGGCGGAGCTGCCTCCAGACGCGGAGCGCACGCGCAAGGCCGCCTATTTCAACCTGAATGCGCTGGGCGTGAGCGTGGCGCTGCCCGGCCCCGGCCAGTGCGCTCGCCTCACGAAGGCGAGCGCTTGCAACGCGCCGGTGTACGCCTGTGGAGCGAAGTGGACCGAGTACGGCTCAGGAGGGGGCAGCTCCGGGACGGCGGTGAACCTGGCCCTGTCGGAGCAGGCGGCGGCGCTCGGCGAACTCGCGCAGGGGACGGAAGACTCGGTATTGCGCCCCCGGAATGGCTCCCTGTTCGGCATCGAGGGCTCGCCCCCGCGAGAGGCGTTGCCCTCCAGCCTGGTGCTGACGGAGGAGAAAGCGGAGGTCTTCACCGGCCCGTGTGCGAGGCATCAAGGAGGGTCGTGTGACTCCTCGGTCACCGTGCGGGGCGCGGCGGATACCTGCCTCGCACGCGCGGGCGGCTGCGATGGTGGCGTGAGGGATTGCCCCTCGGCATTGCGTTGCAGTGAAGAGGCCTGCGCCGAGGCGGAGCGCAGCCCATCCCCCGCCGTGCGCGCCGAACAGCAACTCGCACAGCAGACCTTCGACAGCTGCGCCAAAGGGCCGCTGCCGCACACCTCGTGCTCCGTGGTGCTCGCCGACGCGTGCCTCGGTCTGGTGGGCGTGGTGTGTCAGACGTCCACGGTGGCTCCCGACGGCAAGGTGCTCGAGAAGACCTCTCCCAGAGTGGGCGAGGTGTGGCTCCAACGCACGGAGCCCTGAAGAACGGAAGGCGCGTGTCCCCGCCTCCACGAGTGACCGTCATCTCCCCTGGTACCAGTTGATGCCGGCCAGCAGATTGAAGGCCAGGCCCTTGCGCGTCCCCTCAGGGACACTCGCGGCGCCGTAGTGGCCCCGGCCCTGGACGTCCACGACGAAGCGCCCTGCCCTGATGACCTCGAAGCCGGTCCCCAGCGTCACGGACGGGCCCAGGTGGAACTTGCCCTCGTCCTTGCTCTTCACATCGTAGAAGGCGGGCGCATCGAGCGTCAGCCCGACCCCGCCCATCACCCACCACCGGTCCAACGGCCAGAACTGGAGGGAGGGAACGACGCCTTCGAAGCCCCGGTCCCGCTCCCTGCCAGCCCCCTTGTACCGGTAGATGCTGCCGGGAAGGTGCAGGACCAGCGCGGTGTCGTGCCGGAGCATCGCCCCGATCTTCAAGTTCGGAAACGACGCGGAGAGCTCCATCCGGGCTGGCACCGCCCCCACCGCCGTCCGGATGGACGAGACACCAAACGCCGCTCCAAGCACGAGCCCACTTCTTCCCTCCTCCGCCCTGGCACGCGTGGAACAGCCGACGCTGACGCACAGGAAAAGCCACACCCACGCTGACCTCATGACCGCCTCCTCTTCCGGCGCGAGCGGCCTCGCCGGCATGCAATGTAAATACGACTAACATCCAGGGATGAAAAAGAGCGGACAGCACGCAGCTTCCGCTCCCGGGCACGACGACACATGTTAGTGTCACTCACATCGATAGCATCGGATCCTCTGGGTGAGCAAGCACGAAGGAGGTTGGCGGTGGCGCGCAGGAGCAGCAAGACGGAGCCGGAGCGCAAGGCGGACGACGCCTACCATCATGGGCATCTGCGGACCGCGCTCCTGCAGGCGGCGCTGGAGACGATCGCCGCGCGCGGCGTGGACGCCGTGAAGATGAACGAGCTCGCCCGCCTCACGGGTGTCTCCGTGGCGGCTCCCTTCCGGCACTTTCCGAACCGGCAGGCCCTGCTGGTCGCGCTCGCGGAAGATGCCGCACAGCGGCTGCAGGCGCGGATGGAGGCAGCAGCCCGCTCCCACGAGGATCCGACCGAGGCCCACCGCGCGCGCGGCGTGGCCTACGTCCGGTTCGCGGTGGAGGAGCCCGCCTACTTCGCCGTGCTCAGCCGGGCCGAGGTGATCGCCGCCTCCCCCGTCCTGCAGCGGATGTCAGCGATGAACATCGAGGCGATGGACCTGATCCTCGGCAAACGGCGGGGCGGAGATGCGACTCCCACGCTCGTGCGCCGCACGGCGGGCGTCCTCGCGGCCCAGGCACTCACCTTCGGGCTGGCCCGCATGATCGTCGAGGGACTGCTCGGCGACATCACCGCCGAGCAGGCGGAGCGTCTGGCCCACGAGGTCACCGGGGTTCTGGGCGAAGGGCTGTAGTTCCCGTCACCGTCCGCTTGCGTTCGCACGGGACGCGCCGCGTGTAGCCCCGACGCAGAAAACCCATGCGGCCAACGCGTCCCTCCCAGGGCGCGACGGCCAGACAGGGGCCACAGGCATTGGCACCGTTCTTGGAATGGGGTGCGGCACGCCCCCTGCGGAGAACGCCCGATGAGCATTCCACTGACTGACAACCTGATTGACAACCTTGTCGATCCTTCCAATTGGATGTCGCTGCTCGCCAGACTCAAGCCCGACGTCCGGTTGAAGGACTTGTCGATCCCCGGCACGCACGACTCGTGCAGCCGCCTGGAGGCGTGCAAGCCCATCTCCACGACGCAGTATGCGACGCTCGAGCAGCAGCTGGATGCGGGGGTCCGCTTCCTCGACGTGCGCATCAAGACCGACGGCCCCACGGGCTTGAAGGTCGTGCATGGGATTGAGGACGTGGGGGATTACTACGCCGCTGGCGGCAGGCTGTCCTTCCAGACCGTCCTGACGCACATCTACGCGTGGATGAACAAGCCGGAGCACCGCGACGAGTGCGTGATCATGAAGGTGGTGGATTGCGACCACACCCACCTCGACACGGAGCCCGCTGACTACGACACCCACACCCGCATCCACGACATCTGGAAGAGCGTGGATGACGCCAGTCACGGGATGAAGAGCCTGGACTTCAACACCCAGCACACCGCGGAGGACTTCCTGCGGATGACGCTCGCTCAAGCGAAGGGGAAGTTGCTGCTGTGGCGCGTCTTCAAGGATCCAGAGGTCCCCCATGGAAAGCGGAAGGCGTTCGGGTTGGACCTGTATCAACTGAAGGACGAAGCCCGGTTTGACAACAATCCCTATTTTGGCATCACCTCCCCCGCCGCTGATGGCACGAAGCGGATCAACACGCTGCATGCGCAGTCGCTCTACACCTGGAAATACAGCGGCCCGCACCAGAAGCTCACCTACGCTGACAAGATGAACGTGGTGCGACACCTCTTGTACGAGGCCTGGCACGACCACACGGGCAAAGCCGGGACGCGGAGTTTTGATTCCTATCGCGTCAACGAACTGAACATCGCGGCGATCTACCAGTCGTCGTCGGACCGTCAGGACGTGGATTCCCTGAGGTATTACCCCATCACCAATGCGACCCACATCAATCCGCTGGTAGGGGCCTTGTTGGACCAGCTGCTGTCACCCGAACCCACGCTGCCCAACCTGAGCAGCAGCAACCCGCAAGGGCATGGCAGCGTGGGGATCATGCTCTTTGACTGGGCGGAGGATCCCGCTGCCACGCGACGCGACTTTGAGCAGACCCGGCTCTTCACCGAGCCGCTCTACAAGAAGGTGATCCTCTTCAACTTCAAGCCCTCGAAGATGTTCGCCCGCGACAACCTGGGCGTTGACTCCATCCGCTACCAGCCCCTGGGTGACTCGCCCTACGCCGCTCTGCGATACCATGACAAGGGCGCTTGGCACACGGTGGAGGGGACCCCGGGGCCTTCTCCCCTGCCCTTCAAGATAGGCCCCATCACCGCCTGAGCGGGCCACCCTCAACGGGGGCTTCACTTCAAACGGGGCAGATCCACCACGAAGGTGGCGCCGGCGCCGAGCGCGCTCTCCACGGTGATGGTACCGCCGTGGGCGCGGACCGTCTCCCGCGCGAGATAGAGCCCCAGGCCCAGCCCGCCATAGTTGTACGCAGGCGCGGCCTGCTCGAACCGCTCGAAGATGCGCGCCTGGTCCGCACGGTCCACCCCGCCTCCCCGGTCCTGCACCTCGAGACGCGCGAAGTCGCCCATCACTCGCGTCCGCACCGCCACGGGATGGCCCGCGCCGAACTTCATGGCATTGAGGAGCAGGCTGGTGACGAGCCGCCCCACGCGGATGCGATCCCATCGCCCCACCACCGGCTGCTCGAACTCGAGCGCCACGGAACACCCCGCGGCCTTCAGACGATCCGTCAGGGCGTCCACCTGCTCCCGCACCAGACCGGACAGGTCGAACTCCTCCAGCTCCAACGCCAGCGCCAGCACGCCCGCCTTGAACCGGGACACATCGAGCATCTCGTCGGCCAGATAGGCGAGGCGGCTGACCTGGCGCTCGAAGGTCCCGAGCAGGGCGACGAGCCGGCCCTCCGTGTGCGCGTCATTCGTCCGCGTGCCCATCACCCGTCGGATGGATTGCACCTGGAGCTTCATGGCCGTGATGGGGGTCTTGAGTTCGTGGGAGGCAATGGCCAGGAAGTCGTCGCGCACGCGGACCGCGTCCTGGGCGGCCTGGTAGAGGCGCGCGTTCTCCAGGGAGATGGCGGCCTGCGCGGCCAGCACCTCCAGGGTGAGGATCCGCTCGGACGTGAACGCCCCCGCGAGCTGGTTGTTCTCCAGGTAGAGCATGCCGGCGAGGTCGGCCTGCCGGACGAGGGGAATGCACAGCACCGAGTGCACGCGCAGCGAGGCGAAGTAGCGATCCGAGGAGAAGGGGTTTGGCTGGGAGGCATCGTCGAGCAACACGGGCTGCCGCATCCTCCGCACATGCGTCAGGAGCGAACCCGGAAGCTCGGCACCGGGGGCGACGGGTTCGCCGAAGACGGAGGCCTGGATCCCGGACTCCGTCAGCTGGGCCGCCACCCGCACCAGGGGATGGCCTCCTTCGAGCGTCATCAGGTATCCGCGCTCCGCGCCGGCCTGCTCCAGCGCGCTTCGCAGGAGCTTCTCCAGCAGCCGCGGCAGGACGATCTCCTGGGAGATGACCTGTGACGCGTGCGCCATCGCCCGCGCGTCGAGCTGCGCGGGCTCCGCGGACCGGTGGAAGGGAAGCACGCGCGACAGGCGCTGCTCCAGGTGGGGGTGCAGCTGCTCCAACTGGCGCAGCTTGGCCTGGGCACCCCACTCCTGGTAGGCGCGCCAGGCCTCCTCGAGGTAGGCCTCGGCGATGGTGCGCAGGCCACGGGAGCGGTAGAAGCTCGCGGCCAGCTCTCCCGCCAGCGCCGCATATTGGAGGAAGCCGCTCGCGCGCGCGGCCCGGAGCGCCCGCTCGTAGTGCTCCATGGCCTCCTCGGCACGTCCCTGCTGCCGCGCGACCTCGGCCGACACCAGCGCCTCGAAGGCGAGGAAGTTGGCGGGACAGACCGCCGCCAGGTTCTTGAGGAAGGCGTGATGGCCGTCGAGCTCGCCCCTCCACTTCGCCTGCTCCTCCGCGGGGGCCTCCTCGCCATGGGCCGCCAGGGCCAGCGCGACCATGAAGACGGCATGGGCCTCCCCGTACTGGCCCCGCTGGCAGACGATGAGGCCGGAGAGCTGTCGCGCTTCGGCGAGCGCGGCCGCGCGGTTGCCCAGGAGGAGCTGGAGCTCGAGGCGGTGGAAGCGGTACCAGAAGCTGACGAACAACGGGTGGAGGCCTACCCGCTCGGCGAAGGCCGCCTCCTCGAGCCGGTCGAGGGGGAAGGCCGGAGGACGACCGCGCAGCGACTGGGCGAAGCGCTGGACGATCTCCACACACATGGCCAGCGGCTCGTTCCCGACGCCGCGGTTGAAATCCGCGGCGTCCCGCGCCGCGCGCTCCACCTCTTCGAGCCGTTCACCCGCCGCGAGCGACAGCAGGCAGCGGTGGGTGAGCCCGAGGCAGACGAAGACCACGTCTCCCGCCCGCCTTCCGGCGCGCAGGACCCGGTCGAGGAAGGGGAAGAGGGAGCGCACCGACTCGACCCAGGGGAGGAGGGCAACGCCCGCGACCAGGCACACCTTCGCCTCATCCGCGAGGAAGCCGTGTCGCTCCACCAACGCGAGCGCCACGCGGGCGAAGCGGGCGGCCCTGGCGTACTGCTGCTGGGTGATGACCAGCTCGAAGCCGTAGGCGGTGAGCCCCACCGTGGAGGCGGAGGTCAGTCCATGCCGGAGCGTGAGGATCACCATCTGGCACGCCACCAGGTGGTGCAGCTGGGGGTTCCAGAAGTAGGCCGTCGGCAGGAAGGTGGCCAGCACGCTCATGGCGGCCTCCATGTCGGGATCCCGCATGGGGGTCAGGCCGAGCAGCGCTTCGATGGCTTCCGCTCCGAGCAGCTGCGCCACGGTGCGATCCGCCTCCTCCAATTGCGCCAGCGTCGGTTGCGGGCTCAGCTCGATGCCGTACTGACGGAGGCAGGCACTGGCGCTGTCGATGGCCAGGCTCAGCGCGCCCCGCGTGGTGTGAAGGTCGATCTGCGCCCGGTAGGCGCTGGCGCGCTCGGCGGGAGTCCTCGCATGGGCCAGCAGGACGGCCAGGAGGCGCTCGGCCTTGTCCAGATTGCCAGCGCACAGCTCGCTCTCGGCCTCTTCCAGGTGGAGGCCCTGGGCGAGATCATGATCAGCGCGCCAGGGCTCGGGAGCCAGCAGCGCCAGGCCCGCCTGGAGGTTCTGGATCGCCGCGCCAAAGGCGGAGGCAGCCTTGGCCCGCCTGCCGGCGAGCAGGTTGAGCCGGGCGGTCGCGATGCGCTCGTCCAGCGCTTCGATGAGATGCGCGCCCTGGTTGAGCTGGCTCACCAGGGTGAACACCCGCTCGGGCAACAGCTGCGGTGGGGTGTGCGCGAGCAGCTGGCGACCGATGCGCAGGTGCGTGGCCGCGCGCGCCTCGGGCTCGAGGAGCGCGTAGGCGGCCTGCTGGACGCGGTCGTGCAGGAACCGATAGGTGCCGTCGAGGGAGAGAAGCAGCCCCTCGCGCACCGCCAGGTCCAGCGCGGCGCGCAGGGCCTCCTCCGACGAGAAGCCCCCCGTCACGAGGAGCGGTCCAGGTTCGACGGTCGCGCCCAGGCACGCCGCGAGCTTGAGCGCTTCCTGCGTGACGGCGGGGAGGCGCCGCAGCTTGTCGAGCATCAGCCCGATGACGTCTTCGCTCAGCTCCAGCGCGCGGATCCGGTAGGCGCTCCACCGCCAGGTGCCGCGCCCCCGGTCGAATGAGATCAGGCCGTCGCGATGGAGCGCGAAGAGCAGTTGGACGGTGAAGAAGGGGTTGCCGTGGGTCTTCTCGTAGACCAACGCCGTCAGCGGAGCGAGGGTCCGTGGGTCGGCGCCGAGCGTGTCTCCGATGAGCTGCGCGCAGCCCTCGAGCGACAGCGGGAGCAAGGAGAGCTCCGTCACCCGGGTCGGGCCCTTCTTGAGCTGGCCCACGGTGACCGCCAGCGGGTCGGACGGTGCCCTGTCGCGGTCGCGGCAGGCCCCGACGATGAGGAGGGGGTGGGGAGCGGGGTGCGACACCAGGTGCTGGAGCAGCCGCAAGCTGGCCTCGTCGGCCCACTGCAGATCATCGAGGAAGAGCGTCACCGGGTGCTCCCCGGTGAGTGCCTCCAGGAGCTGTCGGAACACCAGGAGGAAGCGGCTCTGGGCTTCGACGGGAGGCAGCGACGCGACCTCCGGCAGCCGCCCGGTCACCAGGAGCAATTCGGGGATGAGGTCGGCGATCAACTGCCCGCTCGCGCCGAGCGCCGCATCCAGCCGCTCCCGCCAGCGAGCCCTGGGGGAGGCCTCCTCCGCGGCGAGCTGCCGGAAGAGGGGTTGGAACGCGTGGGCGAAGGCCGCGTAGGGAGCCTCCTGCTGCTGGTCGAACTTGCCCGTCAGGAAGAGGCCGCCCTGATCGAGGACCGTGGACCTCAGCTGTGCCACGAGGGACGACTTGCCGACGCCACCCTCCCCCATCACCAGGAACAACTCCGGGAGCTTCGTGGCCACCACCCGCTCGAAGGCGGCGCGCAGCTGCCCGAGTTCGGCCTCCCGCAGCGGGATCAGCTGCGGTGTTCGCAGCTGTCCGAGCCCGTCGCTGGTGCCGAGCGCGAACGGTTCGATCCGCTGGTTCGAGGTCCATTGCTGGCGGCAGTTCAGCAGGTCCGTGAGCAGCGCTTGTGCTGTCGGGTAGCGGTCCTCGGGCGCCTTCGCCAGCAGGCGCAGCACCAGGTCCGACACCACGGCCGGGAGGTGGGGCTGGAGCTCCACGAGCGGCCGGGGCGTGCGGGCAAGGTGGCTGTGGATCCACCCGAGCGGATCCTCGGCCTGGAAGGGCAGCTGCCCGGTGAGCATCTGGTACAGCACGACGCCCGCCGAATAGAGGTCCGTGCGCGCGTCGAGGGGACGGTCCATGCGACCGGTCTGCTCGGGCGAAAGGTACGGAAGGCTCCCCACCACCTGCCTGGGCACGGGGAGGGGCGACGAGGGCTCGCTCCCGACACGAGAGGCCAGGGCGAAGTCGGTCAGCTGGACGTGGCCCTTTTCAGCATCGACGACCAGGTTCTCCGGGCAGACGTCCTTGTGGATGACGCCGTGGCCGTGGAGGTCGGCGAGCGCCTGGGCGATGCCGACGGCCAGGTGGAGCGCGCGGCCGACCTCCATCGGGCCTTCGAGCAACTCGTCGAGGAATCGTCCTCCGGCATCCTCGAACACGAGCGCGAAGCGATCACCGGACGCTTCCAGGGACAGCGTGCGCACCGCGGCCGGAGAGTCGAGTTCGCGCCCGAACTCGAACGCGTGGCGGAGCTCCGCGAGCTCTCTCGGGGAGGGCTGCTGGGAGCGCAGCATCTTCACGATGACCCGGCGGCCGGCGGCGGATGCTCCCCGGTAGACGACCGCGCTCTCCCCCTGACGCACGACCGCGTCCAGGGTGTACCCGGGGAGCACGTCCATCTTCTCGTCCATCCTCACCTTCGTAGTATCGGAGAGTCGGAGGAGCGCTGCAGTGCATAAAGCTCAAGCGCTCCCGGTGGGCGACAATCCGGACGCTTGATCCAAGGGGCCCCGCCCGCCCCCCGGGCAGGCGTGGATCAAAGCTCGTTGAAGATGAGCAGCCCGCGCGAGGTGTCCACCGCGTAGACATACCCGTCGCCCGGGACGCGCATGCCGATGGCGCCCTCGTAGAGGGTGCCCAGCCGGTTCGGGTCGCTCTCCCGGTACGTGTTGAAATGGGCAATCTCCTTGGGGCGCGTGGGATTGGCCACGTCGAACACGCGGACGCCTTCATGGTACCAGGCGACGTACAGCCGGGTGCCCTTCAGGATCATGTTGTGGATGGAGGTGCCGGGGCGCATCCGGTGCTCCGCGAGGAGCTGGATGTGGGCCGGGTCGGTGACATCCAGCACGCGAAGGTGCGCGCCCTCCTGCTCACTGCCCTCGAACGCGATGGTGCGGCCCGCGAAGGTCCCCACCGCGGTGGCATGGCTGTATTGCCGGTTGTAGGAGTACTTGCCCAGCTCCTTGACCTGCATCGGGTCGCTCGGGTCGGTGACCAGGAAGCCGATGTCCGTATGGTTGATGTAGAGGCGGCCCTCGTAGGCGAAGGCGTCGTGCGGATAGCTGGTGACGAACTCCTCTGACTTGAAGGTGACGCGGTTGAGCAGGACAGGCTCTTGCGGCGACGTGATGTCGAAGATGAGCGTCTGCCCGGGCCGCAGCGCCATGGCGTAGAGCCGGTTGCCATCCACGAACAGGGTGTGCACATCCAGGGGCGCGCCGCTGGGCACGCTGCGGATGTAGGTCGGATCCGCCGGGTTCGAGATGTCAAACAGGATGACGCCCGAGGCGCGGGTGGCGACGTAGAGGACGTCGTCCTTGGCCCACGCGGCGTTCCAGTACCCGTCGCCCGGCAGGGAGATGACCTTCTTCAACACGGGACGGCTGCGGTCACTGACGTCGAAGACCGTCAGGCCTCCCGCGGGCATGTCGGCCTTGTACTGGATGGACACCACGTAGGCGTGGTTCTTCGTGACATAGACATCCACCGGAAAGCCAAGCCCGACGAAGGATTCGGACACGAGGTTCATGCCCCCGGAGGACTCGGCCTCACCGCGGCCAAAGACCATGCGGTCCGCGTCGAACGTCCCCTTCTCCGTGAGCACGTTGTTGGTGCAGAGCGCATAGCAGCCGGTGATGTGGTGGCGTTCGGGCACGTCACAGCCCGCCAGCGCATACCTCACGACCGCGCCCCGGGTCGTGGTGTAGCCGCCGGTGAGGAACATGCCCTGGTCGTCGAACTGCTGCCGGATGAGGGGCCTGTTGATCATGCTTCCGGCGCCGCCGCCCTCCGGGAGCCGGAACCCGATGCCCCCCCACGGATACTCGCCGGAATCCCAGCGCAGTTCGGTCTGGTAGATGCCATGCCGTTCGGCCTTGCTCAGCGCGCCCAGGTTGCATTGCGACAGGTCGAAGAGGGCCGGGGTGTCGCAGTCGAGTTTGGTTCCGACGGGGGGTGTGAACGCGCAGGGGGCGAAGACGCCGCGGTCAATCCAGTCGCCCTTCTCTTCGATGGGGGTATAGGTGCCGTCCCACGCCACGACAGGGGGCGTGCCGGCATCCGGTGTCCCCTTCGCGTCAGAGCAGGCCATCAGGAGCACGGGGCAGGCGAGCAGCAGCGCTCGCATCGGGCGCGAAAGACAAATCATCGAGAAGCTCCATGGCTGGGCAGCATCCGGCCGTGCGTGCGCAGATTCACCCGCAGTGTAGGGATGTTCTCGAAATGGATCTACCCCGGGGGTGCTGGCGCATCAGCGGGGCCTCAGCCAGGGTGAGCGCCCACCTCGATCTGGAGTCTTCCATGGCGTTGCGTCGGCCGATGTTGCCCCTGCTGTTCCTGCTGAGCGCGGCGTTGGGATGCACAGACGGGGTCAGCCCTGGCGGTCCAGGGAGCCCAGACGCCCCGGACGCAGGTGCTGCTGACGCGGGCGTCGCCGACGGCGGTCCGCTGAATCCCGCCTGGTTCAGCGGCCATGCCCTGAATGAATGGTTCGTCATCCCTGGCACCCAGGGCGCTGGCGGCTCCGCGGTCAACGCCTACTCGGGAATGGCCCTCCGCGAGGACACCAGCGAGCTGTGGATCGCCGCCGCGGGCGGCCACTCGGACAGCGCCGACAATCGCGTGGTCTCCCTCGATCTGCGGCTCGACGCTCCGACCTGGGTCCTCCGGAAGGCCGCCAGCACCTCCATCGCCAACGACGTGCCGCACTACCCGGACGGCACTCCGGCGTCGCGGCACCTCTACCAGACGATCCACTGGGTGCCCTCGGTCCACCGGGTGATGCTGGTCGGCAACCGCGGCGGATATCCCAATGCCTATCACTACCCCAAGGTGGATGGCTTCAACCCTGACACCAACAACTGGGATCCCGCGGGCACCTGGGCCGACGAGGCAGCCGCCTTCACGGGCATGGTGCGCGACGGGAACGGGCACATCTGGACCAACGGCTTCACGGTCTTCGCACCGGAGACGAACACCTGGTCGGAGCCGCTCACCTCCCACCCGATCCCGATCCGCTTCCCGGTCGCCTACGATTCGCGGCGAAACCAGCTCTTCTCCTTGATGTGGGCCGACGGGCAGGGCTACGGCACCCCGGGGTTCAACTCCTCTCGCATCCCAGTGGGAGGGAAGACCCAGTACAAGGTCACCCTGGCTCCAAGTGCGGCGCTCACCCGGCTGCAGGGGCTCATTCCGGTGTACGCGGCGATGGTCTATGACACCGGCAACGACCGGTTCCTGTTCTACGACGGGCGCGCGGCCCCGGGAGAAGTCTTCGTGGTCACCCCGGGCGCCACGGACGACGCGCCGTACTCGGTGAGCCTGCTGGACCTGGGCCCCGGTTCGTCCACCCCGCCTGCGACCGTGGGCGCCGGGATCAACAGCCGCTTCCGCTACGTGCCGGAGCTGCGTGGCATCGTGGCCATGCCCGACGCCCGGCAGCCGCTCTACTTCCTCCGGCTCGAGTAGGCGCCACGGATTTGCGGCGCGGCTACCGGCGCAGGCCTACGCGGAGCAGTGGCCCCCCTGGCCCCGCGTGGTTCATCCAACACTTCAGTGCCACGACACGAACACCTGGAACCGCGGGTTCGCCTGGGGGCCGATGTTCTCGTCGAGAATGAGGCTGTCACGCCGGAAGAGCTGGATGCTGCCGCCCAGCCCCAGCCCCAGTTCGCGGAACACCGGGATGTCCGCGTGCAGGCGCCCCTCCTGGATCAGGTGGTCGTTCGGCGCCCCGTCCAGGGTGCGGATCCACGACGCCTTGAACTCCAGGCCGACGTACTCCCAGGGCCAGGAGCCCAACGCGGCCCGCAGCGTGGCGCCCAACCCGGGCCCGTAGTCGTAGCCCCGCTCGTTGGTCTCGGAGGGGTCGGAGGAGAGGGCCGCGAGCGCCACTCCCCGCAGGTCCAGGGTCGCCCGCACATCCAGCGATCCATTCAGCACATGGCGGTAGAGCAGGCTCCCGCTGAAGGACTGAGAGCCCACCTGGTAGTTGCCGATGTCCACGTAGTCGTAGAACTGGTACGCGCCCAGCAAGACCTGCCACTGGGGGCGCCGCACCAGCGGGGTGACCGCGAGCAGCCCCTGCACCTCGGCCTGGCTGAGGAAGTGGGCCTGGCGGGTGATGAAGGAGGCGTCCATCGCGAAGCTGTCGAACGGCTTGTGGAACTCGTCGAGGAACGGGTCGCCGTAGCGCAGGCTCAACCCGACGAGGAGCTGGCCCTGGCCCGCCTGCCCTGTCACGGCATCCCCCTCCTGGAGGTAGCCCGCCCGCGCGAAGCTGGAGAAGTGGCGCGGCGTCCACTCGCGCGGTGTGGGACCGACCCGCCACGCCTCGCCCCGGACGACCCGGCTGAGGCCACGTCCGGGATTGAGCAGGCCCGCCGCCGCCTCAAGGCCGCCCCGCTTCCAGCCCGTGGCGCCGTTGTCCAGGATCATCGAGGACAGCCGGTACAGCACCTCGCCGATGGCGAGACCTCCGAGGCTGGTGTTGATGATGTCGTTGGTGGACGGCGGGTTGTTCTCGCCGAACACCTCCCACTGGAGGCTGCCGAGGAAGGTGAGGACGCCGGACTCCCAGTAGGTGAAGCCGTTGTCGCGCCCGATGTTGTAGTAGATGCCACCGTGGTACGGGTGGTCGAGCTGGTTGGCGGTGAACTTGTCCGCGTCCCACTCGAAGCTGCCCGTCAGGTTGCGCTTCCACACCTCCGGGTTCACGTCCGACCAGTCGGTCTTCCTGATGAACCGGTTCACCGACCATATCGCCGTGTTCGCCAACGTCACCTCGCCCAGCGCCAGCCAGACATGCCGGCGCGCAGGCGCCGGGGCGACGGGCGCATCCGCGGGGAGCTCTTCCGCATGGGCCGGGAAGGCAGCGGCCAGCAGCAGCACCAGGGTGAAGTGCACGAGGGCTGCGGAGTTGGTCCCCTCGGACCTCACGGCCATTCTCCCCAATGCGCGGCTCCGCCTCTTGTAGGTCGGGAGGAGCAGCCCCGTCCCTCCTCGCCGGCAAGCATGTGGGGATTGAGGGTGGGACTGGCCTGCCCCGCCGGCCATCGGCCCTGGGGCCGGAGGGTGCGTCGGATGGGGAACGGCCACCCCGAGGAGCGCATGGGGCACCCCCCAGGGCCATGGCGAAACGGAATCTTTGGTCCCCCGCACCGTTCATGTACGCAATGAGTCAGCCATTGCCGCCCGACACAGCAGGCCGAGTCGCGCATGGGAGGGTCGCGTCCCTGCGACAGGTCCTCCCGCGAAGCAAGGGCCTGCTCGTCGCGCCGTGGGCGATCCTCCTGCTCACGCTCCTGACCGCGTGCCCGCTCGCGGTGAACTACCCCGACGAGGCCGGACCGAGATACAGCGGAGATCATCGGACTGCTGGCGCCGTCTCCGCGGAGCAGGAGCCCTCCTCGCTCACCGTCGTGACGTTCAACCTGGCCTTCGCCGAGAACGTCACCGAGGCGATCTCCGCCCTCACGAGGCCTCCGCTCGCGGGGGCGGACGTCATCGCGATGCAGGAGATGGACGCGAGCGCCGTGGACAGGATCGCGAGGGAGCTCGGGCTGGCCTACGTCTACTACCCCGCCTCCGTCCACCAGAAGGATGGCGATGACTTCGGGAACGCGCTGTTGAGCCGGTGGCCCATCACCGAGGACCGGAAGATCAACCTTCCCCATGACGACCCGTATCACCAGCAGCATCGCATCGCCGTCGTCGCGACGCTGGACCTCCGAGGCACCCCGGTCCAGGTGGTCTCCGTGCACAACGCGACCCCCATCGTCGGGCTCAGTGCACGGCTCGATCAGTCGGAGACGATCATCGACGCGGTCGACGGAATGGGGCCGGTGCAAGTCATTGCGGGCGACTTCAACACCTCCGACCCGGGGAGCCTCGAACAGACCGTGAAGCTGTTCTCGGGGCGGGGATTCGAATGGGCCTCGGAAGGAGTGGGGGACACCGTGGACTCCATCATCGGCGGCTTGCCGCTCGACTCCGTCTTCGTCCGGGGCCTCACTCCGGTGGAGCGCGGCGTGGACAGGAGCCCTGCCGGGAGCGACCACCATCCGCTCTGGGTGCGCTTCGCATGGCCGCAATGACGCCGCGGCACGCCGCGCGGGCCCTGGGGTTGGGTGGGATGCTCCTCTTCATCCCCGGTTGTCTGAGCGGAGCGCGCAACCTCGGCGCGGCGACGACCCCCGTGGGGACGACGGAGGTCGGCGTTTCACTCAACGCGCTCGCCTTCGAGCGCGGCCGGGAGCGGGCGTATCTGCCCAATCCCGAACTCACCTTCCGCAAGGGGGCCGGCGAGAACTGGGATTGGGGCGGTCGCCTCACCTTGCTGGGCCTCGAACTCGGGACCCGGCATCGGCTCGTCAACCGGTCTCCCTGGACGTTGTCGGTCGCCCCGAGCGCGGGTGCCTGGTACGTGCCCGTCACCAACAACTCCACGGAGCCCGTCAACTTGCGCCTCGGGGCGCAGGCGCTGCTCGACTACCGCATCAATCGAACGTGGACCGTCACCGGGGGAGCCTCGCTGATGGGGGCCTTCGCGGGACCGCTCACCGTCTTTCAAGGCAGGTTCAACGGCGCGCACCTGCTCGCCTCACCGGGCGGTTCGCTGGGCGTCGCGTACCGGCTGGGTCCGTCCCTCGAACTGCGAGCGGAGGGCGGCCTCGAGCTTCCGCTCGACCTGGGAGGAGGCCGCCGGCCGCTGACGGGCCATCTGGGGTTCGCGCTCCGCTGGGGACGCGCTGCCGGCCGGTGACGGAGCCTTCGCGCTCCCGCCCGTCCCCCCAGGGTGATTGTGCCCGGCCGCGGGGGCTCCCTAGCTTCAAGCTCCCGGGGGGCCCATGCTGCTCAAGCAAGACTATTACGCCAACGAGGTCTGGCCCGGATGGCTCAATGACATCCGCAACTCGCCCCATCACGCCATCTTCCTGCACGGGGTGATGGGCAGTGAGCTGTACGACCGGCAACGCCGTGACACCCTCTGGCTGGACACGGGCATCTGGCACGAGGTGGACAACCTCGCCTTCTTGAATGTCACGCCCCAGGGCGGAGTCGACAGCCCCGGGCAGTTCATCTACGCACGCTCCACGATCACCCTGCCCGTCATCGGCGATCACTACGCCGACTGTCTCGCGGACATCGGGTGGGGTCGCTTCAACTTCGACTGGCGCGACGGCATCGGCATCGAGGCACAGCGGCTGGCGCTCTTCCTGCGAAGCCTGCGCACGGACGGGCAGCCGCTGCGCTTCGTCACCCACAGCATGGGCGGTTGCGTGCTGCTGCGGATGCTGGCCTCCACACGCGAGTTCGATGATGCCATCGAGCACATCGTGTTCTGCGCGCCGCCCTTCTGGGGCGCCCTCAAGCCCATCCGGGTCATCGAGGATGGCACCGGTACGCCCGCGGACTGGCTCGTGAGCAATGCCACCCTGCGCCAGTCCGCGGCGAGCATGCCGGGTCTCTTCAACCTCCTCGTGGCTCCCCGCGAGTATTGGCCCTCGCGCCTGCCCGAGCTGGACGCGGTGCTGAAGTACCCCGTGCGCACCGGACAGGACCTCTACCGCGCCGAGTCCTGGACCAATTCCTACCACCGCCAGCTGCGTGACCCGCTGCTGCGCTTCTCCTACAGCGGCTACCAGTTCACCCGCCTGCAGGCGCAGGACGTGGCCCAGCGCTTCGCGTCGCGCACCGTGGTCATCGTCGGCCTGAACGGGAAGACGGACTACGCGGCGCGCATGGGGCCAGGAGGCTGGACCCTCCACTCGCAGCCGACGCCCGCGCCAGGCAAGCTCTCCAACGGGGATGGCACCGTGCTCTTCCAGTCCTCGGTCCTGCCAGGGCTGCCCACCTCCTGCTACTACGCCTACGTGCCCCCGGTCCGCGAGGACTCCCACGGCGACCTGGTCAACCTGCCAGAGGTCATCAACGCGACGCTCACGGCGCTCGCTGGAGGCTCCCTGGCCTCCAGCGGACTGATGCCCTACCCGGAGTTCCTCCACGCCATCGACTGGAGCAACGAAGTCGACCAGGCCCCCGAGCCCGGCCCGACGGAGCACCTGGACTACCTGGAGCGCGAGCGGATGCGGGCACGGTTTCCCCTGGCGGAGTGGGGACCCTCGCTGAACCCGGGAGGCACCGACGACCGGCTCTTCAATTCCACGCGGCAGTCCGCGTTCAAGGTGCTCCAGGGCGCGGACCTGCGCGCGGAGGCCGGCCGCCTCGGGGTGAGCTACCGCTTCCTCGCCGACCACCTCCGGGAGCTGCTCCTGCCCCTGCTCTCCGGGTGAGGTCCAGCGCCAGCATTCAGACGATTTTCGGATTATTCAAGTATATCTGAATGATATTGACATTCCGATTTCGGCATTCGCAAGGTCTGCCTGTCGCCAAGGCCCGCGACAGGAGATCGAACCATGCCGAAGTCGAAGCCACCCTCGTCCTGCCTCCTTCCCGCCCGCCGAGCCTGGCCGGCGCTGGCCGCCCTCGCCCTGGCCGCATTCGCGCCGGTGGCCGACGCCGATTCGGCCATCTACGGCGGTGGCCCGTTCTATTCCGGCGGCACCGCGGTGATGGACGACCTGCGCAGCTCGGGCTTCACCACCGTGATTCTCTGGAGCTTCCACATCGAGGACAACGGCGACCTCGTCTACAACGACATCCCGGTGGTCAAGAACGGCGCCTACATGGGCGACCCGGCCTGGCCCACGCGTCTGGCCACGCTCAAGGCCGCGCCGACCTCGGTCAATCGCATTGAAGTGTCGATTGGCGCCTGGAGCGTTCCCGACTTCGAGCGCATGGCCCGGCTGGTCAACGGCACCGCCGCGGGCTGCGGCAGCACCCTCGTCTGCGGCACCGGCAGCAACAGCATCCTGTACCGCAACTTCCAGGCGCTGAAGACAGCCACCGGCGCCGCCGCGGTCAACTTCGACGACGAGAGCGCCTACGACCTCGCCCCGACCACCCAGTTCGGGCAGATGCTCATCGGCCTGGGCTACAAGATCACCTTCGCGCCCTACACCCAGCAGACCTTCTGGAGGAACCTCAAGGACAACCTCGGCAGCGCGGTGGATGGCATCTACCTCCAGGTGTACGACGGCGGCGCCGGCAACAATCCGGCGAGCTGGAACACCGCCATGGGCATGACCGTCAAACCCGGCCTGTGGTCGCGCCATGGCACCGGCTGCACCAGCGGTGACAGTCCGGCCACCGTGCAGAGCAAGATGAGCAACTGGAAGAGCACCGCGGGCATTGGCGGCGGCTTCATGTGGCTCTACGACGACATCCAGAAGTGCGGGGCGCAGGGCACCACCGCGCAGTACGCGGCGGCGATCAACACCGCGGTCAGCGGCAACACCCCGCCAGTTGCCAACTTCGGCGTCACCGTGAGCGGACTGACCGCGACCTTCAGCGACGCCTCCACCGACAGCGACGGCACCATCGCCTCGCGCAGCTGGAACTTCGGCGACGGCAGCGGCTCCACCGCCACCCACCCCAGCCGTGTCTATGCCAGCGCCGGCAACTACAACGTCAGCCTGACGGTGACGGACAACGGCGGCGCCAGCCATACCAAGACCCAGACCGTCTCGGTGGGCACGGGCAACATCAACCTGGCGCTCAACAAACCGGCGACGGGCTCCACCGCCTGCAACAGCAGCGAGACGCCGGCCAAGGCGGTCAACGGGAGCGTCTCCGGCGGCACCACCGACAAGTTCTGCTCGTTGGCCTCCGCGGCGTGGCTGCAGGTGGATCTCGGCTCGGTGCAGACCGTCAGCAGCTTCGTCGTCAAGCATGCCGGCGCGGGCGGCGAGGCGAGCACCTGGAACACCCGGGCCTTCACCGTCCAGACCTCCAGCAACGGCACGACCTGGAGCACGCCCGTGACGGTGACCAACAACACCGCCAGCACCTCCACCCACGCCATCAGCGCCACCTCGGCGCGCTACATCAAGCTCAACGTCACCACCCCGACCCAGAACGGCGACCCGGCGACGCGCATCTACGACTTCGAGGTGCGCTGACCGTTTCCCCCTCCGCACCGACAGGCCGCTCCGGTGGCCTGTCGGTGGGCGGCAGTAGAACCGCGCCGTGCTCCCGCGCGTGGGCCCCGGCCGGACAGGAACACCGTCAGCGCGAGCAGCGCCGCGCACGTCCCCGCTCCGCTGCCCCTCGCGACCCCGCAGCCGCCCCCGCTCACCTCCTCCTCGGAACAGGGCAGCCACAGCCGGCACGCCTCGCCCGCCTTCACGCACAGCCGCCCTGCGTCAGGCCCGGTGCAGACCGCGCCGAAGCGACCGGCCTCGAGGCCCGCCACCGCGCAGCTCTTGCCTCCTCCCGTCCCGGTGACGCATGCCATTCCCAGGGGGCAATCGGCGTGACTCCGGCACGGCGCGGTGCACGCGTCCACCCCCGGGTCGAACGCAGGCCGCGTGGGCGGCGCCACCGCGACCTCGTCGAGGATCGCCTGAACGAAGGCCGCATGCGCGTCGACGCGCATGTTGGTGCCCGTCGTGCAAGCAAGGTCGCCATACGAGGTGACGCCGACGAGGCGCTCGGCGCCGTCGAGTTCGAGGAACGACGGACCGCCGCTGTCTCCGCCGCACGACATCCCGGGCGCGGCCGAGAGGGAGAAGGTCTCCGCCTGGACCGCTGTCACCCGGGCCGTGCCGCTGCGCCGGCTGCCCATCCGGCCCTGGTCGTCGACACCGAATCCCACCACCCGCGTGGTCCGCCCCACCACGTCCGCCGGCAGCGCGGCCATGCCTGGCGCCACCGGCGCGACAGGCGCATCCTCGGCGAGGATCAACACCCCCAGGTCATGCGCTCCCGCATGCCAGTCGGGGTGCAGCCGGCCCTCGACAGCTCGCACACGCTCGCTGGGGAGCGCATGTGCCGGCTCGGGCGCGAACACCACGGAGAGCAGCTGCGGCGCGTCCACGTTCTCCACGCAATGCGCCGCGGTCAGGACGACCCGGGGCGCGATCAACGTCCCCGTGCAGAGGACGGGCGAGGCCTCGGCCGGCTCGCCGCAGGTCGGCGCCACCGGGAGGATGGCTCCCACGGCCGGAGAGCCCGGCTCGGGCACACCGCCCACCACGGCCTGCCGCTGCACCGCGGGAACGGGCGCGGGCGGTCCACCACACGCACCCGCCGCCGCGAGGAGCAGCGCGACGGCGGGCCCGAGCGGGCGATGGAGCCTCATGCGCTTTCAGTCCCTCGCGAAGTCGCCCTGCGGCGCGTCCGAGGCCTTGCCCTCGACGCTCCAGTACTTCCACTCGCCGGTCTTCCCGCCATTCTCGTAGTGGCCCTGCACGGCCAGCACGCCGTTCGGGTGCCACTCCGAGTAGAGGCCCTGCGCGCGGTGCCCGAGCAGGGTCCCTTCAGCCCACTTCGTCCCGTCCGAGCGCCACGCGCTCCACTTCACCTCGCGCGAGCCGGCGGAGTGGAGTTCCTCGCGGTTCTTCTGTCCCTCTTCGTAGTAGAGGGTCCAGAGGCCCTGCTTGAGGCCGCCGCGGTACTCGCCCTCGGACTGCTTCACGCCCGTCTCGAAGGAGCTCACCCAGCGGCCTTCCATCTTGCCGTTGACGTAGCTCCCTTCGGTCTTGGCCTTGCCGTTGGGATGCCACTCCGCCCAGCGGCCATGCTTCGTGCCGTCGGGTCTGGCGCACCATTGAAGGGTCCCCTCCGGCGGCGCGTGGCCATGCAGCCGCGCGCCCTCCGGACAGGGGCCGGAGGCGCGACTGCATCCGAGGACCGCACCCGCGACGAGGGCCCACGCGACGAGGAGTCTGGGAAGGGAGGCTAGTAGCAGGTGCCGACCCCGCTGCAGCTGCAGTTGTTGGACGCGAACGAATAGTCGTCCGAGGCCGCCGCGAAGCTGCCGAGGCCGTAGTCGTGCTTGGCGCAGTCCTGCGTGTACGCCGTCGTGCCCACGCACCGGGGGGTGCTGGTGACGCCGCAGCCCTGACCACAGCGGCCCTTGCAGCCATTGTCGCCGCCGTTGCAGCCGCAGCCCATGCCGGCCTGACGGTAGTAGCCGGACCCGATGTACTGGTTGCCGCAGGAGCAGGAGATGTGGGTCCAGCCGCGCTCGGAGACGAACTGGTACGGCGTGAGCAGCTCGCCCACCGGCACGATCTGCATGAAGCTCGTCTGGCGCATCGCCGCGTTCTCCACCCGCGTGCGCTGCCCGCCGTCCTCCTCCGGGATGACCTTGGAGATCCCCTCGAGCAGCGGGGTCAGCAGCTGGGCCTGCGCCGCATCGAGCGGGTTGCCGCTCGGCGAGAAGTTCCCGACGCCCTGGTTGTAGTCGATGTGGAAGCCGATGACCGTCTCACCGAAGTCGTAGGTCACCTCGACGACGTCCCGGGAGGTCTCGACCACCAGCGCGCGAACGGACGCGCCGCCCGCGCGGTAGGTGGCCTCGAGCGTGGTGGCGTCGCGCTGGAGCAGCGCGAAGCCTTCCGCCGCGTCCCCCTGCTCCGCCGGTCCATCGGAACAGCCCAGTGCCAGCACCATCGTGAGTCCACACAACAGGAGCTTTCTCATCTTCCGCCTCGGTTCCGCGCGTCGGGTTGGGCGCAACGGAACGAGACGGTAGGAATCCTGGCGAGCGCCGGTCAAATCGACTTATGAGAATTCAAGGCAGACCCAGTGTCTCGTCCGCCCCGCCTGTGAGGCATGTGCGACCCGTCTCCGGCGTTTCCGGCTACGGCTGCGGCACGCCCGATTCGTAGGCCTTGCGGATGGCCTGGGCACAGACGCGGGACTTCTCGCCTTCGCCCCCGCCGAACTGGCGATGGCGCGCCAGGAGCATGTACTGGGTCCTGGCGGCGTTGACCCAGGGATAGAAGCCGAACGCTCCCGGCGAGGAGTGGCCCGTCACGGTCCACACGCCGTTGACCGTCTCTCCCTCGATCCAGTGCCCGAGCCCGTAATACGCCGGGCCTCCCGTCCACGGCGTGGAGGACACGTTGGGGCCCCCCTCCCAGGCCGGAACGGAGTCCACGGTCAGCCTGGAGGACAGCTCGTACTGGTTGTTGAGGAGCTTCATCAGGAAGACGCGGTAGTGCGCCGCGCTGCCCGTGAAGCCCCCGGCCGTCGCCACGTCGCTGTCGGACTCCGGCAGGGTGGTGCCCAGCCGGTTGTTGAGCCAGTCCATGACGCTCACCAACCCCGTGCCGCTCCTGGCGCCGATGTCGTCCAGGGCCAGCTTCTGCATGTGGCCCCCGTTGTAGAAGAACCGGCCGTTCTGCAGCGGGCGATAGGAGACGTTCTTGTAGGCGGGGCCGTAGCAATCCGAGACAGTCGTCCCGGCATCCCCACACAGGTTGGAGTGCTCGTCGATGTAGCCGCTGGTGAAGTTGAGCCGCTTCTTCTCGTCCGGGGTGAGGTTCGCGTACCCCTTCGCCTGCACGTAGGCCCCCGCGTACAGCCACTTGCTCGCGGAGGCGATGGGCATCACCGTCGTGGCGGACACGCCGCTGCCTCGCGTGAGCCCGTGGAGCGGCCCCGCGCCATTGCCAAGCTCCCAGTAGAAGTTCCCCAGCGGCGTGCAGCTCGCCGAGTCCTGGGCCGTGTCCAGCGCGGCTTGTTCATACACCGTGAGGGCCGCGCGGGACGTGCCCGGGGGCGCGTCCCCGAGGGGGAGGGGTTCCGGGGCGTCCTCGGCGCTTCCACAACCGATGAGGCCCAGGGCCAGCAGCCCGTACGCCGAGATGAAAGCCATTCTTCCGTATCGCTTCATGGGGTGATGCCTCCGGGAAATGGCCCTGTGAACCCGGGAGGCGTCCGGAAGTTGCGCGAAATCTACGAGGCGGGTGCGTCCTGCGCGTCCAGCGAGCCGGAGCGCAGGGCGTGGTCGGCGACGCCCGACAGGCGCTGGGCCAGCGACTGCACGGAGTGGGTGACGTTGCGCGTCTCGTCCACCACCTTCAGGGTGCGCTGCATCTGACCGGACAGCTCCTGGATGGCCTGGGCAATCTGGACCGTGCCGGTGTCCTGCTGGGCCACGGCGGCGGTGATCTGACGCACGCTGGAGCTGGTGTCGCTGATGATGGAGGCCAGCTTCTGCAGCTGCACGCCGGAGGAGCGCACCGCTTCGAGGCTGCCGATGACCCGCTGCTCGCCCTGCTCGCTCACCTTCGCGGCCTCGCGCATGCTCGCGCTCACGCCGTCGAGCACGTCGCGGATGCGCTGGGTGGCCTGGATGGACTGGTCCGCGAGGCTGCGCATCTCCCGCGCCACCACCCCGAAGCCCTTGCCGCTGTCGCCGCTGCGCACCGCCTCGATGGCCGCGTTGATGGCCAGCATGTTGGACTGGTCCGCCAGCGCCTTCACCGCGTCCACGATGCCGGCAATCTCACGCGTGCGCGCATCGAGCGCGAGGATGTGGCGGGCCATGTCCGACACCTCGGTACGGATGGCGGAGAGGTCCGTCAGCGTGCGATCCAGGGCCGCGCCGCCGTCCCGCCCCACCAGCTCGGCCGTCTCCGCGGAGGCGGCCATCAGGCGGGCCTTGTCGGCCGTCAGGTGCGAGCTCTGGCGGATCTCCTCCACCGTGTGCTCCAGCTGCTGGAGCGCCGTCGCCTGGCGGCTGATGCCGGTGGTCTGCTCCTCGCTGGTCGCGCGCAGCTGCTGCACCACCGCGGCCAGCTCTCCGGCGCCGCTGCCCATGCTGTCGGCGAGCTGGCGCACCTCCTTGCGCCGGTCCTCCAGCCTGCGCGTGTGCTGCGAGAGGGCGTGCACCACCCGCGACGAGCGGGCTCCCACGATGCACACGAGCGACACCGTGAGCGCGAGGAAGCCCCAGTGCATGAGGTCGTCCATCGACTCCATCAGGCCGAACATGGGCAACGTGCTGAGGACGAAGGAGAAGCAGAGGATGCCCAGGCCGGCGACGAAGATGCGCGCGTCGCTGTTGCCGCGCCAGGCCTCGACGGCCGCGACGCCGAAACAGGTCAGGATCCCGGGGAGCGAGTAGAGGATGAAGAGCGACATGAGCGACACGGCGGAGCCCAGGTCCACGAGGACGAGGCCGCTCAGGAGCGAGGCCGGCACGGAGACCACGGCCGCGCCGATGCGGAACCACCGCATCCGCCCCTCGCCAATCGTGTCCGAGATGAACCACGCGAGGCCCGGCAGGAGGAAGTACCCGCCCAGCATCGTGAGCTTGCTGCCGGTGACGGGCGTGTCCCAGAACACGGAGAGCAGGCCGCTCATGCCGATCATCAGCATGCCCGAGCCAGCGGCGAAGACGGTCAGCCCCACCAGCATCCGCACCTGGCGGCGCAGCACCGCGGCGCCCGCGGAGACCGCGGCGATGGCGAGCAGCAGCACGCCCATGACGAACGGCGCCAGCCCCGTGCGCGCCACATCCGTGAGCAGTTGGTGCCGCGGGCCGACCAGCGCGGCCCGGGTCACTCCGATGGCGGGCCCGGTTCCCTGGATGCGCAGCAGGATGCGCTGGCCCTTGAGTTCGAGCGGGAGCGGCACCAGGTGCCAGCCCATGTTGTCCATGCTCTCGCGACCGGAAGGGTTCAACGTCCCGCTCGAGTAGATGCGCTCGCCACCGGCGTACGCCTCGAAGGCGCTGGCGACGCTGCGCAGGAAGAGCGCCGGCTCCAGCCACGCCCCCTCGGGGATGGGGATGCTCAGCCAGAGCAGCGTGTTCGAGCCACGGCCCGGCGGCTCCTTCAGGGCTTCCACCGGCTGCCAGCCCTGCTCCGTGCCCGTCTCCTTCGCCCAGGTGGGGACGCCCTCCGGCCCGAGCGGCGAGTCACCCCAGCGGAAGCGCCACCCGTCCACCGCGGGCACGGGAGCCTGCGCTGGCGCCGCGTGCGCCAGGGGAGCCGACATCAGGACGAGCAGCAGCGCGGTGCCCAGCGCCGCGAGGCGTGAGCTCCTGACAAGGCCTGGACGCGTACTCGCGGAGGACACGGCGGGAACGACGAAGGCCGTGGAGACGAAGGGGGAGACGCGGGAGGGACCCATGTGGCCGTGATGCTCCGGCCTCAGTGACACCCGTGTAAACAGGGTCTGATACAACCCTCGGACGCCTGCCGTTCAATTGGCGCGGTATCCGGCGATTCCCGTGTTTCATGTATGAATTTGCGCTGCCCGGCCGCCTGGACACCGTGCGCGGATGGCGTCCTGTGAGCACGCAAGGAAGCCAGCGGTCGTGCTGGCCCTGGTACTTCTGAAGCCCGCGTGAAGGCCAGGCCCCTTGTGGGGGACCTGATTCCTTGTGTCACTCAGGGATCGATGGGCCCGCTGCAGAGCTGGGTGTTCGGGCCGCACGGCACGGAGGATGTCGCCACGCGACACCACTCATCCGGATTGCACTCCCAGGCGCTCATCGCCGCCAGGTGGGGCGAGCGTCAGCGCACGGGCGGCGCGACATCAAGCGCCCAGCAGTAGAAGCTGAGTTCGTCGACATCCTGTTCGACCAGCGCGGTCAGCGTGGTCCCTCCGCCGTGCCCCGAGGCGCGCAGCGGCAGCAGGAGATACGGTCCCCCCTGCGGGGCCTCCGCCTGGAGCCTGGCGACCATCTTGATGGGGTCGTACGGAGGGGCGATCCGGTCATTCAACGCCGACACGAAGGTCATCACGGGGTAGCGGCGATCCGACCGGACGTTGTGGTACGGCGAGTACGCGGCGAGGTACGCGCCCTCGACGGGATCCTCCGGCGAGCCGTATTCGACGGTCGCCGAGCTCAGGTGGCTGAAGCTCGGGAAGCGCAACATGTCCAGGATGGGCGCGCGGCAGTAGACGGCCCCGAAGGCGTCAGGCGCCTGCAACGCGGTGACTGCGACAAGCAGACCGCCGTTGCTGTTGCCACGCGAGGCGAGCCTGGCGGGCGTCGTGTAGCCCGCCGCGACGAGCCACCGCGCCGCCGCGATGTAGTCGTCAAAGGCATTCTGCCGGCGCGTCTTGCAGGCCGCCTCGTGCCAGGCACGGCCGTATTCGCCTCCCCCTCGCACGTTGGCGAAGGCGAGGACGCCGCCCAGCTTCAACCACGCGGCGTTGAGCGCCGAATAGCGCGGCTCCAGTGAGATGTTGAAGCCACCGTAGCCGTTCAGGCGCACGGCCTGACGCCCATCGAGCGGCAGGCCCTCGCGGTGGATGATGAACATGGAGACCCGCGTCCCGTCGGGCGACGCGTACCAGACCTGCTTCGTCACATACCGGGACGCGTCGAGCCCGACGTCGGGGACGTGGTACGGCGACAGGCGGTCCGTCGCGAAGTCATACCGGTAGACCGACGGCGGCTGCACATACGACGTGAACTGGACCCACACCTCGTCGCCGTTCCAGGCGCCGCTGACGCCGCTGACGATGCCCTCCCCCTCGTTGCGATTCACCGAGCCGAGGGCCGGCAGCACCAGGTCCCGCAGCCAGGTCCCGTCCCTGGCGTGGATGCGCACGTGGTGCGACGCCGCATGCGAGTAGACGGCGTAGAGCCTGCCGCCAATGCCAGTCACCGTCTGCAGCGTGTCCGCGCCCTCCGGGATGAGCGTCCGCCACTCCGTCGGCGCCTCCAGTGACGCGACGCAGAGACGGCCACGGGGGGCGTCGAGGTCGGTCTGGATGAGCAGCGACCCCTCCACCACCTGCACCTGATTGAGGGACCGCATGGCGGGAGCCACCGGCACCAGGACGTCATCGGCCAGACGCAGGAGGTACACGACGTTGGCGTGCACGTAGTCCCACTTGGAGAGCACGGCGAAGCGCTTGCACTCGCTGAGCCTCACGGTGCACCAGTACTCCTTCACCTGGTCGTCGCCGAAGATGCGGCGGGCCGGCACGTCCGACCCCAGCCGGTGCTCGTAGATGGCGTTCCAATGATCCTCGTCACCCGGGGCGACCTCGCTCGGGTCGGGGCACGCCGCGTAGAAGAACCCTGAAGCGTCAGGCCGCCAGACCACCGACGCGTGGCTCGTCCCGTACGGCCGGTCCCCGAGCAGCCGTCCTGTCTCCACGTCGAGTACATGAATCACCGGGGAATGCGTCCCGCCCACCGCCTTCCCGAAGGCGACCCGCGCGCCGTCCGGTGACGGCACGGCGAACACCAGCGTCTCGTCGCTCGCCCACGTGTTGGGATCGAGCACCGTCTCCAGCGGCGCGCCCCTGCCACGCCGGAGCAGGAGCTTGAGCTTGTCGTCGCTCGCGTCCGCCTGCCAGACGAACTCACGTCCGGGCGGCCCGGCGGGAATCGGCGGGGAGAGCCGCGCGAAGCGCGCCGAGCGCGCCACCGTGTCCCGCAGCCATTCGCGCCCGGGCACGGCGTGCAGCACCGAGTGCGTGATTGCTTCCTGCGCGGTGACCCACGCCTGGGGCTCCGGGGCGGTGAGCTGCTCCAGCCAGGAATAGGGATCTTCAAACAACCGGCCGTGCAACGTGTAGCCCGTCGCCGGATCGCGTCGCGTCATGGGAAATGACAGGGCCGGGTTCAAGGCCTTCATCGGAGCGAACGACATGCGGAGGGTGTTCCTTGGCGAGCGGTATATTGCAGGGGAAGCGTAGGCCGCTCGCGCAGGACGTCAATCCATGACGCAGCGGCCGCGCAGGCCATACCGGGAAGCCTTGACCTTCAGTCTTTGCGGTCTTACCTTAAGCTTCAGTATCCAACGCCAGCTCCTCGCGCCCCCCTGCGCAGCCGTGAGGTCCCCTCCGAGCATGAGCACTCACTCACAGACCGCACACTGCTCCTCCTGGGATGGCCTCGCTGCCCGGGAGCTTGATCGCAACTCCTGGCGGCAACTCACTCGCAATGAAATTCCCGCGGTTGTCATTCGCGGTTTCGCCACGGCAGAAGAATGCAGTCGGCTTGTCGAGCGGGCCCAGGCGATTGGCTTTGAAGCGTACGAGAAGGTGGATCCGCCCATCGACCGGATTGGCGCGACGGTGTTCGAGCACGAAGGGCCGGATGTCTCGACCTATTTCGGGAAGGCGGAGCACTTCCGGGGGCTCCAGAGCGCGATCTTCTCACAGTCGTTCTCTCCGCTTGAGCGCCTGATGAGCCGGTTGCGCGAGTCCGTGGGTGTGCCGGTCCAGATCGCCGCGGATCCAAAGCACGGGACGTACGGCGCCGGGCTCATCCGCCGCATCGAGAATGGGACCCTGCTCCACATCGACTTCGCACCCGCGGAGCAACCGGCGTGGTGGGTGGCCCAGGTCGAGGCCCAGCTTGCCTGGAACCTGTACCTGGAGCTGGACCCGGAGAACCCGGGCAAGACGTACGTGTATGAGCGCCCCTGGAGGCCCGAGGATCAGCTGCGCAAGATTCCGGGCACGTACGGGTATGAGCCCTCGCTCGTCGAGGGCGTGAAGAAGTACGAACTGCGGCCCACGCTGGGCGACGTGTACATCTTCAACACGCGGAACTTCCACCAGGTCGACCCGAGCGGGGGGCGTCGCACCACCGTGACCTCCGCGATCGGCACCCTCCCCGACGAGAGGATCGTTCTTTGGTCTTGAGTGCGCCCCCCATGTGCACCGCGGCGGTCATGCCCGGCGCCAACCGCCCCGTCGAGCTCCAGCGCTTCTCCGCCCCCGAGCTCGAGCCGGGTGGCGTCCTGCTCGAGACGGTCTTCTCCGAGGTCTGCGGGACGGACGTCCACCTGTCGCACGGCCGGCTCGCCGGGGTGCCCTACCCCATCATCCCCGGCCACGTGTCCGTCGGCAGGGTCGTGGACGTGCGCGGTGAGCCGCACGATGTCGACGGCCGGCCCGTGCGTGTCGGGGCCATGGTCACGTTCCTCGACGTCGTGGGCACCTGCAATGCCTGCTGGTTCTGCCTGGTCGCCAAGATGCCGAACCGCTGCCCTTCACGGCGCGTCTACGGCGTCACCTATTCGGCGAACGAGGGCCTGTATGGGGGCTGGTCGCAGCTCATCTACCTCAAGCCGGGCGTCTCCATCCTCGAGCTTCCCGCGACGCTGACGCCGGAGCGCGTGATCGCGGGCGGCTGTGCATTGCCGACCGCGATCCACGCGGTCGACACGGCGCGCATCCGGCTGGGGGACCGGGTGCTGGTCCAGGGCGCGGGGCCCGTCGGGCTGAGCGCGGCCGTCCTCGCGCTGCTCTCTGGCGCGGGCGCGGTCTACATCGTCGAGCGGCACGAGGTCCGGCTCGCGATGGCGCGTGAGTTCGGGGTCGATGAGGCCATCCGGCTCGACTCGTCGGGTTCCAACGGCCACGTGGAGCGCGTCCTCGCGTTGACCGAGGGACGCGGTGTGGACGTGACGATTGAAGCCACCGGCGTGCCCGAGGCCGTCAAGGACGGCATCCACATGACCCGCGACGGTGGGCGCTACGTCATCGTGGGGCACTACACCGACCACGGTGAGGTGGGCATCAACCCGCACACCGAAATCAACCGGAAGCACCTGGAGATCCGTGGCGTGTGGGGCGTGGACTTCAGCCACTTCCACCGCATGCTCCGCATCCTCGACCGTCACGGCGCGAAGGTCGCCGGTGGCAGGGGCTGGGAGCACATGGTCAGCCGCACCTACGGGCTCGACGAGGTCAACCAGGCCCTCTCCGACGTCGAGACCGGGCGCATCGTGAAGGGGCTCATCCGCCCCACCGCGCCCTGAACCGGGGCGCGGCGGGACAGCGCCGCTCAGCGCATGAACCGCGTCAGCGCGGCGAAGTCATCCTGGCCATGCCCCGCCCGGATGGCTGACTGGAAGAGCTGGTCGAAGGCCTCGGGCACCATGCGGTGGAGCCCGCGCTCCTTGCACAGCTCCAGCAGGTGGTGCAGCGCCCCGGCATGGACCTCGAGGGTGGCGAGCGTCGTCGCGTCGGCGGCGAAGCGGCGCTGCTGGACGCGCGTGACGAGGTCCGTGACGCCTGCCTCCACCACCGGGGCGGTCGCCTTGACGTAGCCCAGGAAGGTGTCGAGCGGGATGCCCTCCGCCTCGCAGACGGCCACGCCCTGGAGGACACCGAACAGCTGTCCCCACAGGGTCACGAGCAGCGCGCTGTCGAGCGCGGCCGCATGCCCCACGTCGCTGCCCACGTGCTGCGTATTGCCGCCGAGTGCGAGGAGGACGGGGCGGGCCTGCTCGAACAGTTCGCTCGGGCCCGAGTACAGGAGGGTCCCCCCAGGCTGCCCGATGAAGTCCGGCGTCCCCATGATGGCGCCATCCAGGTAGGGGATGCCGTGTTGCCGGGCCCAGGTGGCCTGCTCCCGCGCCTGGCTCGGGGAGCCGGACGTCAGCTGCACGAGCAACTTCCCTCGCAGCGCGTGGGTCACCTCGTCCGGCCGGAGCAACGCGTCACTCACGCCGTAATCACTCACATTCACCACCACGAGGTCCGCGGCGGCCACGGCGTCCCGCACCGTCGCCGCGATGCGGGCTCCCTGGGCAGCGAGGGGCTCGCACTTCGCCCGCGTGCGGTTCCAGATGTCGACCATGTACCCCTGCTTCAGGAAGGCACTCACGAGCGCGGAGCCCATGCGCCCTACCCCGATGACTGCGATTGCTGGCTTCATGTCGGTGCTCCTCTGTGCGGGAAGTGCTAGCGGTGCGGCGTGGCGACCTGCGTGAGGCCCCCATCCACGGGCAGCCCGGCCCCTGTCCATGGACTTCTCCGGGTTGACGCGGCAATGAATAGGGAAGAAGCCTCCGGAGGTCGCACACGTTCGGACGCGCGCGGAGCACGTTCGGACGGCTGCGGACGCGGCCTCCCGACGCTATGTCAGGGACGCAGGGCGTGGCACGCAGGGCACCGGGACGAGGAGCGCGAGGCATGGACAGGCAGATGCAGGCGACGGGCGCGCGGGAGTCCCTTGACGCGGTACGCCCCCGGCTCGGGCTGCACGTGGACTTCCACACGGCCGAGGCCGGGAGGGTGGAGCTGGAGTCCGTGCCCGACCACCGGCTCAAGATTCACGCCGGGACGCCGCTTCGCGGTGCGTGCCGCGTCCACCGCTTCGTCTACACGCAGGGCGACATCGACCTGTTCCCGGCCGGCGTGTCGGATGTCTGGGAGAACCAGGACGCGAGCGCCTCCGTGCTCGTGCGGCTCTCCCCGGCCCTGTTGCGGCGCGCCGCGGAGGACATGGGGCGGGACCCCGACCGCGCCGTGCTGGAGCAGCGCCATCAGTTCAGGGACCCGCAGATTGAACACATCGCCTGGGCGCTCGACGCGGACCGCAGGGCCGGTCATCCCGGCGGGCTGCTCTATACCGAGTGTCTGGGCCTGGCGCTCTCGGTCCACCTGCTGGGCCGCTACCCGGCGGCCTTCGGACGCGAGCGCGGCCTGTCGAAGCCGCAGCTGCGGCGTGTGACGGAGTACATCGAGGAGCACCTGGACCAGAACCTCTCCCTGGCGCGGCTGGCCGGCGTCGCCGGGGTCAGCGCGTCGCACCTGAAGACCCTGTTCAAGCGCTCCATGGGGCTGCCAGTGCACGAGTACGTGGTGCAGCGGCGGGTGGAGCGCGCCAGGACGCTGCTGCAGCAGGGTGGAATGTCCGCCGGGGAGGTGGCACTCGAAGCGGGCTTCTCACACCAGAGCCACATGGCGCGGTGCATGCGGCGGGTCCTCGGCGTGACGCCCTCCGTGGTGGCACGCGACGCGCGGGCACGGTGAGCCCCGGGCGGAGGGCACGCTGGCGTCAGCAGTGTTCCGCGCGGTGGAAGAAACGCCGGGGCGCCTCTCCGGTGACGGCGCGGAACTCGCGAATGAAGTGGGACTGGTCGAAGTAGCCCGCGTCGAGCGCCAGCCGCGACAGGCTGCTGCCGGGGCGATACGAGGCCATCGCGTGGCGCACGCGCACGAGGCTCGCCAGCTGCTTCGGCGTCGAGCCCACTTGCGCGCGAAAGCGCTTCTCGAAGGCGTCCTGACTGAGGTGGAGCTGACGCGCGAGTGCGCCCATGCGCACGGAGCCGCGCGCCGCCTGGATGGCCTCCACCGCGGCGGCGACAATCGCGTCCGGTTCGCGAGGGCGCAGTCGCGCAAGGAGGAACTGCTCGATGAGGCCCATGCGGAGGGCGTCCGTCCCCGCCTCCGCCACCTGGGATGAGACGCGGTCGAGCACCCTGTGCGGAAGCAGGTCCGCGAGCGACAGGGTCTGCCCGAACAGCTCATGAAGCGGCTCGGCGAAGAACCTCGCGGCGCCGGCCTCCCGGAACGCGACGAGCACCGCACCGCCCCCGGCCGAGGTCCGCATCCGGCGCGCGGACGTCCGCATCCCCGTGAGCGTGTGTCCGGGAAGCAGGCGCTCCTCGGAGCCATCCAGCTGCGTCGCCGAACCGCGATAGCGGATCCCGAGCACCAGCCCCGTCTCAGGGACCAACGTGCGCGTCGTCTCCTCGTGCGCCTCGACGAGGGTGAAGGCTCGCACGTAGGGGGCGAGCCGTCCGCTCACGGCAATCCGCTTCACATCCATGGGACGGCCCTCAGAAGGTCTGCCGCTTTTCGAGGCGGCGGTTCTAACACGCCGGTTTCCATGCGGCCGTGCAGGACACTGAATTCGTCCAAGTCCGCCCGGCGGTGCCCCGCTACCTTGCGCCCATGTCCCGAATGACCGTGGCCGTCGCACTCCTCGCCGTCTTCACCGGTTGCGCGACGGTGGGCCCGCCCCAGCAGGAGCATCCGCAGATGATCTCAATCAACCTGGAGAAGAACCCCGACCTGCGCTTCCGCATCGACAGCTTCACGGTGCCCGACGCCGCCCGCGAGCCGTTCGAAGCCGCGATGAGGCGCAACTTCGCCTTCATCCAGACGCTGCCCGGATTCCAGGGGCACGTGGTGTTCGAGAAGACAGGAGGGCCCGGCCGCTTCAACATCGCCACGATCGCGGTGTGGGAGAGCCAGGACGCCATCGACAAGGCCGTCACCCAGGTCGGCGCCTTCTACAAGGAGAACGGCATCGACATGCCCGCGCTGCTGGCGCGACATGGCATCCAGGCGGAGCTGGGGCAGTTCAGCGCCGTGCCCCTCAAGGACTAGAAACTTCAGGGGGAATGCGGAAGATGCAATCGGTGCGGGCCTCGTGCGTACGAGCCCCACCGTCCTTTCCTGGAGAACGCCATGCATCCGCCGCTTCGCCGCTTCGCCCTCGTCGCCCTCGCGGGCTGTAGCGCCGTGACCCTGCTCACCGCGGCGGACACGCGAAAGCCCACGACCGAGTGGGTGGCCCGTCCGTCCGAAGCGGCGCGGATCGCGCGGGTGGAGGCGGGCCTGGCTCCCGTCACGATTCCCGGCGAGGAGCCGCAGCGCATGTCGATCCAGCGCTGGATGGAGCTGTACAAGGTCCCCGGCGTCAGCATCGCCGTGTTCGACAAGCACGCGCTCGTCTGGGCCAAGGGCTATGGCGTGAAGCAGGCCGGTGGCACGGACCCCGTCACACCGGACACGCTGTTCCAGGCCGCGTCCATCAGCAAGCCGGTGGCGGCGCTCGCGGCGCTGCACCACGTGGAGGCCGGGAAGTGGTCGCTGGACGCGAACATCAACGACAAGCTCGTCTCATGGAAGCTGCCGGAGAATGAGTTCACGAAGACGGAGAAGGTGACGCTGCGCCGGCTGATCAGCCACAGCGCGGGCACCACCGTGCACGGCTTCCCCGGCTATGCCGTCACCGCGCCGCTCCCGACGCTGGCGCAGATCCTCGATGGAGCGAAGCCCGCCAACACCGGGCCGGTGCGGGTGGACATCGTCCCCGGGACGAAGACGCGCTACAGCGGCGGCGGCATCACGGTGGTCCAGTTGATGATGGAGGACCAGCTCCAGAAGCCCTTCGCGCGGATCATGCAGGAGACGGTGCTGACGCCGCTGGGCCTGAAGCACAGCACGTACGAGCAGCCCCTGCCCGCCTCCTTCGCGCCCGTGGCGGCCTCCGGCACGTCCTTCGCGGGCAAGAGCGTGGAGGGCAGGTGGCACGTCTACCCGGAGCAGGCGGCCGCGGGGCTGTGGACGACGCCGTCTGACCTGTCGCGCATCGCCATCGAGGTGTCGAAGGCGCGGGCAGGCAAGTCCTCGCGGGTCATCTCCCAGGCCATGGCGAAGCAGGTGTTCACGAAGCAGTCGGACGGCTTCGGGCTCGGGTTCGCGCTGGAGGCGGACAAGCACCGCTTCGGGCATGGCGGCTCGAATGAGGGCTTCCAGTGCTCGCTGACGGCGTTCGCCGACACGGGCAGCGGCGTCGTCATCATGACCAACTCGGATGCCGGCTTTCTGCTGATCGACCGCATCGCCGACAGCATCGCCGCCGAGTACGGCTGGAAGTCGTATGTCCCCCGCCCCTCGCCGGCGTTCGTCCAGGTGGACCTGCTCGCGCGGCTCAAGGGAACGGACGCCGCGCTCGCCTGGTACCGGTCGATGAGGAAGGACGACAAGGGGACGTTCTTCCTCAACGACCTGAACAACCTGGGCTACCGGTTGCTCGGGGAGGGCCAGAAGGCGGACGCCGTGAAGGTCTTCAAGGCGAACGTGGAGTTCTACCCCACGGACGCCAATGCCCATGACAGCCTGGGCGAGGGCTACATGGAGGCCGGGCAGAAGGCGGAGGCCATCCTCCACTACCAGAAGTCGCTCGCGCTGAACCCGAGCAACACCCGCGCGGTGGAGATGCTCCAGAAGCTCGGCGCGAAGCCCTGAGCCTCCCGGCGCCGCCTGACGTCAGGTGGCGCCGCGGGCCCGGCCCCCCGCGAGCAGCATGTAGCGCGCGGTGGGTGGGCGCGGACCATCACCCCGGGGCCGCGGGCTGTTCCTGGCGTGTGTGCGCGGCCAGGAGCGGCAGCGAGACGTGGAAGGTGGAGCCCCGTCCCTGCTCGCTCTCCACCCAGATGTGGCCGCCGTGCCGCTCGACGATGTCGCGGCAGATGTAGAGGCCCAGGCCCAGTCCGCCAAAGCCCGAGACGGGGGCGTTGCGCGCGCGGAAGAACCGCTCGAAGAGGTGCTCCTGCTCCTCCTTGGGAATGCCGATGCCGGAGTCCGTCACCGACAGGACGGCCGCCGCCCCGCTCCGGGCGAGTGACATGCGCACCGCGCCGCCCTGCGGGCTGTACTTGAGGGCGTTCTCCACCAGGTTCGTCAGCACCTGCGACAGCCGGCCGCTGTCACCCAGGATGAAGAGCTCTTCGTCCGGGGCCTCGACGGTGATGGGGTGCCGCTCGCTGACGGCGTGGAAGTCCGAGGACACCTCGAGCGCCAGCTCCCGGAGTGACACCGGCGCGCGCTGCAGCTGCAGCCGGCACATGCCCACGCAGGACGCGTCCAGCAGATCATTGACGAGCGAGGACAGGCGCCGCACCTGGCCGAGCGCGCGGTCCACCTGCCCGAGCGTGCCGGGCTGACGCGACTCCAACACGTGCCGCAGCAGCTGCAGGGAGAGCCGCAGCGGCGTCAACGGCGTCTTCAGCTCGTGCGACGCGATGGAGAGGAAGTCGTCGCGCACCTGGATGGCCTCGTGGGCCTCGCGCAGCAGTCGCTCCCGCTCGCGCTCCGCGCGCACGCGCTGGGAGACATCCCGGAAGCTCCACACGCGCCCGATGATGGCGCCGCCCAGGCGCTGGGGCAGGGAGTAGCGCTCCAGGACGCGCCCATCGCGCAGCTCGATGGTCTCGAAGCTCTCCTCCTCCGGCTTCATGTACAGCTCGCGCACCCGCGCGTTGAACTGCTCCGGATCCACGAGCCGCTCGCGCACCGCCTCGAGCAGCGGTGCGTCCAGGTGCTGCTCCACCAGCGCGTCCGGGATGCCCCAGATCTGCTGGAAGCGGCGGTTGCACGCCGTCACGCGCCCGTCGCGGCCCACCACCAGCAGGCCGTCCGCCGTCGAGTCGAACGAGGCCTCCAGCAGGGAGATGGTGCGCTCCAGGTGCTCCTGGACGCCATGCTGGGCGGTGACGTCCACCATGATGCCGCGCAGCCCCTGGGCCTGCCCATCCTGGAGCACCACCGTCACGATGTCCCGCAGCCACACCACGCGCCCGTCGGCGGCGACCATCCGGTACTCGAACTCGTGGGACTGGCCCTGCTCCACGGCGGCGCGGCAGTATTCGGCGGCCCAGCCCCGGTCCTCCGGGTGGACGTGCTGGACCCAGAAGTCCGGCTCCTCGTACCACTGTCGCAACGGGTACCCGAGCAGCCGCTCCCCCTGCTTGCTGACAAAGCGGAAGCGGACCAGGCAGTCCGCCTCCCAGACGATGCCGTCGATGCTGTTGATGAGCTCTTCCCGCTCGTGATGGGTGCGGGTGTGGAGGGTGCCGAGCACCTGCCAGGCCCCTTCCGAGGACTCCATGGCACTCAGGTCGACCGTCCAGCGGACCAGGCCTCCCCTGGCGGAGACCGCGCGAAAGTCCACGGACTCCGGGGCGCCCGTGCTGGCGACGCCCCGCCAGGCCCGCTGCAGGCTCGGGAAGTCCCTCGAGTCCACCAGACGGCGGAGGAAGTCCGGCTCCCGCCACACGCCTGGCGGATGCCCGAAGGACGTGGCGAGCCGAGGGCTCACCCAGCGCAGCCGGGCGGGCTCTGGCTCGCCAATCCAGAGCAGGGGCGCAGCCTGGGCGCCCCCGGGCGACGGAGGGCTCGTCATGTCAGGTGGGCTCGCTGGCACCACGCTCTCCCTTCGGAAGGCTTGCGTTTGACCACTGCGATTCTTGAAATCACAACCGCGCAAGCCCGGGGCTATTGGCATCGCATCCCTCGCAAGGTGCTCCGCCGGAGGCCATGCGGCCACATCCCACGGCAGGTGACGGGAGGGACGGCCGCCCCGCCGGCCGATGTCGCATGAAAACACTGTCGTTCCGGCGCGCTCGCAAGATTCAAGTCACCGCGGCCAGGAGGGGCGCGGGCGCACATCCCGGAGGGTTGGAGACCCGTGGGCTCCTGGACATTCAAGGAGTCCCTGTCGCAGCGTCAGGGCGCCATGTCTCGCATGGCATTTCCCCCTGACCTGGAGTCAAACATGCGTCGTTTCTTCGTGATGATGTCGCTGGTGGCCCTGAGCGCCTGTGGTGGTCAGCCGACCGAAGCGGAGGCTCCCGTCGAGCAGCCCCCGATGGCCGAGGAGACCGGTCCGGAAGCGCAGAGCGCGACGCCCACGTGTACTTCGGGGGACAGCTGGGCGTGTTACTGCGCCACGTTCAAGACTGCCGACACGTGTCGCACGGCGCAGCTGCGCCGGTGTGTCTGGGCCTACAACCGCTGCAGCCCGACCTACGAGTAGAAGGTCCGCGGCGACTGCCTGGGCGTCGCGCCTTCGTGGCGTCCAGGCGGGTCTTCAAGGGGCCGGTGGGATTCAACCGGGAGGCAGTCCATGCGGACGCCGCCGCCCAGCTCCATCCGGAAGGTCACGTCCGCGCAGGCCAGGGCCGCTGGACGGTGCGTCACCATCAACACGGTCCGCTGGGGGCACAGGGCCTTGAGGTGCGCGAGGACGTGCTGCTCCGTCTCCGTGTCGAGCTCCGCGGTGGGCTCATCCAGGAGCAGCAGCGGCGTGTCCTGCAGCAGCGCACGCGCGAGGGCCACGCGCTGACGCTCTCCCCCGCTCAGCCGCAGCCCCTCCTCTCCCATCCACGAATCGAGCCCGTCCGGCAGGGAGGCGATCCATCCGGTGAGGCACGCCGCGTCCGCAGCACGGTGAAGCTCCGCGTCCGTCGCGCCGGGCCGCGCCAGGCGGAGGTTGTCGCGCAGGGTCGCATTGAAGAGGTGGGGGGACTGCGTGACGAGCGCGACCTTGCGGCGCCGCGTCTCCTCGTCCAGGTCGCGCACGTCCTGGCCCGCGAGCTGGAGTTCGCCCTCATGGCCCGCCTGGGCTTCGGCGAGCAGGTGCAGCAGGGTGGACTTCCCCGCTCCGCTCTCGCCCGTGAGGACCGCGAACGTGCCGGTGCGCACGGCGAACGACGTGCCCTCCAGGACCCACGGCTGCTCCGCGTCGTAGCGGAAGCGGAGCTCGCAGGCCTCGAGCGCGAAGGGCCCGGGTGCGCCCTCCGCATGCGTCAGCGTCCGCTCCGCCTCTGCTCCCCCGGCGCCGAGTCCGAGCGCCTGGAGCCGGCGCGCGGCAGCCAGGCTGTGTCCCAGCGACTGCACCGCGAGCGGGAGGCCCGCGAGGGCTTCGAGCGCGGCGATGGGCACGAGCACCATCATCACCAGGTCCGCGACGCCCAGGTCGCCGCGTCGCACCAGGTCCAGCGCGACGGGCAGGAGCACCAGGGGGATGAGCCCGCCGACGAGGACCCCCACCGCGTTGCCGGCCCCTTCCGCGCTCGCGATCCGGGACTGGGCGGCCTGGACCCGCTTCAGCTCCTGGCCGGTGCGGGCGCGCATGCGCTCCTGGGCTCCGAGCAGGAGGAGGTCCCCGGCCCCCTGAAGCGTGTCGACCCACGCCGCCTTGAGGCTCGCGCGGGCCTGCACTTCGGCGGCGCCCGCGCCCCGGCTCAAGCGCCAGGTCAAGAGCGGCGCGAGCACGAGTCCCACGCCCAGCACGGCCAGCGACCGGAGCCCGAGCGCCGGGCTCCAGCCCGCGAGCAACGCGGAGGTCAGCAGCGTGATGGCGAGCGCGATGACGGGAGGCGCCACGACACGCAGGTAGAAGTGCTCGAGTGTCTCCACGTCGGACACGACCCGCGACAGCACGTCGCCGCGTCCGAGTGAACGCAGCTGCGCGGGCCTCATGGCTTCGAGCGCCCGGTAGCAGCCCGTCCGCATCTTCGCGAGCAGGGCGAACGTGGCCGAATGCGAGACGAGCCGCTCCAGGTAGCGAAGCCCGGCCCGGCAGAGACCGAAGAAGCGCACGCCCACGATGGCGAGCTGCAACTCCGCGAGCGGCACCCGCAAGGCCGCGTGGCAGATCAACCCCGCGGAGACCGCCGTCAACGCCACGCTGCTGGCAATCGTCAGCGTCCCGAGCAGCGCCGCGACCGCGAGTCGGGGCCACGTCACCCGCATCCAGCTCCAGAGCAAGCCCATGCCGGAACCCGTGTCTTGCATCACGAATGCCCCACGAGCGGAGCGCGGTGCAGCAGCGCCGAAGCCGTGTGCGCCGGGGTCCGTGGCGCCCTGCCTGACAGCACCACCACCCGGTCCGCGAGCCGCAGCGGCGCGGGCCGGTGGGTCACCAGCAAGAGGGTCTTCTCACGGCCAAGGAGCCGCTTCACGCCCTGCAACACCGCCGCCTCGGTGACGTCGTCGAGCTGTGAGGTCGGCTCATCCAGCAGCAGCAGCGGCGCGTCCTGGAGCAGCGCCCGCGCCAGGGCGAGCCGCTGGCGCTGGCCACCACTCAGTCGCAGCCCCCGCTCGCCGAGCGGCGTATCGAGTCCCTGGGGGAGCCGTGCAATCACCGGCCCCAGCTCGACCTCTCGCAGGATGCGCATCAGCTCCGCATCGGCTGCGCCCGGTTGCGCAAGCAGGAGGTTGTCTCGCAGCGTCGTGTCGAAGAAGTACGGGCACTGTGAGACCCAGGCCACCTGCTTGCGCCAGGCCTCCAGCGGCAGCGCCGCGAGCGGCACGCCGTCCACGAGGATGCGCCCCCGGCTGGGCTCGCGGAAGCCGAGGAGCAGGTCGAGGACGGTCGACTTCCCCACCCCGCTCGGCCCCACGAGCGCCACGCGCTCACCCGGGCTCACGGTGAGTTCGAAGCCTTCGAGCGTGGGCACCGGGCTGCCCGGAGGCTGGCAGGTCACGTCCTCGAAGCGGACCTGCATGCGCGAAGGCACGGCCCTCGGAGCCGCCCGCTCCGCGCGCGTCAACGGTTCGTCCAGGAGCGCGAAGATGCGCTCCGCCGCCGTGGCCGCCGCCATCCCGGCGTGATGCTGCGCTCCCAGCGCCCGCAGCGGCGCGAAGAGCTCCGGCGCGAGCAACAGGACGAGCAGCGCCACCTCGAAGCCCACCGTGCCGGACACCAGCCGCACGCCCAGCGTCACCGCGAGCAGCGCCGTGCTCAGCGTCGCGACCAGCTCCAGCACGAGCGCGGAGAGGAACGCCACCCGCAGCACGCCCAGCGTCGTGCTCGCGAAGCGCTCCGTCATCCGTCCGATGACCTCCAGCTGGTACCTGCTCCGGCCCACGAGCTTCAGCGTCGGCAGGCCCTGGATGACATCCAGGAAGTGCGCCGCCATGCGACGCAGCTCCACCCACTGCCGCTCGTTGCGAGCCTGGGCCTGCTTGCCAATCAAGATCATGAAGACGGGCACCCACGGAGCCGCCACCGCCAGCAGCGCACCCGAGGCGCCGTCCTTCAGCGCCACCGCCACGATGACCCCGAGCGGCACGAGCCCCGCGACCACCCGCTGGGGGAGCACCCGGCTGAAGAAGGCGTCAAGCTGCTCGATGCCCTCCGTGGCGGTGGCGATCAACTCCCCGCTGCGCTCGCCCCGCGTGAAGGCCGGCCCCAGGGCAAGCAGCTTCGCGTGGAGTTCCCCATGCAGCGCCGCCTTCACACGCGCCGCCAGGTGATGCGACAGCCGCCGCCCGGCCCACGTGAGCACCGCCCGGGCGACGACGAGCGCCGCGAAGGCCCCGACCCCGGGCCCCAGCGCCTCCCACTCCGGGCGTTCAAGGAACGCACGGGCCAGCAGGTGGGCCAGGACCGCGGCCTGCACCACCGCGAACACGCCCGTCACCGCGCTCACCGACAGCGCGGCCAGGAAGGCGCCCCGGTGGGCCCGGGCCAGGGCCCCCAGGCGGCGTTCGGGGCGCACTCAGTACTCCAGGTGGGCGCGGGTGACCCGCGCACGGAACACCCAGTAGCTCCAGGCCTGGTAGACGAGCACGAGCGGCACGAACGTCAGCGCGACGAAGCTCATCACCTTCAGCGTGTAGGGGCTCGAGGAGGCCGTGTAGATGGTGAGGCTGAAGGCCGGGTCGATGCTGGACACCATCACGCGCGGGTAGAGCCCGGCGAAGAGGGTGGCGACCGACAGGGTGATGGTCGCGGCGGACATGAGGAACGCCCAGCCGTGCCGCCCTGCGCGGAGCAGCCACCCCACCGACAGCAGCGCCGCCGCCGCGCCCACCGGCGCCACGCCCGGGTTGACGCCCAGCCGCTGGAAGAGGTCCGTGCTCACGTAGCTTGCCCCCACGAAGGCCAGCACGAGCCCGACCGTGACGGGCCACAGGCGCAAGCTCAGCGCGTGGGCGCGCTCCTGGAGCGGCGCTTCGGACTTCAGGCAGAGGAACAGGGCGCCGTGCAGCGTGAAGACCGCCACCGCGGTGACGCCGGAGAGCAGCGCGTACGGGCTCACCAGGTCGAAGAAGCTCCCGACGAAGTTCTTGCTCGCGTCGATGGGCACCCCACGCGCGAGGTTGCTCAGGGCCACCCCGAAGAGCAGCGCGGGCACGACGCTTCCGAAGAAGAGCGCGCCGTCCCAGAAGGACCGCCAGCGCGTCGACTCGTGCTTGCTGCGGAACTCGAACGCCACGCCCCGGAGGATGAGCGCGACGAGGATGACCAGCAGCGCCAGGTAGAAGCCGCTGAACAGGGTGGCGTACCAGTGCGGGAAGGCCGCGAAGAGCGCGCCTCCGGCGGTGAGCAGCCAGACCTCGTTGCCATCCCAGAAGGGGCCAATCGTGTTGATGATGCCGCGGCGCTCGTCATCGGTCCGCCCCAGGATGGGCAGGAGGATGCCGACGCCGTAGTCGAAGCCCTCGAGCACGAGGAACCCGACGAAGAGCACGGCGATGAGGACGAACCAGAGGGTGTTGAGGTCCATGAGGCGGAGGTCTCTGCGGAAGGCGGAGGGAGGACTTCAGAAGGGGGCAAGCACGGGCCCGGTCGCGGGCTCATGGGCTGGAGCGGCCGGGCCGAACGCGAACTTCCGCATCAGGAACAAGAAGGGCACGAGCAGGGCCGTGTAGAGCGCCGTGAACGCGATGAGCGACGTGAGCACCATCCCGGAGGACACCGTGGGCGACATCCCCTGCTCCACGCGCAGCAGGCCGAAGACGATCCACGGCTGACGGCCCACCTCCGTCATCAGCCAGCCCGCGCTGTTCGCGATGAAGGGCAGCGGGATGCACCAGGGCAGCAGGCGCAGGTAGCGCCCGGGCTCGTCCAGCCGGCCCCGGTAGAACCGGAAGAGCCCCAGGAAGGCCAGCGCCAGCATCGCCACGCCGCCTCCGACCATGGCGCGGAAGCTCCAGTAGGTGATGGCCACCGGCGGCACGTAGTCCCCCGGGCCATACTTCGCGACGTACTGCGCCTGGAGTTCATGCAGCCCCTCCACCCGCCCGTCGGTCCGGTTGTAGGCGAGGACGCTCAACAGCGACGGGATGCGCACGGAGAAGACGTCCCGCTGCTCGCGCTCGTTGCCCACGGTGAAGAGGGAGAAGGACGCCGGGTCCTCGCTCGTCCACAGCGCTTCGGCCGCCGCCATCTTCATCGGCTGTGCCTTCACCATGTGCTGCGCCTGCGTGTGGCCCGCCATCATCACCATCACGGTGCCCACGCACCCTGCCACCACGCCCATCCGCAGCGAGCGGGCAAAGACGTCGTGCCGCTCCGTCCTCCGCGCCAGGTGGAAGGCGCTCACGCCCATCACGACGAACGCCCCGGTGCAGAGGCCGGAGAAGAAGACGTGGGGCACCTGCACCCAGAGGTGCGGGTTGGTCACCAGCGCGAAGAAGTCCACCATCTCCGCGCGGCCGTTGCGCAGCACGTAGCCCGTGGGCTCCTGCATGAAGGAGTTCGCCGTGAGGATCCAGAACGCGGAGATGTTCGACGCGATGGCGACCATCCAGATGCACGCGAGGTGCACGCGCCTGGACAGCCGCTCCCAGCCGAAGATCCACAGCCCGATGAACGTGGACTCCACGAAGAAGGCCATCAGCGCTTCGATGGCCAGCGGTCCCCCGAAGATGTCGCCGACGAAGCGCGAGTACTCCGACCAGTTCATCCCGAACTGGAACTCCTGGACGATGCCGGTGACCACTCCCATCGCGAAGTTGAGGAGGAAGAGCTTCCCCCAGAACTTCACCATCTGCCGGTAGGTGTCATCTCCGGTCCGGAACCAGAGCGTCTGCATCACCGCGACCAGCAGCGACAGCCCGAGGGTCAGCGGGACGAAGAGGAAGTGGTACAGCGTGGTGCTGGCGAACTGCAGGCGGTGAAGGAAGAGCGCGTCCATCTTGCGCCGGGGCAAAAGCAACGCTCATGCCGCGCCCTCCCCCGCCTGGGCGCCCTCCTCAAGGGCCGCAACCGTTGCGCTCCCGAGCCAGGGCCGCGCAGGCCTTGCATCCGCGCGACACGGGCCGGCCCCCTTCCGCTACGCGCCGCGCAGGTCCACGCTCCGGGCGAACGTCGGCTTGCGCCGCGCGTGCGAGGCCTGCTCATAGGAGTACGCGAGCTTGAGCAACACGGGCTCGCTCCAGGCGCGGCCAATGAAGGACACGCCCACCGGCAGCCCGTGCACGTCGCCCGCGGGCACGGTGAGGGTCGGGTAGCCGGACACGGCGGCGGGCGTGGAGCTGCTGCCCAGCCAGTGGTCGCCCAGCACCAGGTCGATGGGACCCGCCGGGGCCTGGGTCGGGGCCACGAGCGCATCCAGCTTGTGCTTGTCCATCACCGCGTCCAGGCCCTCGGCGCGGGAGTAGCGGCGGCATGCGGCGAGCGCCTTCTTGTAGGCGGCGTCGGTGAGCGGGCCCTTCTTCTGCGCCTGGAGCAGCAGCTCCTGGCCGAAGTAGGGCATCTCGCGCTCGCGGTTCTTCTCGTTGAAGGCGATGAGGTCCGCGAGCGTCCGCACGGGGGCGCCCTCCCCCAGCTGTGCGAGCCAGGCCTCCAGGCCCGCCTTGAACTCATACAGCAGCACCTCCAGCTCCGGCTCGTCGAGCTTCGCCGCGTTGGGCATCATCACGGGGTCCACCAGCACGGCCCCCTGCGCCTTCATCAGTTCGAGCGCGCGCTCCACGACGGCGTCCGTGGCCGGGTGGTAGCCGAAGAAGCGCTCACGCGGCACACCGATGCGCGCACCCGCGAGCCCCTTGGGGTCGAGGAACTTCGTGTAGTCCGGATGGGCGCGGCCCCTGCCCGCGGCGGTGGCCGCGTCGCGTGGGTCCTCGCCCGCGAGCACGCTGAGCAGCGCCGCGGCGTCCGCCACGGTGCGCGTCATGGGGCCCGCGGTGTCCTGGGTCGAAGAGATGGGGATGATGCCCGCGCGGCTGACGAGCCCCACCGTGGGCTTCAAGCCCACCAGCGAACACGCGGACGCGGGCGAGACAATGGAGCCGTCCGTCTCCGTGCCCACCGACACGGCGCAGAAGTTGGCCGCGGTGGCCGCGCCCGAGCCGGAGCTGGAACCGGAAGGGGTCCGGTCGAGTGCGTAGGGGTTGCGGCACAGACCGCCACGCCCGCTCCAGCCGCTGGTCGAGTGCGTGGAGCGGAAGTTGGCCCACTCGCTGAGGTTCGTCTTGCCCAGGAGGACGGCGCCCGCGGCGCGCAGCCGCTCCACGATGAAGGCGTCGCGCGAGGGCACGGCACCCACCAGCGCGAGCGAACCCGCGGTGGTCTGCATCTTGTCCGCCGTGGCGATGTTGTCCTTGATGAGCACGGGGATGCCGTGCAGCGGCCCGCGCGAACCCTTCGCCTTGCGCTCGGCATCCAGCGCGTCGGCCAGCGTGAGCGCTTCGGGGTTCAGTTCGATGACCGAGCACAGCGGCAGCTCCCCGGTGCGGTCGAGCGCACGGATGCGCGCGAGGTAGGCCTCCGTCAGCCCACGCGCGGTGTGCTTGCCGGACTCCAGGCCCGCGCGCAGCTCCGCCACCGTCGCCTCCTCGAGCGCGAAGGCCCCGGGCGCGGCGGCGGTCGGCGCGGCGGCGCGCGCATCCCGGGCGGACAGCACTCCCGTCACGGCCGCCGCGGCCCCGAGGAGCGTGCGGCGGGAGAGGCCCATCGGGTTCACATCGGAAGCAGCCGTCTTCTTCGTCATGGAGCAGGCACCCGTTCGTGGAGGGGCACCAAGTGGACCCGATTCCTCCACCGGGAGGAAGAGCCGTGGCGAGCGCCGCGCCTCACTCCCTGGCGAGCACCTCCAGCAGCCTCCCGGTGACAGCCGACACGTCGGCCCTCTCGCGGTTGGTCAGCACCGCGAGGGAGGCCTTGCGCTCGGGCAGGTAGAAGGCCAGGGCGGAGAACCCGGGGATTTCGCCGTCATGGCCATGGCCAGCCCCCACGGGAGTGACGGCCCGCACCAGGCCCAGGCCATACCCGGGCAGGGTGGGGATGGGTGTCGCCACCCAGTCCGTCATCTCCGCGAGCTGCGCCGGGGCGAGCAGCGAGCGCTCGAAGAGGGCCTGGTAGAAGGCGCTGAGGTCGTCGGCGCTGGAGACCAGGGCACCGGCCCCGCCGGCCGCGGACGGATGGATGAAGTCCGTGAAGTCCCTCCAGGCGCCATCGCCCGGGTCCCGCGAATAGCCCCGCGCGGCGAGGGGCGGCAGCGGCTCGGCGCCGTCCAGCCCCGTGCTGTCCAGGTCCAGGGGCTCGAGGATGCGCGCGCGAAGCTGCTGCGCCAGCGGCGTCCCCGTCACCGACTCGAGGATGTGGCCGAGGAGGATGTAGTTGGTATTGGAGTACTCCCAGCGCGCCCCTGGCTCGAAGGAGGGGGACTTCGCGGCGCCGTAGGCGATGAGCTCCTCGGAGGTCCACGTCTTGCCGGGGCTCGCCTCGACCTGGGCGAGGAAGTCCTGGCTCTGGGTGTAGTTGAACGCACCGCTCGTGTGGTTGAGGAGCTGGCGCACGGAGATGCGGTCCGCGCGGGGAAAGTCCGGCACCCAGGTCGCCAGCGGCGCATCCAGGGACAGCCTCCCTTCGGCCTGGAGCTGCAGTGCCACCACGGCGACGAAGCTCTTGGTGATGCTGCCCACGCGCAACCGGTCCTCGACCTTCATCCCGGTGGCGGGCTCCACCCTGGAGACGCCCGCCGAGCCCCGCCACGCACAGTCCTGGAGACGCAGTGATGCCGTGACCCCGGGGAGATCCCCGGCCGAGGCGGCCTCCTCGAGCGCGTCCTGCAACTGGGGCGCGAGCCGATCACAGAGCGGGCCGTCATCCTTCTCGCAACCCGAAAACCACAGCAACAGCGTTGCGCCAAGCACACGTCGACCCAAGCGATGGGTGAACATCTGAAGTCCTCCAGGAAGATTCGCGGTGTGCGCACCAAGCACCGGAGCCCGGCACATCTGTTACCCGGTGACGGGCGCGGCAGCCCCTGGAGCACACCGGAGGGCGCAATCCTTGCGCGTCTTCCCCCGGGGCCGCGCAATCCTTGCGCTGGGATCATGAAGTCCTGATTTCGGAGCCGTACGTCATGAGGATTGCAGTAGGCTTTGCGCAAGGAGACCCACCTGCTCGCCATCCTGATTCCCATAGTCATCGCGGTGGTCGTGCTGGTGGCGCTGATCGCCTACTCCGCCGGGTTCCTCACCGAGAGCCGCCTGGGTCACCTCGTGCTGCTCGGAGGGCTGGGCCTCCTCCCGCTGGTCGTCAGCGGCGCGGGCGTCGCGGTGGGCGTGAGCGAATCCAGCCAGACGCAGTTCTGCATGGACTGTCATGAGATGGAGCCGTACGGGAAGAGCCTGTTCGTGGACAACGCCAACGCGCTGGCGGCGGTCCACTACCAGAAGCGGCTCATCAGCCGCGACGCCACCTGCTACGCCTGCCACACCGACTACGCGCTCTTCGGAGACGCGAAGGCCAAGCTCAACGGCCTGCGCCACGTCTGGGTCCACTACTTCGGGACCATTCCTCCGCAGCCCCGGCTCTACCAGCCGTATCCCAACTACAACTGCCTCCACTGCCACAACGATGCGCGTCCCTTCCTGGAGGTGGAGCCGCACCGGGAGCACCGGGCGGAGCTCCAGAGCGGGGCACGCTCGTGCCTGACCTGCCATGACCTCGCGCACGACCTGGAGGGCGTGAAGGCCCAGAACTTCTGGCAGCCGGAGTGACCATGGGACACGCGAAACGCATCCGGATCGCAGCACTCTTCGTCCTCGCGGGACTGCTGGTGCAGTTGTTCGCCACCGTGTTCTGGACCCCGCTGACCTTCGTGGTGTTCGCCGCGGTGGGCGTGCCGCTCGTGCTGGTGGGCGTCCTGCTCTATGCGGTCACCGTCTGGCGGGTCCTGAAGGAGAAGAAGGCCCTATGAGCCTCGTCCTCCTACGAAGGTGGCGGTGGCAGGTGGGGCTCTGCGCCCTCCTCCTGGTCACGACGCCCATCTTCGCCGTGAACGCGCCCCAGGACGTCCGCATCCCTCCGCTCAAGGAGCGCACCACGCCCGCGCCGGCCCTGTTCTCGCATTGGGCCCACAACGCCCAGCACTGCTACAGCTGCCACCCCGGTGCGTTTCCCCAGGCGCCGCTGGGCTTCACCCATCAGGACATGCGGGAGGGCCGCTACTGTGGGAGCTGCCACGACGGACAGGCCGCCAAGGCCGTGCGCACCCTGAGCTGCGAGGCCTGCCATGCGCCTCGCTGACCTGGGCCGCTGGACGCTGTGCCTCTGCGCGCTGCTGCTGGCCGTGCCCCGTCCCGCGCAGGCGCAGTCGCAGGAGGAGAAGCGGCGACAGCTCCAGGAACGGCTGGGGGTCAAGAAGCCCGCGGCGCCACCGGCCCGCGTGGAGGCGGCTCCCGACGCGGGCGTCACCGAGCCGGCCGAAGCCACCGCCGCGCCCCCGGGGACGCCCCGGGCTCCCGCCCCGCCGCCGTCCAGACCCGTGCCCGGCACGGCCAGGCCGCGCGCGCTGACCTTCACGGAGGACGCACGGCCGGTCCTCGAGAAGCAGTGCGCCTCCTGCCACCGCCCCGAGGGCAACGCGGGCAGGTCCAAGTGGGTGCTGCGGGGCGGACCGGAGGACTACGAGTCCACCCTGCGCTTCGTGAAGACCGCCGACGCGGCGCAGAGCCCGCTGCTCAAGAAGGGCACCGGAGCGACGTTTCACGGAGGCAAGAAGGCCTTCGCGGCGGAGTCCGCGGAGTACGCGACGCTGCTCAAGTGGATTGAAGGAGGCGCCCTCGCCGGCCGGGCACCGGCCGCGGTCCCCCCCGCGCCCACGGGCCCTGC